>NZ_JACDCW010000062.1 GCF_013817345.1 Methylibium sp.
ATCAAGAGGAACGGTGCCTCTTGCAAAGCCGTGGGCGGGTGTCCGGCGGCGCGCCTGTGCGGCGGCGAGCAGCGCAGGGCTTGCGGGCGGCGCGCGCAGCGCGCTTCGTGATCTGACTCTTCGCGGTTGTCTGAGCGCAGTGAGCGCAGCGAACGAAGTGAGTTCCGCGACGGCCCGCAAGCCCGAGCAGCGCAGCGCAGTCGGCCCGCAGGGCCGACCGCCGCACCGAAGCGCCGCCGGACACACGCCCACGGCTTTGCCCGCACGGAGCGCTCGCACAGCTATCCAGCCGAACGTCCGCAACGGACCGAGAACAGCCGGTCGCTTCATTTCAGATTTCCGCAGGCGACGCATACCGCGCCTTCACCGTCGCCAGTGCCTGCATGTAGGCCGTTTCGGTGTGCGTCGGCCCGGCCACCGTCATGGCCAGGTCGCGCAGGCGGCCGTTGTTGAGGCCGTAGAACCAGCCGTGGATCACCACCGTCTGGCCCCGCTGCCAGGCGTCCTGCACGATGGTGGTCTGGCAGACATTGACGGCCTGCTCCACCACATTGAGCTCGCCCAGGGCATCGACCCTGCGTTCGGGCGGCACGGTGTCGAGCCAGGCCTGGTGCTTCTTGCGCACGTCCTTCACGTGTCGCAACCAGTTGTCGGCCACACCGATGCGCCGGTCGGCGAGCGCCGCCACCACGCCACCGCAGCCGGAATGACCGACCACGATGATGTGCTGCACGCCGAGCATGTCCACCGCGTACTGGATGACCGACAGGCAGTTGAGGTCGGAATGCACCACCACGTTGGCCACGTTGCGGTGCACGAACAGCTCGCCCGGCAGCAGATCGACGAGCTCGTTGGCCGGAACACGGCTGTCGCTGCAGCCGATCCACAGGTATTGCGGTGCCTGCTGGCGCAGCAGGCGCGAGAAGAAACCAGGCGCGCGCGCTTCGGTGCGTTCGGCCCAGGCGCGGTTGTTGTCGAAAAGTTCCTGAAGATTGGTGCTCATGGCTTTGCTTCGTGCTGCGCACTCCCGAGTTCGCCCTGCGAACGGCCGTGCGGCCCATGCAGCGACATGCGCATGCGGCGAGCACGGAGTTTACGGACTGGCCGCCACACACCGGTAAGCCGCGTAGCCGGCGCGGTCAGTCACATGGTTTGCGCAAACAGCTCCCTGCCGATCAGCATGCGGCGGATCTCGCTCGTGCCGGCGCCGATTTCGTAGAGCTTGGCGTCGCGCCACAGGCGACCCAGCGGATAGTCGTTGATGTAGCCGTTGCCACCGAATATCTGGATTCCCTCGCCGGCCATCCAGGTCGCCTTTTCGGCGCACCAGAGGATCACGCCGGCGCAATCCTTGCGCACCTCGCGCACGTGCTCGCTGCCGAGCTTGTCGAGGTTCTTGCCGACGGTGTAGCAAAGCGCCCGCGCCGCCTGCAGCACGGTGTACATGTCGGCCACCTTGCCCTGGATGAGCTGAAACTCGCCGATGCTCTGGCCGAACTGCTTGCGGTCGTGGATGTAGGGCAGCACGTTGTCCATCACCGCCTGCATGATGCCGATCGGCCCGGCAGCCAGCACCGCGCGTTCGTAGTCCAGGCCGCTCATCAGCACCTTCGTGCCGCCGTTGAGTGCACCGAGGATGTTCTCGGCCGGCACCTCGACGTTGCTGAACACCATCTCGCCGGTGTGCGAGCCGCGCATGCCCAGCTTGTCGAGCTTTTGCGCGGTGGAGAAGCCCTTCATGCCTTTCTCGACGATGAAGGCCGTGATGCCGCGCGCGCCCCCACCGGCCGCCCGGCCGCCCGAAGGCTGGTGCGCCCCCCCCGGGGGCAGCGAAGCGCGGGGGCCGTCATCCACGGACTCCGTCTTGGCATAGACCACCATCGTGTCAGCGTCCGGGCCGTTGGTGATCCACATCTTGGTGCCATTGAGCACGTAGTGACCGCCCTTGTCCTCGGCCCTGAGCTGCATGCTGATGACATCGCTGCCGGCGCCCGCCTCGCTCATCGCCAGCGCGCCGACATGCTCGCCGCTGATCAGCCTGGGCAGGTATTTCGCCCGCTGCGCCGCGCTGCCGTTGCGATTGATCTGGTTGACGCACAGGTTGGAATGCGCGCCGTAGCTCAGACCCACGCTGGCCGAGGCGCGCGAGATTTCTTCCATGGCGACCATGTGCGCCACGTAGCCCATGTCGGCGCCGCCGTACTCCTCGGCCACGGTGATGCCGAGCACGCCCAGCTCGCCGAGCTTGCGCCACAGGTCCATGGGGAACTGGTCGCTCGAATCGATCTCGGCCGCGCGCGGCGCGATCTCGGCCCGGGCGAAGGCGCGCACCGTGTCGCGCAGCGCTTCGATGTCTTCGCCGAGATCGAAATCGAGGCCGGGTGACTGCATGAGGCGGTTCCTGAATGGGTTCGTTGTCCCGCGCTCGGCGAAGGGCCGGGCTCAGGCCGCGGCGCGCGCGCGACCGGCCTTGCGCTGCTCGCCCTGCGCAAGCAGGCGGCGCGCTTCCTTCTCGTAGGCGCGCACCTCGTCGAGCGTGGCCTGCAGGTCGGCGAGCTGCTGCTCGATCTGCTCGCGGTGTTCGGCGAGCACGGCGAGGTACTTCTTCAGCTGTGGCACCGAGTCTCGCGGCGACTCGTACATGTCGACGAGTTCCTTGATCTCCGCCAGCGAAAGCCCCAGCCGCTTGCCGCGCAAGGTGAGCTTGAGCCGCGTGCGGTCGCGTGCGGTGTACACGCGCTGGCGTCCACCGGCGCCGCCGCGCGCCGGCGCAAGCAAGCCGCAGTCTTCGTAGAACCGGATCGCGCGCGTGGTCAGGTCGAACTCGCGCGCTAGCTCGCTGATCGTGAACGACGGTGATGTCTCGGAGACAGCAGGTGCGGGCATGGCTGCCTAGAATCGGTTGACGTTGACGTTAACGTCAACTATAGCCGCGGGCCTGCCGCTGCGGCCCACCACACCGCCATACCGCCGCCCGACCGCGCCAACCGATCACCCTGGACCCTCGCGATGAACGCTCTCGAAATGCAGCTCGACTATCCGCACGGCAACACCTTGCCGGCGCCCGGCACCGCGCTCGAAGTGGCGCCTGGCGTCAAGTGGCTGCGCATGGGTCTGCCCTTCGCGCTGGACCACATCAACCTGTGGCTGCTGCGGGACTGCCGGCAGTCGCCGACCGGCCGGACGGAAGGCTGGAGCATCGTCGACTGCGGCATCGCCACCGAGCCGACGCGGCAAGCTTGGGAGCAGGTGTTCGCCACCGAGCTCGAAGGCCTGCCGGTGCTGCGCGTGATCGTCACCCACATGCACCCCGACCACATCGGCCTGGCCGACTGGCTCACTTCGCGCTGGCAGTGCGATCTGTGGATGAGCGCAACCGACTACCACGCCGCCAAGCTGGCCACGCAAAGCACCACCGGCTTCGGCGGCGACTCGGCCGCCGCGCACTTCGCGCGCCACGGGCTTGCCGAGGGAGACGCGCTGGACAAGGTGCGCGGACGCTCGAACTACTACGCGTCGATGGTGCCTGCCGTGCCACCCCGCTTTCACCGGCTGATGGACGGCCAGCGCCTCGTCATCGGCGCGCAGGAATGGCAGTGCCACGCCGGCTACGGCCATGCGCCCGAGCACATCGCCCTGCATTGCGGAGCGCTCGGCATCCTGATTTCCGGCGACATGGTCCTGCCGCGCATCAGCACCAACGTGAGCGTGATCGATCTCGAACCCGAAGCCGACCCCCTGGCGCTCTACCTGGCGTCCATCGAGCGCCTGCGCGCCCTGCCCGCCGACACGCTCGTGCTGCCCTCGCACGGCCGCCCCTTCGCCGGCCTGCACACGCGAATCGACCAGCTCCGAAATCACCATGCCGAGCGCTTTGCGGAAGTGATGGCGGCCTGCGCCGAGGCGCCGAAGGCGGCTGCCGAGCTGCTGCCGGTGCTCTTCAAGCGCAAGCTCGATCTGCACCAGACCAGCTTCGCGATGGGCGAGGCGATCGCGCACCTGCACACGCTGTGGCTGCAGGGGCGGCTCGAGCGCCGGCTGGGCGGGGACGGAGTGATGCGGTTCGCACCGGTCCCCGACGCGGCAATCAGGCGCCAGCCGGCGGACGCGGCGGCAAGGGGCTCGGCAGACCGAGCTTGCGCGTGAGCGAGGCCGCGTCGTACGGCGCAGCGGTCGGCGACGAGCGAATCAGTCGAAGGCCGGCAGTGTCTCGTGCCTGAGCGTGCCGCGAGCGCCATCGATGTCGGGAATGACCGAGCGCACCACGTCCCAGAAGCGCGGGCTGTGGTTCATCTCTCGCAGGTGCGCCAGCTCATGAGCGACCACGTAGTCGATTGTCGTGAGCGCGAAGTGGATCAAGCGCCAGTTCAGCCGGATCGAACCATCCGCGCTGGCGCTGCCCCAGCGCGTCTGCGCCGAGCTGAGCGTGAGCCGGCTGATCCGCACGCGCAAAAGCGGCGCGAAGTGCGTGCAGCGCTCCTCGAACACGCGCCGTGCCTGGCGCTTGAGCCAGGCCTGTACGACGTCGCGGATCTGCTCGGGCGCCGCGCGCTGCGGCAGGCCCACGCGCAGGGTGAGCCGTGGTGCGCCGGGCAGCCCTTTGGCGCCGGCATCGAGCACTGCGCCCGTCGTGTGCGGGTCGAGCACCACGGTCACCGTCTCGCCGAGGAAAGGCAGCGCCGTGCCGTCGCGCCATTCGATGCGCGAGGCGGCATGTTTGCGCGCCCGATCGTGCTGCTCGGCGAGCTTGGCTTCGATCCAGCCGGCCTTCTCGCGCAGGGCCGCCTCGATCTCGCCCCAGCCGACCCAGCGCGGCGCCCGGACCGACAGACCCTCGGCGGAGACCACCATGCCGATGGAACGGCGGCGGGCACGCTGGAATTCGTAGGCCACGACGGCACGGCCGAGATCGATCTCGCGGGCGGCGCGCGGATGGCGCCATTGGGTCGGAGCGCCGCCTTGGGCTTTGCCGGCGCTCGTTGGCCCGGAAACAGGCGCCGCTGGGGCGACCTCGCTGGCCGACGGCAAAGGGGCAAGCAGGAGGGCTTCGCTGCTCTGCCGCAGCCCGTCCGGAGCAGGGGGCCGGGCCAATGGCAGGGCCGGTGGGTTCAGTGCCGCGACAGCCATTCCATCCGCCGCGAACCAGGGCAGATCGAGCTGGCGAGGATTGGCCGAGGAGGCCGGGCGCGTCATGGGCCGCGAGTATAGGAGCGGGCCGGGCTCGCGGGTGCCTCGCTGCGCCGCGGCTACCGCGACAGTGACTTCGAGCAAGGCCGAGCTCAGTAGGCCTCGGGATCGAGGCGCCGCATCTCGGCCTCGATCCAGGCCTCGACCTCGCGCATCAGCTCGTCGGGCTGTCGCCCCACGGCGGCAATCGGCCGCCCGATCGACACATCGATCAGCCCCGGCGTCAGCACGAAGCTCTTGCGCGGCCAGCACTTCGCCGAGCTCACGGCAATCGGCACTACCGGCGTGCCGGTGTCCACGGCCAGGCGCGTCGCACCGGCCTTGTAGACGCCCTGGCTCCCGCGCGGTGTGCGCGTGCCTTCGGGAAACATGATCACCCAGTTGCCCTTGGCCATGTAGCGCCGGCCTTGCTCGGCCACACGGCCCCAGGCTTCGTTGCGCTTGCTGCGGTCGATGTGGATCATGTCGAGCCGGCCGATGGCCCAGCCGAAGAAGGGGATGTAGAGCAGCTCGCGCTTGAACACGTAGCACAGGGGGTGCGTCATCAAGGTCGGAAAGGCGAAGGTCTCCCAGGTGCTCTGGTGCTTGGGGCAAAGGATCACCGGCGTCAGGCGATCGACGGGCAGCCGCTCCATGCCCTGCACCCGGTATCGCACGCCGCAAATCACCCGCGCGCCCCAGATCGACCAGCGCAGCCATGTGATGCAGACCCAATAGACCGGATCGCCGCGCCTGAAGATCGACAGCGCCAGCGCGGCTAGCGCGAACGGCACCACGGTGACAGCCAGCCACAAAAAGAAGACGAGCGAGCGCAGCACCGCCAGGGAGCGGCTCACCGGGACACCTTGCGCGTTGCGCGCGGTCCCGCCGAGCGCAAGCATGAGCACTTGAAGCGGCCTGGCGTGCTCATGTGGCTTTCAACTCCCCCGGCCCGCTGTCGGGCGGGTCGACCGTGCCGCGCGCCACGGCGCGGGCGTGGCGCTCGCGCTGCACGATGAACTCGGCGGCGGAGGCGAGATCGGCGTGGACCTCGGTGCCGGGCACCGATTGCAGCGTGGCGGCGAGCTGCGCTTCCGATTGCCCTGCGTAGTTGCCGGTGAGCACCAGGTGCGTTTCGCAGCCAGCCGTTCGCGCCGCCTGCAGGTCGCGCAGGCTGTCGCCGATGGCGGGCACGCCGCGCAGATCGACGCCGTAGCGTTCGCCGATCTGCTCGAACAGGCCCGGCAGCGGCTTGCGGCAGGCGCACTGTTCGTCCGGCGCATGGGGGCAGAAGAACACGGCGTCGACGCGCCCGCCGGCCTGGGCCAGGCCCTTGTTCATCTTGTCGTGCATGGCGTTGAGCGCTGCCATGTCGAAGAGGCCCCGGCCGAGACCGGACTGGTTGGTCGCCACCACCACGTGCCAGCCGGCATGGTTGAGCCGCGCGATGCCTTCCAGCGCGCCCGGCAACGGCTCCCATTCGTCGGCCGACTTCACGTAGTCGTCGCGGTCGGCGTTGATGGTGCCGTCGCGGTCGAGGATGACGAGTTTGAGGGGGGTCATGTCGGTGCCCGCCGGGACGCCCCAAGGGTAACGACCGCCCCCTCGGGAGGCAGCGAACGAAGAAAGCGTATGGGCTTCATGCTAGACCGCCAGCTTGGACAGGTCAGCAACGCGGTTCATGGCGGCGTGCAGGGTGGCGAGAAGGCCCAGGCGGTTGGCGCGGAGGGCCGGGTCGTCGGTGTTGACCATGACCTGGTCGAAGAAAAGATCGACCGGCGTTTTCAAGCCGGCGAGCCACTGAAGCGAGGCGGTGTGGTCGCCCCGTTCGAAAGCGGCGTCGGCTTGCGGTTTCACGTCGGCCAAGGCGCCGGCCAGCGCGGCCTCGGCAGGCTCCTTCAGCAGCACCGGGTCGATCTTCGGCTCAACGACGCCGGCAACCTTCTTTAGGATGTTGCCGACGCGCTTGTTGGCCGCTGCCAGAGCGGGCGCTTCCGGTAGTGCGGCGAAGGCGCGCACCGCCGCCAGGCGCTGCGGCACGTCGGCCAGGCGCTGCGGGCGCAAGGCCAGCACGGCGTCGATCTCCCGTGCGCTGTAGTCCTGCTCGCGAAGGCCGCCCGCGAGCCGGTCGTAGATGAAGTCGGCCAGCGCGACGCCAGGGTCCGCGATCGACTCGCCGAAAGCGGGCAGCGCTGCCTTCAGCAAGGCGTTGAGTTCCAGCGGCAGCCTCTTCTCGGTCAGCATGCGGATGACCCCGAGCGCATGCCGCCGCAGCGCGAACGGGTCCTTGTCGCCGGTCGGCAACTGGCCGATGCCGAACAGGCCGACCAGCGTCTCCAGCTTGTCGGCCAGCGCCAGCACCACACCGACCTCGTTGCGCGGCAGCTCGTCGCCCGCGAAGCGCGGCTTGTAGTGGTCTTCGATCGCCAGGGCGATGTCGCCGTGCAGGCCGTCGTGCTGCGCGTAGTAGCGGCCCATCGTGCCCTGCAGCTCGGGAAACTCGCCGACCATGTCGGTCAGCAGGTCGGCCTTGGCTATTTGCGCTGCCTGATCCACTCGCGCCTGTTGCTCTACCGTCAGGACGCCGCTTCCGACCAGAGCGAGGGCGATTTCGCGAGCGATTGCGCGCACGCGCTCGGTGCGATCGAGTTGGGTGCCCAGCTTGCCGTGATAGACCACTTTGGCCAAGCCGCCGACGCGCGAGGCCAGCGGCTTCCTGCGGTCCTGATCGAAGAAGAACTTCGCGTCCGCCAGCCGCGGCCGCACCACCCGCTCGTTGCCCTCGATCACCGCGCTCGGGTCGTCCGGCGTGATGTTGCTGACGACCAGAAACTTCTCGGTCAGGCGCCCCTGCGCATCGAGCAGCGGGAAGTACTTCTGGTTCGCCTTCATCGTGAGAATCAGGCATTCCTGCGGCACCGCCAGGAACTCGGGCTCGAAGCGGCACAGCAGCACGTTGGGCCGCTCGACCAGCGCCGTCACTTCGTCGAGCAGCGCTGCATCGTCGATCGGCACCAGCCCTTCCTTCGACGCCGCGGCCTGTAGCTGCCGCGCGATGTCGCCATGGCGGGAAGCGAAGCTGGCGATGACGGCGCCCTGCTCGAGCAACTGCTGCGCGTAGTGGTCCGCATGCTGCAGTACCACCGGCTCCATGGCGGCTTCGAAGCGGTGGCCCTGCGTCTCGCGGCCCGACTCCAGACCGAGCGCGCTCACCGGCACGACCTCAGCGCCGTGCAGCGCCACCAGCCCGTGCACCGGACGCACGAACTGCACGCTGCTCCAGCCGGGCAGCGCGCCGGTCTCGGGCTGGTAGCTCATGAGCTTGGGAATCGGCAGCCGCGCGATGGCTTCGTCGAGCGCTTTCTGCAGGCCCTTAGCGAGCGTTGCACCGGCGACCAGGCTCTCGAAGAACAGCGCGTCCGCGGCGTTCTTCGAAGCCGGATCCATGCGCCGCTCGAGGCGCGGCAGCGCGGAAGCGTCGGCGCCCAAGCTCGCCAGCTTCTTGAGCAGTGCCGGCGTCGGCAGGCCGTCCGCCGTGAAACCCACGCTGGCCGGCATGAGCTTTTGCGAGACCGCCTTGTCGGGCGCCGCCGGCAGCACAGCGCTGACCTGCACGCCCAGCCGGCGTGGCGAAGCGAACGGCGTGACGGCCGAATGGTCGGTCGCCAGGCCTTGCGCCTTCAGGCTTTGCGCCAGCGTGTGCGCGAAGGACTCGCCCAGCTTCTTCAGTGCCTTGGGCGGCAGTTCCTCGACGAGCAGTTCGACCAGCAGGTTGCGGGTGGGATGCATGACGCTCATGTGCGCCCCCGACGGCGCTGCGCGCCGGTCCCCCCGAGGGAGATCGAGCGCCTTGGGAGCGGCCCGACGGCGCTCATCAGGCCGCCTCCGCTTCAAACAGTTTGGCCTTCACCATGGCAGCGATCTCTTCGTCGGCCCACTCGCGGGGCGCCATGGGAAAAGGCGGGATCATGCGGGCGCGGCTCAGCTTGTAGCTCCTTGCGACGTCGCGCGCGAGAGTGCGGATGCGCCCGATGTAGGCCGCTCGCTCGGTGACGCTGATCGCGCCGCGCGCATCGAGCAGGTTGAAACTGTGGCCGGCCTTGAGCAGTTGCTCGTAAGCGGGGAGTGCCAACTGTTGCTCCATCAGGTGCTTCGACTGCTTCTCGTGGCTGCCGAAGGCGTGCAGCAGGAACTCGACGTCGCTGTGCTCGAAGTTGTAGGCGCTTTGCTCCTGCTCGTTCTGCAGGTAGACGTCTCCGTAGCTCAGGCCCTCGGCCCACTGCAGCTTGTAGACGCTATCGACGCCCTGCAGGTACATGGCCAGGCGTTCCAGCCCATAGGTGATCTCGCCGGTGATCGGCCGGCAATCGATGCCGCCGACCTGCTGGAAATAGGTGAACTGCGTGACCTCCATGCCGTTGAGCCAGACCTCCCAGCCCAGGCCCCAGCAACCGAGCGTGGGGTTCTCCCAGTCGTCTTCGACAAAGCGGATGTCGTTGCGTCTGAGGTCGAAGCCCAGCGCTTCGAGCGAGCCGATGTACAGCTCCAGGATGCCGGCCGGCGCCGGCTTGAGCACCACCTGGAACTGGTAGTAGTGCTGCAGCCGGTTCGGGTTGTTGCCGTAGCGGCCGTCCTTGGGCCGGCGGCTCGGCTGCACGTAGGCGGCTTTCCAGGGCTCGGGACCGAGCGCGCGCAGGAAGGTGGCGGTGTGGCTGGTGCCGGCGCCGACTTCCATGTCGTAGGGCTGCAGCATGGCGCAGCCCTGGTCGGCCCAATAATTCTGCAGGCGCAGGATGATTTGCTGGAAGGTCAGCATCGTGTCGCGGTGGCGGGCCGAGCCGCTGCGCGGGCGCGCACGGCGAAGCGCGAATTCTAGGGGGCGCCTTCGCGCTCCCCGCAACGAGCCGATCGCATGTCGTCCTTTGTTATCCGTAAAAGAAGCACCACATCGCCGGCAATTGCGACGACCAGGGTCCGCAGCACGAGAAGCGGGGATCGATGGCCAGGCAAGGAGAGGCCCGCATGACGCTCGCCGAACCGGCACCGTGGCGCATGGAAAACGGCAAGGTCGTCGCCCTTTTCCCGGGCTTCACACGAAAGTTCGTCGCGGCCCTCGCCCAGCGAGATTTCGCCGATTTCAGTCGGCCGAGCTTCAGAGCGGTACCGTCGCCCGCCGCGGCGTGGTACGCGAGTCGCGCGCAACGCGCCAGGCTGCTGCAGCGAGTACGGCCGCGGCCAGCAGCGCCAAAGGCGCCAGGCCCATTCGCGCCGCCCACTCGGCAAAGGGCGTCAGGCCGCTGCGGCCCTCGACCGTGCCGTGGAGCATGCCCCGCGTGTGCGGCGCAAGGCGGTGCGTGACGACCCCGCGGTGATCGACGATGGCGGTGGCGCCGGTGTTGGTGGCGCGGATCATGGGGCGCTGCAGTTCGAGCGTGCGCATGCGCGAGATCTGCAGGTGCTGGAAGACGGCGATCGACTCGCCGAACCAGGCGATGTTGCTGACGTTGGCGAAGATCGTCGGCGCTGTGGCGGGGTCGCGAAAACGCGCCGCCAGCTCCTCGCCGAACAGATCCTCATAGCAGATGTTGGGTGCCACCCGTTCGCCCTGCACCGCGAACGAAGGCGCGTCCAGCGGCCCGCGGGCGAAGTCGCCGAGCGGCATCTTCATCAAATCGACGAACCAGCGAAAACCGGGAGGGATGAACTCGCCGAACGGCACCAGGTGGTGCTTGTCGTAGCGGTAGAAGCCGCCGGGCCGCGTGGCCGCTGCCGCCGAAAAGCCGACCGCCGAATTCGTGTAGCCCGCCTCGAAGCTGCCCAGCGGCATGCCGACCAGCGCCGCGCGGTCGCCGCCGGCGAAGGCGCCGCGCAGGTTTTCCCACAGGCCCTCGGGCATCTGCGCCGGCAGCAGCGGGACGGCCGTCTCGGGCGCCACCACCAGGTCGGCCTGCGTCTGCGCCAGCGTGCGCAAGGTCCACGCCAGCGCTTCGGGCTGATGTGCCGGCTCGAACTTCTCTTCTTGCGGCACGTTGCCCTGCAGCAGCGCCACCTCGAGCCGGCCGGTGGCTTCGGTGAAGTCTTGCGGCAACACGAGCGGCGCCCACCACAGGGCCGCGCCGCCGGCCACCGTCAGCCAGCGGCCCGAACCCGACGCCCGCATGGCCGCAGCCAGGAGAGTCGCAATGCCCGCAGCGACCGCGCCGATGCCGTACACGCCGATCCAGGGCGCGAGGGCGCCGAGCGTGCCGTCGGTGTGCGCATACCCGGCCGCCACCCAGGGAAAGCCGGTGAAGATGACGCCCCGGGCCAGTTCTGCCAGCAACCACACCGCCGCGAACAGCAGGGCATCGGCGGCGGGCCGACCACTGCGCCAGCGGGCCCAGGCCGCCATCGCGGCGGCCAGGTAGAGCGACAGCAGCGCACACAGCAAGCCGACTGCCAGCCCCGCCAACCAGGCCGGCATTCCGCCGTAGCGGTGCAGGCTGATGAACAGCCACCAGGTGCCGCCGATCAGCCAGGCGGTCGAGAACATGCCGCCGATGAGCGCCGCGCGTCCCGGCGCCGCCCCGGCACCGACCCGCCAGGCCAGCAGCGCAACGCAGGCGAGCTGAAGCCAGCCGAGATCCAGTCTCGAAAAGGAGAGCGCATGCAGCGCACCGGCCGCCGTGGCGACGAGCAGTTCCGCCGCCAACGGCCAGCGCCGGCTCGCCACGTGCGCGCCTCGGCTGCCCGCCGATCGGCCGGACACGTGATTCGCGGTCAAGCCTCGGGGGCGCTGAACGGCTCGGGCGTCACCGCCTCGGCGCGCGTGGCCTTGAACCAGCGCACCGCACCGCCCTTGGCCAGCATCACCGAAAAGCGCAGCCCGCCGACCTCCACCGCTTCGCCGCGGCGCGGAACCCGCCCGAGTTCATGCGCGACCAGGCCGCCGATAGTGTCGAAGTCGTCCTCGGGCAGTTGCGCGTCGAACACGGTGTTGACCTCGCGGATCGCCGCGTCGCCGGCCACCCGCTGGCTGCCGTCGGCCAGGGTGAACACGCCGGAGGCATGGTCCTTGTCGTCGAACTCGTCCTCGATCTCGCCGACGATTTCCTCGAGCACGTCTTCGATAGTCAAAAGGCCGGCCGTGTTGCCGAACTCGTCGATGACGATGGCGAGGTGGTTCCGGTTGGAGCGGAAATCGCGCAGCAGCTCGTTCAGGCCCTTGCTCTCCGGCACGAACACTGCCGGGCGCAGCAGCGTGCGCAGGTTCAGCTCGGGCGCGCGCTGCAGCTTGAGCAGGTCCTTGGCCATGAGGATGCCGATGACGTTGTCGCGGCGGTCCTCGAACACCGGAAAGCGCGAGTGCGCGGTGTGGATCACGACTTCGAGCAGCTCGTCGTAGGGCGCGTCGATGTCGAGCAGGTCCATGCGCGGGGCTGCCACCATCACGTCGCCGGCCGACATGTCGGCCATACGCAGCACGCCTTCGAGCATGATGCGCGACTCCGGCTCGATGAGCTCGCGTTGCTCGGCGTCGGCCAGGCTTTCTATCAGTTGGGTCTTGGAGTCCGGGCCCGGCGAAAGAAACTCGATCAGCCGCTCGAACAGGTTGCGGCGGTCCACCGATTTCCCGGAATGGAAGGTCGATCTGTCGCTGTGGCGCACAGACCGACCGGGTTGAGGCTCGGACACGGGCAGCGGTGCCGGAAATGAAGGTGCGTCAAGAATACCGCAGCTCCCCTGCACCACTGTCTGCGGGACAGCCCTGAGGGGCTCCGCCGGGCCCGCCATTTGCTTGACAGCCCCCGGCCCTTGACCCACAGTCGCCCACCCCCAACTAAGCCACCCTCCAGTCGACCCACTCCGAGCCGCCATGTCACTCATCCCCGTCACCATCCTCACCGGCTTCCTGGGCTCCGGCAAGACCACCCTGCTCAAGCGCGTGCTTTCCGAGCAGCACGGCCAGAAGATCGCCGTGATCGAGAACGAGTTCGGCGAGGAGAACATCGACAACGACATCCTGGCGGTGGAGAGCAAGGAGCAGATCGTCCAGATGAGCAACGGCTGCATCTGCTGCACCATCCGCGAAGACCTGCGAGTCACCCTTGCCGATCTGGCCACCCGGCGCCGCAAGGGTGAGCTGGAGTTCGACAGGATCGTCATCGAGACCACGGGTCTGGCCGACCCCGGCCCGGTCGCCCAAACCTTCTTCATGGATGACGAGATCGCCGAAAGCTATCAGCTCGACTCGATCCTGACGCTGGTCGATGCCAAGCACGCCGGCCAACAGCTCGACGATCGCCAGGAAGCGCGCCGCCAGGTGGGCTTCGCCGACCGGCTCTTCCTCAGCAAGACCGATCTGGTCGCCAAGGACGAGGCCGAAGCGCTGATTCAGCGCTTGAAACAGATGAACCCGCGTGCACCGCTGGCCGCGGTGCATTTCGGCGAAGTCCCGATCGCCGAAGTGTTCGACCTGCACGGCTTCAATCTCAACGCCAAGCTCGACATCGACCCCGATTTCCTCAAGGCCGACGAGCACGAGCATCACGACCACGACCACGACCACGACCACGACCACGCGCACGGCGAGCACTGCGACCATCCCTCGCACCAGGCTGGCGGGCACGGCCACCACCACGCTCACGACGACGACGTGAAAAGCTTCGTGTTCCGTGCGGAACGACCGTTCAACCCTGCCAAGCTGGAAGACTTTCTCGGCTCGGTGGTCAACATCTACGGCCCGCGCATGCTGCGCTACAAGGGTGTGCTGGCCATCCAGGGCCTGGACCGAAAAGTTATTTTCCAGGGCGTGCACCAGTTGATGGGCAGCGATGTCGGTCCGGCCTGGGCCGAAGGCGAGGCTCGCAGCAGCAAGATGGTCTTCATCGGAATCGACCTGCCGCGCGACATCTTCGACCAGGGGCTGGAGCAATGTCTGATTTGACGCGCCTGGGGCAACGCGGCGTGGCTACAATCCGCGGCGCTCGGTGTTGGAGTGGCACCATCAGCACACGGTGCCCAGCAGGTACGACAGCAGGTACAAGATGCCGCGACGCGAGGAGACTCCTGTGAGCAAGACCCCGGCCAAGGCCGCACCCGGCTCCGCCGCCGCCAAAAAGGCGACAGCCAACACGGCGCCGCCGGCAAAAACCGCCATCAAGATGGCGCCCCCCCAATCGGCGGCGCCCAAGGCAGCCGTCGCCAAGTCAGCACCGAAGCCATCCGCCAAGACCGCCGCACCAAGCGCGAAGTCCGCGGCTCCGGTAGCCGCCAACCCGCCCCCCAAACCCGCCGCCCATGCCGCCCCCAACAAGGCGGCCGCCAAGACGACAGCCCTGGCAGCGGCACCTGCAGTGAAACCGACCCCCTTGAAGACGTCTTCCAAAGCCACAAAGGCGGCGCGCCTTTCCGCCGCCGCCGCCGCCGAGCCGACGCCGCGCAACATTCCGCTGCCGCCGCCGAGCCGCCCGCCGGCCAGCAACGTGGTCGACTTGCCCCGTCCGGCCCGCAAGATCGACCCCAAACTCGCCAACGTCTGGAAAACCAAGGCAGGCCGCGAGCTCACCGAAGACGAGCTGCAGGCCATGCCCGACAGCGAGTACATGAACGACAAGCAGCTCGACTTCTTCCGCGGCCAGTTGGAAAAGCAGCGCAACGACCTGCTCGACAACGCCGGCGAAACCACCGAGCACCTGCGCGAAGACACCTCGATCGTGCCCGATCCGGCCGATCGCGCCACCATCGAGGAAGAGCATGCGCTGGAACTGCGTACCCGCGACCGCGAACGCAAGCTGCTGAAGAAGATTTCGCAGTCGCTGCAGCGCATCGAATCCGGCGAATACGGCTTTTGCGACGAAACCGGCGAGCCGATCGGCCTGGGCCGCCTGCTCGCCCGGCCCACCGCCACGCTTTCTCTCGAGGCGCAGCAGCGCCGCGAGATGAAGCAGAAGATGTTTGGCGACTAAGGCGCCACGCCCGTCCGAGCCCCCGAGCCCGATGGCCGACGACAAATCCGAATCCAAGGAAGGAAGCACCAGCTTCTTCCGCAAGGTCGTGAAGTTCGTCGCCAACCCGGCGACCGACTGGGCAGAGCTGAATTCGGTGCCCGACGAGCCGCTGCAAAGCGGCTACGCCAAGAGCGAGCTCAAGGCGATGATCGAGCGCAAGCGGCGCAACGACTTCGTGCGCAAGCGCGAGTTCGACATGCTCCGCAAGATTCGCCGCGAAGGCCTGCCTGCCGACGGGCTGGCCGGCATCATCGGCACCTCCGATCTCGACGACTCCGATCAGCCGCGTGCCAGTGAGATGGCGCGGCCCGATGCGACCGTCAAGGCGAAGATCGACGAGATCGAGCAGCAGATGGAAGGCGAGCAGGTCGCGCGGCGCACCATCCCGGCGCATCCGCCTTCGTTCTACACGGCGCGCACGGCTGCCGGCGAACTCGACGAACGCTCGGCCCTGAACCAGCCGTTCGCCGAGAGCGCAGAGCCGGCACAGAGCAAACCCGCCGAGCGGCCTGCCAACGTATCGCCGGCCCCGGCCCCAACCAATTCTGCGGCCACCCCGCCGACGGCCGTCGCGGCGCCGGCGCAAACCGGCAGCATCGCCTGGGAGCCGCAGGCCGCCTTGCCGGTCAAGCGAGCGCCCCTCGCGCCGCAAGGCGCCAGCGACTTCAACAATCCGTTCGCGGTCGAGGTCAAGGAAATCGCCCACGATCCCGATCTCGACGAGGCAGTCATCTCCTTCGCCAACGCCGAATTCGAGGCCTGCGAGCGCTCGATCGCCGGCCTGATCGCACCCGACGGCGAGCGCTATGGCCATGCCGAGACCTGGCTGGTGATGTTCGACCTGTACCGCGCCACCGGCCGCCAGCAGCCCTTCGAGAGCCTGGCGCTCGACTACACGCAGCGCTTCGGTTGGTCGCCGCCGCAGTGGTTCTCCATTCCTCAAATGGTGGCGGCCGAAACGCCGGCGCCGAGCCGCGGCGGCACCAGCGGCATGCGCGTGGAGGGCAATGTCGGCTGGGTCGCGCCGGCCGAACTGAGTACCGACGAAGTGGCCGAGCTCAGCGCCAAGACGCTTCAACTGCCCATGCCCTGGGTGCTCGACTGGAGCCCGCTCGAACGCATCGACCCTCAGGCCTGCAGCGAGCTGAGCCAGCTGATGCGGCACTGGAGCACGCAAAAGATCGACATGCGCTGGCTCGGCGTGGAAAAGCTGCTCGACGTGCTCGGCGACGCGGCACCGACCGGCGTGCGTGATGCCGATCCGGTGATCTGGCTGCTGCGCCTTGAAGTGCTGCGCCTGGCCAGCCGGCCCGACCAGTTCGACGAAGTCGCGATCGACTACTGCGTCACCTACGAGGTGTCGCCGCCTTCATGGGAAAAGTCGCTGGCGAAGGTGAAAGTGACCGATGAGGCGGGCATCACGCTGTCGTCTCGCTCGATGGTGACCGACGTGTCCACCGGCTTCGCCGAATCGGTGCTGCTCGAAGAAACCGGAGGCGCACGGACCGCGGCTGTCGAGCTGTCCGGCCAGCTGGTCGGCGACATCGGCAAGGTCCTCGGCGCGCTGGAGGCCCGGCTCGGAAACGCCGGCGTCGTCACTATCAACTGCACGCGACTCATCCGCATGGATTTCGTGGCCGCCGGCGATCTGCTCAATTGGGTGCTGTCACGCCGCAACGAGGAACGACTGGTGCACTTCGACGACGCGCATCGCCTGCTCGCTTTGTTCTTCAACGCGATGGGCATCAACGAGCACGCGCGCGTGAAAGTGCGCAACCTCTGAGCGGCGGATCCGGCGGGGCGGCCATCGACATCGGCTGCATTGAACTCGGTCGCAGCACCTTCATCTGAGCACCATGGACTCCTATCACGGCACCACCATCGTCAGCGTGCGCCGCGGCCGCCAGGTTGCGCTCGGCGGTGACGGGCAGGTCACGCTCGGCAACGTCATCGTCAAGGCCAGCGCGCGCAAGGTGCGCCGGCTTTACAAGGGCGAGGTGCTGGCCGGCTTTGCGGGCGCTACGGCCGACGCCTTCACACTGTTCGAGCGCTTCGAGGCCAAGCTCGAGAAACACCAGGGCCAGCTCGTTCGCGCCGCCATCGAGCTCAGCAAGGACTGGCGCACCGACCGGGTGCTGCGCCGCCTGGAGGCGATGCTGGCGGTGGCCGACCGGGACAGCTCGCTCATCATCACCGGCAACGGCGACGTGCTCGAACCCGAGCACGGCATCATCGCCATCGGCTCCGGCGGCGCCTTCGCCCAGGCCGCGGCGCGCGCCTTGCTCGACCACACGGCGCTGTCACCGCAGGAGATGGTCAAGAAGTCGCTCGAGATCGCCGGCGACCTGTGCATCTATACCAACCAGTCGCACACGATCGAGGTGCTGGAGTGAGCATGACGCCTCAGGAGATCGTCTCCGAACTCGACCGCCACATCGTCGGCCAGAAGGACGCCAAGCGCGCGGTCGCCATCGCGCTGCGCAACCGCTGGCGCCGCCAGCAGGTCGAAGACAAGCTGCGCGGCGAGATCACGCCCAAGAACATCCTCATGATCGGTCCCACCGGCGTGGGCAAGACCGAGATCGCGCGGCGCCTGGCCAAGCTGGCCGATGCGCCCTTCATCAAGGTCGAGGCGACCAAGTTCACCGAGGTGGGCTATGTCGGCAAGGATGTCGATTCGATCATCCGCGACCTGATCGAGATGTCGGTCAAGCAAACGCGCGAGAGCGCCATGCGCGCCCACCGCGCTCGAGCCGAAGACGCCGCCGAGGACCGCATCCTCGACGTGCTGCTGCCTCCGCCGCGCAGCGGCAGCGCGCCCGAGTTCGGGCTCACGCCCGCCGCGCCCGCACCGGCGCCCGACAGCACCGCCCGCCAGACCTTCCGCAAGCGCTTGCGCGAGGGCACGCTCGACGACAAGGAGATCGAGCTCGAACTCGCCGAGGCCAGGCCCGCGGTCGAGCTGTTGGGGCCGCCCGGCATGGAAGACATGGCCGAGCAGTTGAAGGGCATGTTCGCCAGCCTCGGCCAGCAACGCCGCAAGACCCGCAAGCTCGCGATTGCCGAGGCGCGCAAGCTGCTGATCGACGAAGAGGCCGCCAAGCTGGTCAACGAGGACGACATCCGCAGCCAGGCGCTGACCAATGCCGAGCAGAACGGCATCGTCTTCATCGACGAGATCGACAAGGTCACCTCACGCAGCGATGCCGGCGGCGCGAGCGGCGCCGAGGTCTCGCGCCAGGGCGTGCAGCGCGACCTGCTGCCGCTGGTCGAGGGCACGACGGTGACCACCAAGTACGGCCTGGTGCGCACCGACCACATTCTCTTCATCGCCTCGGGCGCCTTTCACCTGAGCCGGCCGAGCGACCTGATTCCCGAACTGCAGGGGCGCTTTCCCATTCGAGTGGAGCTCGGTTCGCTGAGTGTGGAGGACTTCGAGGCGATCCTCACGCAGACCCAGGCCAGCCTCACGCGCCAGTACCAGGCGCTGCTCGCCACCGAGGGTGTGACCCTGGACTTCCGCGCCGACGGCATCCGCCGGCTCGCGCAGATCGCCTTCGACGTCAACGAGCGCACCGAGAACATCGGCGCGCGCCGGCTCTCCACGGTGATGGAGCGGCTGCTCGACGAAGTGAGCTTCGACGCCCCGAGACTGTCGGGGCAGACGGTTTCCATCGATGCCGCGCACGTCGACGCCAAGCTCGGCGCGCTGGCGGTGAACGAGGATCTGTCGCGCTACATCCTCTGAAACGCCCCTGGATCCCGCCGTCAACTGCGGCCTCGGATCGCAGTTCGCTTCGAGAGCAGTAACCGCATGGCCCCGCTTGTCGGTGCACAGCGCGTTGCCTTGCACCGGCTGCCGTCGGGGTTCGCTACCTCTGGCGAGCAGCGGCGATCGTCAACAAGCCGTCGAAGATCAGCGTGTCGACCAGCTCGTAGTCGAGCTGCAGTGACGGCGCCACCTTCCAGCCCGCGCCGCCGGTCACGATGCAACGCGGCGCCGCCTCGCCGCACTGCCGCTGCAACTGCCGGTGCATGCGCTCGATGGCGCCGGTGATGGCATAGGTGCCGCCGCTGGTGAGCGCGTCGCTGGTGTTGGTGGGAAAGTCGCTGACTTCGCCGGTCGGCACGCGCAGGCCCGCAGTGCCGGCCTCCAGCGCCTTGAGCATGATGCCGTGGCCGGGCAGGATCAGCCCGCCGAGAAAGCGTCCGTCGGCATCGAGCGCATCGACGGTGACCGCCGTGCCGACCATCACCACCAGCACGGGCGCCCGCTTGCCGGCAGCGAGCAAGCGCGCGCGCGCGCCGATCAACGCGACCCAGCGGTCGCTGCCCAGGCGCAGCGGATGGTCGTAGCCGTTGACGACGCCCGCCTCGGCCGTGCTCGACACCACCCAGCGCGGCGCCACCTCCCATAGTTCGAGCTGTTCTTCCACGCGGTGGCGCACCGAATCGCTCGCCACGCAGCAGCCGAGCATCTCGCAGGGCGGCATGAGAGCGGCCCAGGCGCCGCCGGCGTCGGCAAGCTGATCGATGGTTTCGAGGAAGACCGCGCCATGCGCCAGCGGCTCGGCGCCTGCCGCGAGCACCGCGTACTGCGCCCACTTGAGGCGCGTGTTGCCGATGTCGATGGCCAGCAAGGTCATGCGGCGGTCTTCGGCGATATGCGGGCGTCGAGCATCTTTGCGGGGGGCTGGCTTGCGGCCGATTGTCCGACGGATCACAGTGCGGGGAAACCATGAGCGCGCGCCGCCCCGCGGCGGGGTGCCGACCGATGCGGCTACCATCGGCGATGGTTGACGTTTACGTCAACGTCAACCATGTTCGCGTGCCTCGCCGGCGCTGCCCGCCGCCCCGCTGTTGCCGGAGTCAAACAATGACCGACCTGTCCGCCGACCATCAGGCCCTCGCGCACTACCGCGCGACGAGGAAACTGCGCTTCGTCACCGCCGCCTCGCTGTTCGACGGCCACGATGCGTCGATCAACATCATGCGCAGGCTGCTCATGAGCATGGGCGCCGAGGTCATCCACCTCGGCCACAACCGATCGGTCGACGAGGTGGTGACCGCTGCGCTGCAGGAGGACGCGCAAGGCATCGCGGTCAGCTCCTACCAGGGTGGGCATGTCGAGTATTTCCGCTACATGGTCGAGCTGCTTCGCGAGCGCGGCGGCGCGCACATCCAAATCTTCGGCGGGGGTGGCGGGGTGATCGTGCCGGCGGAGATTCGCGAGTTGGCCGATCAGGGCGTGCGCGTGTTCAGCCCCGAGGACGGCCAGCGCATGGGCCTGGCCGGCATGATCGGCGAGATGCTGATGCGCTGCGACCAGACGGCCGCGCCCGAGGCGCCGGCCGACATCGGCTCATTGCGGGGCCACGGCAACGCAGCATGGCTGGCACTGTCGCGCACGATCACCGCGCTCGAAATCGGCTCGGCGCCGGTTGAATTGAAGGCGGCCTTGCACGGCGCCGCGCAGGACTCGGTGGTGCCGGTCATCGGCATCACCGGCACGGGCGGCGCCGGCAAGTCGAGCCTGACCGACGAGCTGATCCGCCGGCTTCGCCTGGACCAGGGCGACGCGCTGCGCGTGGCGGTGATCTCGATCGACCCATCGCGGCGCAAGAGCGGGGGCGCGCTGCTCGGCGACCGCATCCGCATGAATGCCATTGCTGCCTGGAGCCGCGCAGCGCCGACACCGCTCACTCCCTCCCCCTCTGGCGGAAGGCCGGGAGGAGGGCCGGCCGACGACGACGGCCGTCGCGTCTTCATGCGCAGCCTCGCCACCCGCGAAGCCGGCAGCGAGATCAGCGCCGCGCTGCCCGACGTGATCGCTGCGTGCAAGGCGGCCGGCTTCGACCTGGTCGTCGTCGAGACCTCCGGCATCGGCCAGGGCGACGCGGCCATCGTCCCGCATGTCGATGTGCCCGTGTACGTGATGACGCCCGAGTTCGGCGCCGCCAGCCAGCTCGAGAAGATCGACATGCTCGATTTCGCCGAGTTCGTGGCCATCAACAAGTTCGACCGCAAAGGCGCCGCCGATGCGCTGCGCGACGTGGCCAAGCAGATGCAGCGCAACCGCGAAGCCTTCGCGCAGCGGCCCGAGACCATGCCGGTGTTCGGCACGATGGCCAGCCGCTTCAACGACGACGGCGTGACCGCGCTCTACCAGGCCTTGGCCGCGCGCCTGCGCGAGCTGGGCCTGAAGCTCGGCGAGCCGAGGCTGCCGCCCGTGAACGTACGACACAGCAGCAACCAGACCGCCGTCGTCCCGGCTGCGCGCACGCGCTACCTGGCCGAGATCACCGACACCGTGCGCGGCTACAAGCGGCGGGCTCGCGAACAGGCGGCCATCGCGCGCGAGGCCCAGCAATTGCGCGCCGCAGCGCGCATGCTGACCGACGGCAAACCCGACAAGCCCCGCGCCGCCGAGGCCGCGGTCAACCTCGCTGAAGGGCGCGAGGCCCGGCTCGATGCCGATGCGAAGAAGCTGCTCGCCCAATGGCCCGAAATGCAGAAGGCCTACGCGGGCGACGAGTACGTGGTGAAGATCCGCGACAAGGAAATCCGCACCGCACTCGTCACCACTTCGCTGTCCGGCACCAAGATTCGCAAGGTCGCGCTGCCGCAGTACGAGGACCACGGCGAACTGCTGAAGTGGCTGATGCTCGAGAACGTGCCGGGCAGCTATCCGTACACCGCCGGCGTGTTCGCCTTCAAGCGCGAAGGCGAGGACCCCACACGCATGTTCGCCGGCGAGGGCGACGCCTTTCGCACCAACCGGCGCTTCAAGGTGGTGAGCGAAGGGCTGCCGGCCAAGCGGCTCTCGACGGCCTTCGACTCGGTCACGCTCTACGGCGCCGACCCCGACCCGCGCCCCGACATCTACGGCAAGGTCGGCAACTCGGGCGTGAGCATCGCCACGCTCGACGACATGAAGGTGCTGTATTCGGGCTTCGACCTGACCCAGCCCGCCACCTCCGTCAGCATGACCATCAACGGCCCGGCGCCGACGATCCTGGCGATGTTCATGAACACCGCCATCGACCAGAACCTCGACAAGTTCAAGGCCGACAACGGGCGCGAGCCGACGGACACCGAGGCGGCCAAGATCCGCGCCTGGGTGCTGGCCAACGTGCGCGGCACGGTGCAGGCCGACATCCTCAAGGAAGACCAGGGCCAGAACACCTGCATCTTCTCGACCGAGTTCTCGCTCAAGGTGATGGGCGACATCGCCGAGTACTTCGTGCACCACGACGTGCGCAATTTCTACTCGGTGAGCATCAGCGGCTATCACATCGCCGAGGCGGGAGCCAACCCGATCTCGCAGCTCGCCTTCACGCTCAGCAACGGCTTCACGTTCGTGGAGGCGTATCTAGCGCGCGGCATGCACATCGATGATTTCGCGCCCAACCTGAGTTTTTTCTTCAGCAACGGCATGGACCCCGAGTACAACGTGCTCGGCCGCGTGGCGCGGCGCATCTGGGCGGTGAGCCTGCGCGAGAAGTACGGCGCCAACGAGCGCAGCCAGAAGCTCAAGTACCACGTACAGACCAGTGGCCGCTCGCTGCACGCGCAGGAGATCGCGTTCAACGACATCCGCACCACGCTGCAGGCGCTGATCGCGGTGTACGACAACTGCAACTCGCTGCACACCAACGCGTACGACGAGGCCATCACCACGCCCACCGAGGAAAGCGTGCGCCGCGCGATGGCGATCCAGATGATCATCAACCGCGAATGGGGCCTGGCGAAGAACGAGAACCCCAATCAGGGCGCCTTCGTCATCGACGAGCTGACCGAGCTGGTCGAAGAAGCCGTTCTGTTGGAGTTCGAGCGCCTCAGCGAGCGCGGCGGCGTGCTGGGCGCGATGGAAACCAGCTACCAGCGCGGCCGCATCCAGGACGAGAGCATGCACTACGAGATGCTCAAGCACACCGGCGAGCTCCCGCTCATCGGCGTGAACACCTTTCGCAATCCACAGGGCGACGAAACGCCGCAGACGCTGGAGCTGGCGCGCTCGACCGACGAGGAGAAGCAGTCGCAGCTGACGCGGCTGGCCGACTTTCAGGCTCGCAATGCGAAGGCGTCGCCCGCGATGCTGCAGCGGCTTCAGCAGGCGGCGATCGCGAACCGCAATGTGTTCGAGGTACTGATGGAAGCGGTGCGTGTGTGCTCGCTGGGGCAGATCACCAGCGCGCTGTTCGAGGTGGGCGGGCAGTACCGGCGGAGCATGTAGCCCCGTCGCCCCGTCCGACCGCGCTCGGTCCCGCTCGAAGCCGGCGCAGCCCGCGCCTCAGGCAACGCCGCGCCGCCGATCCACGTCCCAATGGTGGCGCGCCGGCGTCGTCGATCACCAGTTGCTCACGGCGACAAAGAGCCAGCACATGCTCGGACAGCTTCGCAAGGTCGTTTTCATGGATCGGATATACAGATTCCTGTATCAGCTACGCATTGAACTCGAACGTTCCGGCCGTCGGCACGGGCCGGTCCGTTGGTCTGAGGGCAAGGCATACAGCGGCGCCACGAGAGTGCCGATGCCACGCTCACGGCAAAGCACCCGGCTCGAACCCCAGGCGCTGCAGCAAGGCCATGGCTGCAGCCGGTGCGCGCTCTTTGGCGCCGTTGATCATGAAGACGAACACGTCGCGCGGCTCGGCCGCCCCGCCAGCGGCGTGCTCCGCCACACGCGGCAACGCCTGCGGCTCGCGCCCGGCAGCCCAAAGGCGCGCGCATTCCGCCCAGCCATCGAGCGCCTTCGACGCATAGCCGAGCTTCTGGTCCGCCTCGGTGCGCATCAGCCGTGCATAGACGAAGCCTCCGGTGAGATCGGCGAACGAAGGGTGTTCGTCCGAATCGGTGAACACGGTGGCGGCCTTGTACTTGCGCGCGAGCTGCAGATAGTCGGCGCACATGAAGCTTTCGTGGCGCACGTCGAGCACATGGCGCAGCTTCAGGCCGCCGACCTTTGAAGGAAGGAGCTTCAGAAAGGCCTCGAAGTCCTCGGCCTCGAAGCGCTTGGTCGGCGCAAACTGCCAGACGATCGGACCGAGCTTGGCGCCGAGTTCCGCCAGCCCGCTGCCGAGAAAGCGCTCGATCGACTCACCGGCCTCCGCCAGGACGCGGCGGTTGGTCGTGTAGCGCGAGGCCTTCAGCGAGAACACGAAGTCGTCGGGCGTTGCGTCGCGCCATTTCGCGAAGGTAGCCGGCTTCTGGGTGCTGTAGTAGGTGCCGTTGATCTCGATCGCACTCAGCCGGCGACTTGCGTACTCGAGCTCGCGCGCCTGGGGCCAGCCCTTGGGGAAGAAATTGTCGCGCCAGGGCTCGTAGGTCCAGCCGCCGACACCGACGCGGATGCGGCCGGTGGCTTTGCTTGCCGGGTTCGCGCGCGCCATCGCTTGTGCCGTTGTTTGCGTCGTCCCTCAAGGACGAACCCCGGCCGAAGCCGGGGTGTTTCCTGCGCGACGGCGCGACATCACCGCACCGAACGCTTACAGCACCTGCTGCGCCAGCGCGCCGCTCGCGTACCGCTGCGCCACCGCGCTGAGCGGCATCGGCTTGATCTTGCCCGCCTGGCCCTCGCAGCCGAACTCGACATAGCGCTGCTTGCAGATCGCCTTGGCCGCCGCCGTGGCCGGCTTGAGGTAGTCGCGCGGGTCGAACTTGCCCGGGTTCTGTGCCATGTACTGGCGGATCGCCGCCGTCATGGCCAGGCGGATGTCGGTGTCGATGTTGATCTTGCGAACGCCGTGCTTAATGGCTTCCTGGATCTCCGAGACCGGCACGCCGTAGGTCTCCTTCAGGTCACCGCCGTACTCGCGGATCGTTGCCAGCAGATCCTGCGGCACGCTCGAGCTGCCGTGCATCACCAGGTGCGTGGTGGGAATGCGCTTGTGGATCTCCTTGATGCGGTCGATCGCCAGGATGTCGCCGGTGGGCTTGCGGGTGAACTTGTAGGCGCCGTGGCTGGTGCCGATGGCGATGGCCAGCGCGTCGAGCTGGGTGCGCTTGACAAAGTCGGCAGCCTCTTCGGGGTCGGTGAGGAGCTGGTCGCGCGTCATGGTGGCCTCGGTGCCATGACCGTCTTCCTTGTCGCCGCGCATGGTTTCGAGCGAGCCCAGGCAGCCGAGCTCGCCTTCGACGGTGACGCCGAGCTTGTGGGCCATGTCCACGACCTTCTTGGTCACGTCGGCGTTGTAGTCGTAGCTGGCGATGGTCTTGCCGTCGGCCTGCAGCGAGCCGTCCATCATCACCGAGCTGAAGCCGAGATCGATGGCGCCCTTGCACACCTCGGGGCTCTGGCCGTGGTCCTGGTGCATGACCAGCGGGGTCTCGGGCCAGGTTTCGATCGCGGCCTGGATCAGATGCTTGATGAAGTTCTCGCCCGCGTACTTGCGGGCGCCGGCACTGGCCTGCAGGATCACCGGCGCGCCGACTTCGTGCGCCGCGGACATCACCGCCTGCACCTGCTCGAGGTTGTTGACGTTGAACGCCGGGATGCCGTAGCCCTGCTCGGCGGCGTGATCGAGCA
>NZ_JACDCW010000063.1 GCF_013817345.1 Methylibium sp.
TCGATCACGCTCCACTTGGAGCTGTCGATCATGATCGGCACGCGCGCGATCTCCGGCTCGGAGGCGATGAGGTGCAGGAAGCGCACCATCGCTTCCTTCGAATCGAGCATGGCCTCGTCCATGTTCACGTCGATGACCTGCGCGCCGTTCTCGACCTGCTGGCGGGCGACGGCCAGGGCTTCCTCGAATTGCCCGGCGAGGATCATTCGCGCAAAGGCCTTGGAGCCGGTGACGTTGGTGCGCTCGCCGATGTTGACGAACAGCGATTCGGCGCCGATGGCAACCGGCTCGAGGCCGGCGAGCCGCATCGGCGGCAGGTGCAAAGCAGTGGAAGCGGCGGAAAAGGTCATCGCGGGGGCACCAGCCAGACGCCGCGCCCGGTGCTGCGGCCCACCCGCAGCCCGCCGGGCGGCGGACGGGTGAGCGCCGTTGCAAGGAGCGCCGCAGGCGCCCCGCCTCGAGCCTGGCGAACTGCAGCAGGTGCAGGCCGTCGCAACGCTCCTCGAGAAGGAGGCATTTTAGAGGCGTCGAAGCCGAGCGCTCGCCGCCGCGCTCACGGCCATGTTCTCGCTCGGGGGTGCCTGGGCTATCGCAAAGGCTGCCACGCTCGGCGGCACATGCGAAGCCCTGCGCTTACAAAACCTCACCCGGCTGCGGGGCCACCCGCTTGTGCGGCACAGTGCCAGCGGTTGGAATCCTCGCCATGAAAACGAACTCGAAACTCACCCTCCCCGCCTTGGTCTTGGTGGCCGCCCTGGCCGGCTGCGCCACCGACCCGGCGGGCCGCCCCGACGCCGTGCCATCGCTCGGCGGGCTGTTCGGCTCCGGCCTGTCTCCCGCGCTCGAATCGCAGCGCACACGCTTGAAGCAGGCGCTGAGCGGCACGCCGGTGGTGATCGAAGCCACCGAAGACCGGCGCCTGCGCGTCGAGGTGCCGAGCCGGTTTTCCTTCGACCCCGGTCGCGCGGCCGTCAAGCCGGCGCTGGGAGCCGTGCTGGATCAACTCGCCGTCGGCTTCAAGCCGCAAGCCGCCACGACCGAACTGCGCGTCGGCGTGCCGGCGGGCGCGGATGCCTCGCCCCGGCTGGTGCAAGAACGCGGTGCCAGCACGCGCGATTACCTGATCGGCCGCGGCGTGCCGGTTTCGCGCATCGTGGACGTGGGCCGGGCCGAGGGCGGCGCGCTCGAGATCGTGGTCAGCGACAGGCCGTGAGGTCGGCTGCCGCTTGGCGCCGTTGTGCGGCGCGAAGCGGCGAGCCGCTGTCAGCCGGCGTTTGCCAGCCGGCGGGCGCTCGTTTCACTCACGCGCGACGCGGCCGACCTGCGGCTCACAGCCTCAGGTCGCAGCTGCTTCTTCGACCAATTCCGACAGCCAGCGCTCGTTCCGGGCTCGCGGCTTGTAGGCGCTCACGCGTTTGGTGATCTCGGCGATGTGCTCCGGCGTCGTGCCGCAGCAACCGCCTGCAATATTGAGAAAACCGGCCTTTGCGAAGCCCTCGACCAGCCCGCCGGTGATGTCCGGCGTTTCGTCGAAGCCGGTGTCGCTCATCGGGTTGGGCAGGCCGGCGTTCGGATAGCAGGAGACGAAGGTGTCGCCGGCCACCTTGGCCAGCTCCTCGATGTAGGGCCGCATGAGCGCGGCGCCGAGCGCGCAGTTCAGGCCCACGGCGATCGGCTTGGCGTGGCGCACCGAATGCCAGAAGGCGCTGACCGTCTGGCCGCTAAGGATGCGGCCGGAGGCATCGGTCACGGTGCCGGAGATGATCACCGGCAGGCGCTCGCCGGTGGTCTCGAACAGCTCGTCGATCGCGAAGATCGCGGCCTTGGCGTTGAGGGTGTCGAAAATGGTCTCGACCAAAAACAGGTCGGCGCCGCCGTCGAGCAGGGCCTGGGCCTGTTCCAGATACGCCTTGCGCAGCGCCTCGAAGCTGACGTTGCGTGCTGCGGGGTCGTTGACGTCCGGGCTGATGCTCGCGGTGCGCGGCGTCGGGCCCAGGGCGCCGGCCACGAAACGCGGCTTGTCCGGCGTGCTGAACTTGGTCGCCGCGGCGCGGGCCAGTTGCGCCGCGACGAGGTTCATCTCGCCTGCCACCGCTCCCAGGCCGTAGTCGTCCTGCGCGATCGAAGTGGCGCCGAAGGTGTTTGTCTCGATGATGTCGGCACCGGCCGCGAGATAGCCCTCGTGGATTTCGGTGATGACGTCGGGCCGTGTGAATTGCAGCAGCTCGTTGTTGCCCTTCAGGTCCTTCGGGTGGTCCTTGAAGCGCTCGCCGCGGTAATCGGCCTCGCCGAGCTTGTAGCGCTGGATCATTGTGCCCATGGCACCGTCGAGGATCAGGATGCGCTGCGCGAGCAGCTCGGGCAGCGCCTGGGCGCGGGTGTACGGGCGGGTGTGGGTCGGCTGGCTCATGCGTCATTGTAGAAATGCCACACGCCGCTTGCGGCGTGTGGCCGGAAGCGAAGAACGCCCGGCCCGCAGCTAGCGCGCAGCGCCGGCGCGCGGATCAGTGCAACACGACCGGCTGGTGCGCCAACGTGGTGTAGTTCGCCAGGAACGCATCCATCTCTTCGACGCCGGGCGAGGTTTCGATCAGCGCCTCGACGCCGAGCTTGAAATGCTCCGCCAGCGCGCCATCCAGAAACAATTCCATCCGCGACGATTTGTCGACGATCTCGTAGCCGCCGCGGGCCGGCACCGCGTTTTCCTCAGGCGAGGACTCGTCCTGGCCTGACACGACGAACTGCACCACCGCAAAGTTGTCCGAGTTGTAGAGCATGTGCATGGCGGATCACTCCTTTGGGCCTACATGAGCACTCCCTGGCAATTTTCAAGCCGGGTCGCGATCCGAACACCCGATGCGGCCTTTGTGCGCGGGGAGCGCAGCGCTCCGGGGGCCGCTCCTCATCAGCTCATCGACCCGCTCCGGTGCGCAGCAGTTCCAGCGCGTCGCCATCGCCGTCGGTCAAACGTGCCCGCACCGGCAGGTGCGAGGCGGCCGGGTCGAGCCAGAACTCCGCGCGGGTGTCGCCCGGCTCCTCGGGTTGGCGCAGGAAGCGAAGCGCCCGCACACTGACTTCGCCGGTTCGCAGCGCTTGCGGGCCTTCGTAGCGCAGCGCCCACAGCTTGGCGTCGCCCCGCGCGCCGACCACCGGAAGCGTCAGCACCGTGCCCACTGCCGGCGGCTCGGACCAGGCATTGGCAATGGCGGCGAGTTGCACCATCACGCTGAGCCGGTCCTGCGTGCCCTTGCGCAGCGACAGCGGGGGTTTGTCGTTCGAGAAGACGATGCGGCCGGCGTGGCGGTCGAAGTCGGCCACGCTTTCGTCGCGGCGCCAGCGCTGGTCGGTGTAGCGGGTCGGTGCCAGGCCGGCGGCGTCGAAGCCGCCGCGGCTGGTCTGTGTGATGAGCGTGCCGATGATCGGCACGCTGCCTTCCAGCCGCAGCACGTAGCGGTCGCCTTCGACGCGCCAGTCGAGCAGGCCGCTGCCAACGATGCCGCTGCGGCTCAACCGGTAAGTTATGCGGGCCGACGCAGGGATGCGTGTTCGGTAAACCGCCGGCGCCTCGGCGCCCCCCCCGGCGCCGGAGCGACCGCTCGCAAGCGGCGTCCGGGCGACCAATGGCGTGGCGGCTTCTGCTTCGAACCCCGGCTCCAGCGACACCGGCTGCGCAGCGCGGATTGCGGTGGCGCACATCAGCGCAAGCGTCGCCGCCAGCGCGAGGCACGGCCCTCGCCCCGAGCGGGGGGCCCATCGGTGCAGCGCCCGAAAATTAGAATGCGGCATCCGATTCACTGTAGCGAGTTCCTCGCGAGCAAGCGCTGCGAGGCCCCGCATCCCGATGAAACTCGCCACCTACAAGGACGGCTCGCGCGACGGGCAACTGCTCGTCGTCTCACGCGACCTGAACACCGCCCACCATGCCAGCGCGATCGCCACACGCCTGCAGCAGGTGCTCGACGACTGGAACTTCCTGTCGCCGCAGCTGCAGGATTTGTACGAGACGCTGAACAACGGCCGGGCACGCCACGCCTTCGCCTTCGATCCGCAGCAGTGCATGGCGCCGCTGCCGCGTGCTTATCAGTGGGCGGACGGGTCGGCTTACCTCAACCATGTTGAGCTGGTGCGAAAGGCGCGCGGCGCAGAGGTGCCGGAGAGCTTGCACACCGACCCGCTCATGTACCAGGGCAGCAGCGACGACTTTCTCGGCCCGCGCGACCCGATCGTCTGCGCCGACGAAGCCTGGGGCCTCGACTTCGAAAGCGAGATCGCCGTCGTCACCGGCGACGTGGCGATGGGCACCTCGCCCGACGCCGCCATCGACAGCATTCGGCTGCTGATGCTCGCCAACGACCTGAGCCTGCGCCACCTGATCCCGGCCGAGCTCGCCAAGGGCTTCGGCTTCTTCCAGAGCAAGCCGGCCACTGCTTTCAGCCCGGTCGCCGTGACGCCCGACGAGCTCGGCGATGCCTGGCGCGGCGGGCGCGTGCATCTCGGCCTGCAGTCGGTGTGGAACGGCAAGCAGGTCGGCCTGTGCGAAGCGGGCCCCGAGATGAGCTTCCACTTCGGGCAGCTCATCGCCCACCTCTGCAAGACGCGCAACGTGCGCGCCGGCAGCATCGTCGGCGGCGGCGCGGTCAGCAACAAGGACCCGGCGCGCGGCTACAGCTGCATTGCCGAGAAGCGCGCGATCGAGGCGGTCGAGGGCGGTGCGCCGGTCACGGAATTCCTGAAGATCGGCGACACCCTCCGCATCGAGATGAAGGGCAAGGACGGGCAAAGCATGTTCGGGGCGATCGAGCAGACGGTCACGGCGCCGGCCTGAGCACGGCCAGACGCCATGAACGAATTCCCTCGCACCCTCAAGATCGCCACCGTCTGGCTGCTGCTCGGCGTGGTCGTGTTCCTGGGCTTCAGCACTTTCCAGGCGCAGCAACAAAAAGCCCGCTTCAGCATCGACGGCAGCGCCATCGAGATCGAGCGCGGCCCGGACGGCCATTACCACTGGCCCGGTACGCTCAACGGCCGCGAGGTGGACTTCCTCATTGACACCGGCGCCACACGCAGTGCGATCTCTGCCGAGCTGGCGCGCGAACTGGACCTCGAAGCGCTGGGCAGCGTGCAGTCGAGCACCGCCGGGGGCGTGGTCCGCGGCCACATCGCGCGTGCCGATCTGGTGCTCGAAGGCGGCGTGCGCGCCGAGCGCTTGCCGCTGGTCGTGCTGCCCGCACTGGGCGACAAGCCGCTGCTCGGCATGGACGTGCTCGGCCGACTGCACTGGCAGCAGCAGGGCAGCGTGCTGCGCATCGAGGCGGGTAGGCCGCGTTGAAGCGTCGCAGCCGAAGCCCATGAGTGCGGCAACGCGCGCAGACCAGCCTGCGCGCGCTCGACCGGCGCGAAACGGTCAGGCGCTGCCGAGCGCAAAAAGCTTTGCCGCGTCGGCGGCAAGGAGGCTGCACGGCAGACTCGCTCGCCGCACAATGGATCGACAACCACGAGGAGAAACGATGGCCGATGCCGCACCCGACTTCGCAAAACTGGTTCCGGGTTTCGACTTCCTGCAAGGGCTGGTCAAGAACGCAAGTTCGGTGCTGCCGAACATCGGGCAGTGGGTGGCACCGACGCTCGACCCCGAGGAGCTGGAAAAACGCATCGAGGAGTTGCGCACCGTGCAGTTCTGGCTCGAGCAGAACGCGCGCATGCTAGGCGCCACCATTCAAGCGCTGGAGGTGCAGCGCATGACGCTGTCGACCCTCAAGACCATGAACGTGCAGGTGGCCGACCTGCGCGAATCGATGCGCATCAAGCTGCCCGATGAGGACGAGGCCGGCGTCGGCGCGTTTGCGTCGGCGGCGCAGAATTGGGCGAGGCCGGGCGCCGGTTCGGTGCAGGCCGACGCATCGACCGGCGAAGACGGCGCGCAGGCTTCCACCGCTCGCCGCGGCAAGAACCGGGACGCCGATAAGAGCAAGGCCGGCGCGGCCCCGGCCGGCGTGGTGGATCCGATGCAATGGTGGGGCGCGCTGACCAAGCAGTTCACCGAACTTGCCGCCAATGCAATGAAGGACGCCGCCTCGGACTCTGCCAAGCCGTTCGCCGGCAACCTGGTCAAACAGGGCTTCGACGCCGCCGAGCAGACCGCCCAGGCCGGCATGGCCCCGGCGCGGCAAGCCAGCGAGATGGCCGGGAAGGTCGCCGACAAGGTCTCGCGCTCGGAGGCCAAGGCCAAGGCAGACCCCAAGACTTCACCGACAGTCAAGAAGGCACCGGCCCGGAAGGCGCCCGCCAAGCGCGCATCAGCGCGCCGCCGCTGAACCACCGGGCCGCCGCAGGATCACACGAGCCGATGCAGTCTTTCGCTTACGCCCATGCCAGACACCCGGACTGGCGCAATGTGCTCGCCCTGGTTCTCTCGCAGCTCGATACGCAGGAGCTCGGCACGCCGACGCTCGGTTGGTGCTACCTGACCGACCACCACGCGCTGGCCGCCGAAGAGTTGCTGACGGCGCTGCGCGAGCGGTTTCCCGGCGTGGCCTGGGTCGGTGCGGTCGGCGTGGGCATCTGCGCGGGCGACGTCGAGTATTTCGACGAACCGGCGCTGGCGGTCATGCTGGCGAGCCTGCCGCGCGAGCACTTCCGTATGTTCTCGGGCCGCCAGCCGCTCGCGGCCGCAGGCAGCGGTGGCTTCGCCGCGCACACGGCGCTGGTGCATGCCGACCCGGCCACGCCCGATCTGGCGGAGCTGATCGGCGAGCTGAGCGAGCGGGTCGACAGCGGCTACCTGTTCGGCGGCCTCGCCTCGGCGCGCAACCGCACGCTGCTGATCGCCACCAACGCCACGGATGACGGCGGCGCGCAAGGCGACGGCGTGTTCGAGGGCGGGCTCTCCGGCGTGGCCTTCGGTGCGCAGGTCGGCCTGGTGTCGCGGGTCACGCAGGGCTGCCAGCCGGTCGGCGTGTCGCGGTTCATCACCGAGGCGGAGCGCAACGTGGTCTATGCGCTCGACGGCGAGCCCGCGCTCGATTGCCTGCTGCGCGACCTCGGCGTCGATGAAAGCGCGCCGCGCGAGGCTCTGCCGCGGCTGCGCAGCACGCTGGTCGGCTTGAGCGACGGGCTGCGCATCGGCCCGGCCGCGGCCGGGCCGATACGGCAAGCGGCAACAACGGGCTCGCCCGGCGATGCCGGATCACGCGAGGATGAGGCGGCCGGTGACGGGTCCGCCCGGGCGTTTGCGGCAAGCGCCGCGTCGAGCGGGAGGACGGCAACCTCCGCCGCGGCCTTGCAGAACCCCGAGTTCGCCACGCCGCCTCGGCGCGGCGCCTTCGGCACCGAAACGCGCGTGCGCCACCTGATCGGCCTGGATCCGCAACGCCGGGGTTTCGCCATCGGCGACATCGCCGAGCCGGGCCAGCAACTGGCCTTCTGCCGCCGCGATGTCGAAGCGGCGCGGCGCGACCTGGTGCGCGTCGCGGCCGAGATCCGCAGCGCGCTCGAACCCGACGATCTGTCCCTGGCGGGCGCGCCGTCCGCCGGCGCCGAGCCCGCAGCACCCGGCAGCGAGGGCCGACGGATCGTGGGCGCGCACTACGTGAGCTGCACCGGTCGCGGCGGGCCGCATTTCGGCGCGCCCTCGGCCGAATTGCAGCTTTTGCAACACGCGCTCACCGGCGCTGCGCAGCAGCCGGTTCCGCTGGTCGGTTTTTTCGCTGCCGGGGAGATCGGGCACCGCCAGCTCTACGGCTACACCGGTGTGTTGACGGTGTTCACGGCGCCGGCGTAGTACCGGCGAGAAGTTCGGGGCGCGTCGTTCCGGGCGAAAGCGGGAGCGGCCTGCGCGACACAGCGCTGCGACGCATCGATGCGCAGGTATTTTCGAGGCATCAGAAATACGCCAAGGCCTTCAGTCGGCTGCTGATGGAAGCGTCCGAAGACAGTGCTTTCGGGCCTGCCATGCCCGTTGCCCGCCTGGGATGGCGTCACGCCTTCGTTGACCTCGCTCCGGCCTCGACGGCGGCCTTCTCGTCGGGTGGCGACGACTTCACCGTCACCGGTGCGCCGATCGCGCAAGACGCGCTCGTGATCAGGATCAGGATCAGGATCAGGATCAGGATCAGGATCAGGATCGGGCTCGATCTCGAGCTCTCCGACAACACCACCTTCGGCGTTTCCTATCAGGGTCAGATCGCCAGTGGCGCCGAGGATCACGGCGCCCGAGCCCGCTTGTCGCTGAGGTTCTGACCCCGAGCAGCGCGAGGCTGGTCTGTGGCGATGCTGAACCGCCGTGGCGCGCGACCCGGGTGCGGAACCTGCGCCTCGAGCGGCACTCCCACCGCGATGCGCGCGCTCCTGCCCTTGATCCTGCTGTCGGCCATGCTGGTGGCTCGAGCCCAGGGCGACACGCCCACCGTGCCTGCAGCAGCCCCCGCCCCGGTGCGCGACATCGTCCAGCAGCGTCTGCCCGACGGCCGCGTCATCTTCACCGACCGCCCCGTGCGCGACGCACGGACCCTGCGCACCTGGCAGTACCAGCCCGAAGATCCGCAACTCGCCACGGCGCGACGCGCCGCCGCCGAGCGCGAGTCCGCCGCGGTCACCGAACGCATCGCCCGCCGGCTCGAACAGCAGCGCGAGATCGACCGCGACATCGAATTGGCACGCGCTCAGGCGGCCGCTGCGGCGGCCGAGCGCGATGCTGCGCGTGTGCGCAGCGAGGCCGAGCAGCCGCAGGTGATCGTCTGGCCCCGGCGCAGCTTCGGGCCGCGACCGCCGTTCAAGCCGCATCCGCCCGGCGCCCACCTGCCTTTCAAGCCACACCCGCCGGGCGTGAAGCCACCGCAGCGCCCGGGGCCCAAGTTGCCACCGCGGCCGGGCGCGACGCCGCCGCCCGGGCCCAACACGCACTACGACCGATGGCCGCCCTGAGTGGGATCCGAGCCTTCCATCGGCTTTCGTCGGCTTTACTGCGCCAAGGCGGGCTTCGCGCGCGCCGCACATGGCCCTCGCGGGTCGTGCCCGGGCGCTCCGCGGCACGCCGGGCGTGCCCGCCCAGGGCGCCGTCGCTGTAGCTCCACAGCGGCGGTATCGGACGAATTTTCTGCTGATTACGGACTTTTCCGTCAAAAGCCTACGAACCCAAGCACACCATCGCCCGCCCGGGCCTGCGCTTAAGCTCGGGTTCGCGCGGCTACCGCGCCGGATCGGCGCTGCGCTGCGCCGTCAGGAGACTTCAAATGAACGCCCCCATCGAACCCACCCTGCTGCAGCCCGCAACAACAACGCGCGAAGCCCGCGCGCGCCGCCAGGCCGAGGTCGTGGCCGCACTCGCGCCGCTGGTGCCCGCCCATGCCTTGCTGTGGCAGCCCGAGGACACCGTTCCCTACGACTGCGACGGCCTGACCGCCTACCGGCAGATGCCGCTGGTCGTGGCGCTGCCCGAAACCGAAGCACAGGTGGCCGCCGTGCTGAAAGCCTGCCACCGGTTGGCCGTGCCGGTGGTGGCACGCGGCGCCGGTACCGGCCTGTCGGGCGGCGCGCTGCCGCACGAACTGGGCGTGACCTTGTCGCTGGCGAAGTTCAACCACATCGTCAAGATCGATCCGGTCTCGCGCACGGCCGTCGTGCAGGCCGGCGTGCGCAACGCCGCGATCAGCGAAGCGGCATCGCCGCACGGCCTGTACTACGCGCCCGACCCGAGCAGCAAGATCGCCTGCACCATCGGCGGCAACGTCGCCGAGAACTCCGGCGGCATGCACTGTCTGAAGTACGGCCTGACCGTGCACAACGTGCTGCGCGTGCGCGGCTTCACTGTCGAGGGTGAGCCGGTCGAGTTCGGCTCGGAGGCGCTCGATGCGCCGGGGCTGGACCTGCTCTCGGCCGTGATCGGCTCCGAAGGCATGCTGGCCGTGACGCTCGAAGTGACGGTCAAGCTGGTGCCCAAGCCGCAGCTCGCGCGGGCCATCCTGGCCAGCTTCGACGATGTGCAGAAGGCCGGCCATGCGGTGGCCGCGCTGATCGGCGCGGGGATCATCCCGGCCGGCCTGGAGATGATGGACAAGCCGATGACCGCCGCGGTGGAGGACTTCGTGCGGGCCGGCTACGACCTCGAGGCCGCCGCCATCCTCATCTGCGAAAGCGACGGCACGCCCGAAGAGGTGGAAGAGGAGATCGGCCGCATGGTCGCGGTGATGGAGCAGGCCGGCGCCACGCGCTTTTCCATCAGCCGCGACGAGGCCGAGCGCCTGAAGTTCTGGAGCGGGCGCATGAACGCCTTTCCCGCCAGCGGGCGCATCAGCCCCGACTACATGTGCATGGACTCGACCATCCCTCGCAAGAAGCTGGCGGAGATCCTCATGCGCATCGGCGAGATGGAAATCAAATACGGCCTGCGCTGCTGCAACGTCTTTCATGCCGGCGACGGCAACCTGCACCCGCTCATCCTCTTCGACGCCAACGACCCCGACCAGTTGCACCGCTGCGAACTGTTCGGCGCCGACATCCTGGAGACCAGCGTGATGCTCGGCGGCACCGTGACCGGCGAGCACGGCGTGGGCGTGGAAAAACTCAGCTCCATGTGCGTGCAGTTCACGCCGGCCGAGCGCGAGCAGATGTTCGGCCTGAAGCGCGCCTTCGATCCGCGCGGCCTGCTCAACCCCGGCAAGGTGATTCCCACGCTGAGCCGCTGCGCCGAATACGGAAAAATGCATGTGAAGAAGGGCCTGCTGCCCTTCGCGCACCTGCCGCGCTTTTAAGACAACGATGGACACGAGAGAAGAAGACGCGGCCGTGACCGCCACGCAGGCCGAACCCGTCACCCCGCTGGCGGCCGAGCGCCCCGACGCCGCGCTGAACGCGCTGGTGGAGCAGGTGCGCGCCGCCCAGGCGACAGGTACGGCACTCGAGATCCGTGGCCACGGCTCCAAGGCGTTCTACGGTGGCCCGATCACGGGCGAGCCGCTCGACATCGGCGCGCTCGCCGGCATTTCCAGCTACGAGCCGACCGAGTTGGTGGTCACCGCGCGCGCCGGCACACCGATCGACGAACTGGAGGCCGCACTCGCCGAACAAGGCCAGTGCCTGCCCTTCGAGCCGCCACGCTTCGCCGGCAGTGCGAATGGCAGCGGCACGGTCGGCGGTCTCGTCGCCGCCGGCCTGGCCGGACCGCCCCGCGCGAGCAGCGGCGGTGTGCGCGATTACGTGCTCGGCGCGACCCTGCTCAATGGCCGGGCCGAGGTGCTGAGCTTCGGCGGCCAGGTGATGAAGAACGTGGCCGGCTACGACATCTCGCGGATGCTGGCCGGCTCGCTCGGCCTGCTGGGCGTGATCCTGGAGGTCTCGCTCAAGGTGCTGCCGGTGCAGCCGGCGACGGCCACCCTGCGCTTCGAGCTCACCGAGGCCGCCGCGCTGCGCCAGCTCAATGCCTGGGGCGGCCAGCCGCTGCCGATCAACGCCAGCGCCTGGTGGGACGGCATGCTGCTCATCCGGCTGCGCGGCGCCCGCGCGGCGGTCGACGCGGCCATGACGCGGCTGGGCGGCGAACGCATCGAAGACGCCCTGGCCACGCCGTTCTGGGAAGGCCTGCGCGACCACGGCGACGAGTTCTTCGCCCGGGCCCGGCAGGCCATCGACTCCGGCTCCGGTGCGGCGCTGTGGCGCCTGTCGGTGCCGCAGACCGCCGCGCCGCTCGACGTGGCCGGCGAGCAACTCATCGAATGGGGCGGCGCCCAGCGCTGGTGGTGCACTGCGGCCGGCGCGGCGGCGGTGCGCGAGGCGGCGCAGCGCGCCGGGGGCCACGCGACGCTCTTTCGCGGCGGCGACAAGACCGCCGGGGTGTTCGCACCGCTGACTGCGCCGCTCGCGCGCATCCACCGCGAGCTCAAGCGCGAGTTCGATCCGGCGGGCCTGTTCAATCGCGGCCGGCTGTATCCGGATCTTTGAGTCGGCGCATCTTTACGAGGACCCCATGCACATCGCCATCCTCACCTTCGAGGGCTACAACGAGCTCGACTCGCTCATCGCCCTGGGCATCCTCAACCGCGTCAAGCGCCCCGACTGGCGCGTGTCGTTGGCGGCGCCGAGCGACACCGTCACCTCGATGAACGGCGTGGTCGTTCATGCACAGGCCTCGCTGGAGGAAGCCAGCCGTGCCGATGCGGTGATCGTCGGCAGCGGCATGCGCACCCGCGAGGTGGTGGCCGACGCCGCGCTGCTCGGGCGCCTTCGGCTCGACCCGGCGCGCCAACTCATCGGTGCGCAATGCTCGGGCACGCTGCTGCTCGCCAAGCTCGGCGTGCTCGAAGGCGTGCCGGCCTGCACCGACCTCATCACCAAACCCTGGGTGCAGGAGGCGGGCGTCGAGGTGCTGAACCAGCCCTTCTTCGCTCGCGGCAATGTCGCCACCGCCGGCGGCTGCCTGGCCTCGCAATACCTGGCGGCCTGGGTCATCGCGCGCCTGGCGGGCCTGGAGGCCGCGCGCGACGCGCTGCACTACGTGGCGCCGGTGGGCGAGAAGGACGACTACGTGGCGCGGGCCATGGGCCACGTGCTGCCTTGCCTGCCGAGCGCCGAACATTCTTCCGAGGCCGCGCTTGCGGCTTCCTGAATCGACTTCATGCAAACGAATCTCGCTCCCGAATTCCAGGGCACCGCCGATGGCGCCGAGGCCGAAGCCATCCTTCGCAAGTGCGTGCATTGCGGCTTTTGCACCGCCACCTGCCCGACCTACCAGTTGCTCGGCGACGAGCTCGACGGCCCGCGCGGGCGCATCTACCTGATCAAGCAGGTGCTCGAAGGCGAACAGCCGACGCGCAAGACGCAGATCCACCTCGATCGCTGCCTGACCTGCCGCAACTGCGAATCGACCTGTCCGTCCGGGGTGCAGTACGGCGCGCTGGCCGACATCGGCCGGCGCATCGTCGAGGCCAAGGTCGAGCGCCCGCCGGCCGAACGCGCGGCGCGCATGGCGCTCAAGGAGGGCCTGACTTCGCCGCTGTTCGCACCGGCCATGAAGCTGGGCCAGTTGTTCCGCCCCTTCGTGCCGGCGGCTTTCAAGGCCAAGGTGCCTCCCAAGGCGCCGGCGCGCGCTCACCAGTGGCCGACGCGCACGCACGCACGCAAGGTGCTCATGCTGCTCGGCTGCGTACAGCCCTCGATGGCACCCAACATCAACAGTGCCACCGCGCGGGTGCTCGATGCGGCCGGCATCCAGACCTTGGTGGCCGACGGCGCCGGCTGCTGCGGCGCGATTCGTGCGCACCTGAGCGACCACGAAGGGGGCCTGGCCGACATGCGCCGCAACATCGACGCCTGGTGGCCGCTGGTCGAGGGCCTGACCGGCCAGGGCAAGGTCGAGGCGATCGTGATGAATGCGTCAGGCTGCGGCGTGACCGTCAAGGATTACGGCCATCACCTGCGCCACGACCCGGCCTATGCCGAGCGCGCGGCGAAGATCGGCGCATTGACGAAGGACCTGAGCGAGTTGCTTCTGGACCTGGTGCCGCAGCTCAAACCGAAACTGCGCGGCAAGGCGCCGAAGCTCGCCTATCACCCGCCATGCACCTTGCAGCATGGGCAGCAGTTGCGCGGCGGCGTCGAAGACGGTCTGCGGGAGCTCGGCTTCGAGCTCGCGCTGGCGCCGAGCGAGAGCCACCTGTGCTGCGGCTCGGCGGGGACCTATTCGGTGCTGCAGCCCAAGCTGGCCTATCAGCTTCGCGACCGCAAGCTCGCCGCGCTTGCGCCGCTGCGTGCCGAGGCGATCGTGTCCGCCAACATCGGCTGCATCCAGCATCTGCAAAGCGGCACAGGCGTGCCCGTGCGGCACTGGGTCGAAGTGCTCGACGAGGCGCTGGCCGACTGACACTGGGGTCGTTCAGGTATTGCTCCCTCTCCCACTTGTGGAAGAGGGTTGGGGTGAGGGCAGTCAGCCCACGCCCCACCCTCACCCCAACCCTCTCCCGCCCCGGCGGGAGAGGGAGCGAAGCCGCCGCGCCACTCAGCGCACGCGCCCTTCCTTCCACGCGCCCAACAGCTTTTCATACGCGATGGTTTCGCCCTTGGGCTTCTCGTTGGCCAGCTTCTTCCATGGCGCGCCCTTGTCGCTCAGGTACTTGGCGGGGTCGCCCTTGGGGTTGAGCTTGGGCGGGCACTTCGCCATGCCGGCACGCTCCAGGCGGGCCATCACGTCGTCCATCTCCCCGGCCAGCGTGTCCATCGCACCCTGCGGCGTCTTCTCGCCGGTCACCGCCTGTGCCACGTTCTTCCACCAGAGCTGCGCGAGCTTGGGGTAGTCGGGCACGTTGGTGCCGGTCGGCGTCCAGGCCACGCGCGCCGGGCTGCGGTAGAACTCCACCAGCCCGCCGAGCTTGGGTGCCATGTCGGTCATGGCCTGGCTCTGGATGTCGCTCTCGCGGATGGGCGTGAGGCCGACGATGGTCTTCTTCAGCGAGACCGTCTTGCTGGTGATGAACTGCGCGTACAACCAGGCCGCGGCCGTGCGGTTGGCGTCATGGTCGGCGAAGAAGGTCCACGAACCCACGTCCTGGTAGCCGTTCTGCATGCCCTCCTTCCAGTACGGGCCGTTGGGGCCGGGGGCCATGCGCCACTTGGGCGTGCCGTCCTCGTTGACCACCGGCAGGCCGGGCTTGACCATGTCCGCGGTGAAGGCCGTGTACCAGAAGATCTGCTGCGCGATCTGGCCTTGCGCGGGCACCGGGCCGGATTCGCCGAAGGTCATGCCGGTGGCTTCCTTGGGCGCGTACTCCTTCATCCACTGGACGTACTTGGTGAGCGCATAGACGGCCGCCGGCGAGTTGGTCGCGCCGCCGCGGGACACGGAGGCGCCGACCGGCGTGCACTTGTCGTCGGCCACGCGGATGCCCCACTCGTCCACCGGCATGCCGTTCGGGATGCCGACGTCGGCCGTGCCGGCCATCGACAGCCACGCGTCGGTGAAGCGCCAGCCGAGCGAGGGGTCCTTCTTGCCGTAATCCATGTGGCCGTAGATCGGCTTGCCGTCGATCTCCTTCACGTCCTTGCTGAAGAAGGCGGCGATGTCCTCGTAGGCGCTCCAGTTCAGCGGCACGCCGAGGTCGTAGCCGTATTTGGCCTTGAACTGCTCCTGCAGGTCCTTGCGCGCGAACAGGTCGGCGCGGAACCAGTACAGGTTGGCGAACTGCTGGTCGGGCAGCTGGTAGAGCTTGCCGTCGGGCGCGGTGGTGAAGCTGGTGCCGATGAAGTCCTTGATGTCCAGGCCAGGGTTGGTGTACGCCTTGCCCGCACCCGTCATGTAGTCGGTAAGGTTGAGGATCTTGCCGTAGCGGTAGTGCGTGCCGATGAGGTCGGAGTCGCTGATCCAGCCGTCGTAGATGCTCTTGCCGGACTGCATGGACGTCTGCAGCTTCTCGACCACGTCGCCTTCCTGGATGAGGTCGTGCTTGACGGTGATGCCGGTGATCTCGCCGAAGGCCTTGGCCAGCGTCTTCGATTCGTACTCGTGCGTGGTAATGGTCTCGGAGACCACCGAGATTTCGTTGACGCCCAGTGCCTTGAGCTTGGCGGCGGCTTCGGCGAACCACTTCATCTCGGCGGCCTGCTCGTCCTTGCTCAGCGTCGAGGGCTGGAACTCGTCGTTGATCCAGCGCTGTGCGGCGTCGGCCGTTGCTGCCGCCGGTGCGGCCGGCGTCGCAGGCGTTCCCGACGGCTGGGCTGCGGGGGCCTGCGTGCTGGCCGGAGGAACGGGCACCCCCTCTTCCTTCTTGCCGCAGGCCGTCAGGACCAGCGCGGCCGCGGCGGCCATCACGGTGTACTTGAGCTTCATGTCGGTCTCCTCATTGTTCGCTCCCCCGCTGTGCATTCAGATGCATCGGCCCCGGGGAAGTGGGTGGGCCGCATCTCCGGTAAGTCTGTTCAGCCTTTTCTCATGACCAGCGCCAGTGCTGCCATCGACAGCACGAAGCCGAACCACACGCTCGGCTCGCCGTCGAGCGAGAACCACTCCATCAGGCGGCCTGACATCGCCAGGAATACCAGGTTGATGTAGGCCGCGCTCAGCAGGCCGATGAAAAGCCGGTCGCCACGCGTGGTGGCGATGGGCAGGAAGCCCTTGCGCTCCACGGTGGGTGACTTGATTTCCCACAGCGTCATGCCGGCGAGCATGAGCACGATGCAGGTGAAGAACACTGCAACGGGGAGGGTCCAGGCCATCCAGTTGAACATCGAGCGGTCTCCTTTTGTCTTGCTCCCTCTCCCGCTGGCGGGAGAGGGAGTAATACGCAAACACTCAAACGCGCCCCATGGCGAAGCCTTTGGCGATGTAGTGCCGCACGAACCAGATGACGATCGCGCCCGGCACGATGGTCAGCGTGCCGGCCGCGGCGAGCACGGCCCAGTCCATGCCCGAGGCACTCACGGTGCGCGTCATCGTCGCGACGATCGGCTTGGCGTTCACGCTGGTCAAGGTGCGCGCCAGCAGCAGCTCGACCCAACTGAACATGAAGCAGAAGAAGGCGGCCACGCCGACGCCCGACTTGATCAGCGGAATGAAGATGGTGAGGAAGAAGCGCGGGAAGGAGTAGCCGTCGATGTAGGCCGTCTCGTCGATTTCGCGCGGCACGCCGCTCATGAAGCCTTCGAGGATCCAAACCGCCAGCGGCACGTTGAACACCAGGTGCGCCAGCGCGACGGCCCAGTGCGTGTCCATCAGGCCGAGCGTGGAATAGAGCTGAAAGAAGGGCAGCAGGAACACTGCCGGCGGCGTCATGCGGTTGGTGAGCAGCCAGAAGAAGACGTGCTTGTCGCCGAGGAAGCGGTAGCGCGAGAAGGCGTAGGCCGCCGGCAGCGCCACGGAGACGGAGATCACCATGTTGATCGCCACGTAGATCAGCGAATTGATGTAGCCCGAGTACCAGGACGCATCGGTGAAGATGGTGCGGTAGTTGGCCCAGGTGAAGTCCTGCGGCCACAGCGAGAAGCTCGACAGAATCTCCTGGTTGCTCTTGAAGCTCATGTTGACCATCCAGTAGATGGGCAGCACGGCGAAGAGCAGATAGACGATCAGGAAGATCGTGCGCTTCTGGAAGGCACCGGTCGGGTTCATTCGATCGCCCCCTTGTCCACGGTGCCCACGCGCTGCATCCAGTTGTAGAGGATGAAGCACAGCAGCAGGATGATGAGGAAGTAGATGAGCGAGAAGGCCGCCGCCGGGCCGAGGTCGAACTGGCCGACCGCCTTTTGCGTCAGGAACTGGCTGAGGAAGGTGGTCGCGTTGCCCGGCCCGCCGCCGGTGAGCACGAAGGGCTCGGTGTAGATCATGAAGCTGTCCATGAAGCGCAGCAGCACGGCGATCATCAGCACGCCGCGCAGCTTGGGCAGTTGGATGTAGCGGAACACCGCCCACTTGCTGGCACCGTCGATGCGCGCGGCCTGGTAGTAGGCGTCGGGGATCGCGCGCAGGCCGGCGTAGCAAAGCAGTGCGACCAGCGGTGTCCAGTGCCACACGTCCATCACCAGCACTGTTATCCAGGCATGCGTGGCGTTGCCGGTGTAGCTGTAGTTGAAGCCGAGCTGCTGCAGCGCGGCGCCTAGCAGGCCGATGTCGGCGCGGCCGTAGATCTGCCAGATGGTGCCGACCACGTTCCACGGAATGAGCAGCGACAGCGCGACGATCACCAGCACGGCCGAAGCCTTCCAGCCGGTGGCCGGCATCGACAGCGCGAGCAGGATGCCGAGCGGAATCTCCACCGCCAGCACCGCCAGCGAGAAGCCGAGCTGACGCAACAGCGCCTCGTGCAGCTCCTCGTCGCGCATCACATCGACGAACCATTCGGTGCCGACGAACACGCGCCGCTCGGGCGAGATGATGTCCTGCACCGAATAGTTCACCACCGTCATGAGCGGCAGGATGGCGGAGAAGGCGACGCAGATAAGCACCGGCAGCACGAGCCACCAGGCTTTCTGGTTGACGGGCTTGAGCGTATTCATGCGATCAGCTCCTCGTTCCGATAGAAGCACGTGTGCTCGCCCATCACCTGCAGCCAGGCAGTGCTTCCCACCGTCGGCACCGCGACATCGGGCGCGAGCCGCGCCTTGATCGCGTGCTCGCCGATGCGCCCGGTCAGCAGCACGTGTGTGCCGATGTCGAGCGCCTGCGTGACAGCCACCGGCAGCGCGCCAGGCGCTTCGGCAGAAGCCAGCGAGACGTACTCCGGCCGCACGCCGAGCTTCACCTCGCCATCGGCAAGCGCCCGCGGCGCCGGCAAGCGCCGCCCCGCGATTTCGATGACGCCGGCCTCGGCACGCGCCGGCAAAAAGTTCATGCCCGGCGAGCCGATGAAGTGGCCCACGAAGGTGTGTGCCGGCCGCTCGAACAGATCGCCCGCGCTGCCGACCTGCACGGCGCGCCCTCGCGTCATCACCACCACCTGGTCGGCGAAGGTCAGCGCCTCGACCTGGTCGTGCGTCACGTAAACCAGCGTCAGCTTCAGCTCGTGGTGAATCTGCTTGAGCTTGCGGCGCAACTGCCACTTGAGGTGCGGATCGATCACGGTCAGCGGTTCGTCGAACAGCACGGCCGATACGTCCGAGCGCACCAGGCCGCGGCCGAGCGAGATCTTCTGCTTGGCATCGGCCGTGAGGCCGGCGGCGCGCTGGTCGAGCTGGCCGCTCAATTCCAGCATTTCGGCGATCTGCCCGACGCGCTGCTCGATCTGCGCCGCAGGCACTTTGCGATTGCGCAGAGGGAAGGCCAGGTTCTCGGCCACGGTCATCGTGTCGTAGATGACCGGGAACTGGAACACCTGGGCGATGTTGCGCTGCTGCGGGCTGTCGCGGGTGACGTCGCGGCCGTCGAACTTCACGCCGCCCTGCGAGGGCGCGACGAGACCCGAAACGATGTTGAGCAAGGTGGTCTTGCCGCAGCCCGAGGGACCGAGCAGCGCATAGGCGCCGCCGTCGTCGAAGCTCATCTTCAGGGGCAGCAATGCGTAATCGCTGTCGGCCTTGGGATGGGGTCGATAGGCGTGCGCCAGGTCGAGATCGATGCGGGCCATGTCAGCTTCTCCGTCGCGCTGCGCGAGACAGGGTCGGCGACGGGCGGCGCGCCCTCATCCCCCGCCTTCTCCCGCAAGCGGGAGAAGGAGCCCATACCGAGAGCCAAGTCGGGCCCATTTCAGTAAGCCCTTGCATGCGTGCGGGGCGGCGCGAGCAGCAATCCGCCATCGGCGCCGAATACGTAGACCTGCTCGGGATTGAGATAGAAGGTGATCGGCGCGCCAAGTGCCAGCTCGTGCACACCGGGCAACTGCGCGACCACCTCGCCGACCTTCGTTGCCGCATGCACGAAGGTATCGGAGCCGGAAATCTCGGCGAGCTCGACGCTGCCGGCCAGGGCCACGTCGCCTGGGCGCTCTTGCACACGCAGCGCCGCGGCGCGTACGCCGAGCGTGAGCCGACCCGTCAGTAAGCCGCCGACCGCAGTGGGCAGCGGCAGGTGCACCGGCGGCCCGGCCGTGCGGGCGCCGTTCGCGGCACGCAGTTCCACGCCCAGCATGGCCGGCTCGGCGGCGAGCAGGTTCATCGGCGGATCGCTGAACGCGCGCGCAACACGCAAGGACTCCGGTTTGTGGAACAGCTCGGCCGTCGGCCCGTACTGCAGCAGTTCGCCTGCGTCCATCACGGCGGTCCAGCCCCCGAGCAGCAGCGCCTCGCCCGGCTCGGTGGTCGCGTACACCACCGTCGAGTCGCCGGCCGCGAACAGTTGCGTGAGCTCCTCGCGCAGTTCCTCGCGCAGCTTGTAATCCAGGTTGACCAGCGGCTCGTCGAGCAGCATGAGCGGCGCGTTCTTGGCCAGCGCGCGGGCCAGCGCCACGCGCTGCTGCTGCCCGCCCGAGAGCTCTGCCGGCAGCCGGTCCAGGAAGGGATCGATGTGCAGCCGCTCGGCCAGCGCGCGCACGCGCTGCGCGATGGCGGCGCGGTCGAGACCGCCACGCAGCTTGAGCGGCGAGGCGATGTTCTCGGCCACGCTCAGCGACGGATAGTTGATGAACTGCTGGTAGACCATCGCGACATTGCGCCCGCGCACCGACACGCCGGTCACATCATTGCCATCGACCGTGATGCGGCCGTGCGTCGGCTTGTCGAGCCCGGCCATCAGGCGCATGAGCGAGGTCTTGCCGGCCTGCGTGGCGCCGAGCAGCACCGTCACCACGCCGGGCTGCAGCGCCAGGTCGAGCGGGTACAGGTGCTGCACGGCACCGACCTTCTGGCTGATCTGTTCGAGCGCGAGCTGCATCACGCCACTCCGCTCGACGACGGCGCAGGCGCAGGCGCGCGTGTCGCCCGGGCCGCCTCGGCCGCCTGCGGCGGCTGATCCTTCCGCGCCGAGCTCGCGTCGCGCCGCGCCATCCAGTCGGCGACGCGGCCGCGCTCGGCGGGTGTGTAGTGCAGGCCCAACTTGGAGCGGCGCCACAGCACATCGTCGGCCATGCCGGCCCATTCCTCGCGCTGCAGGTAGTCGAGCTCGGCCTCGCGCAGTCCCGGAGCGACCTCGGCGCCCAGCCCGGCCACGGAGTCGGCGTCGCCGAGCACATGGTCCACGCGGCTGCCGTAGGCGCGCGCGAGGCGGCGCGCCAGCGGGCCCGGCAGCCAGCCCATGCGCCGGCGCAGCTCGGCCACGAAGCGCTCGAAATCGGTGTCGGGCCGGCGTGGCGAACCGATCCAGGCCGACAGATCGCCCCCCGGCAGAAAGGCGCCCTCGGTCCAGGCGCGCCGCGGCTCGCCGAGCATGCGGCCGATCTCGTCGGCCGCGTCTTCGGCCAGCTTGCGGAAGGTGGTGATCTTGCCGCCCCAGACCGTGAGCAGCGGCGCGGCAAGGCCTGCGACGTGATGGGGCTCGAGCAGGTAGTCACGCGTCACGGCGCTCGGGTCGCCCGAGGCGTCGTCGAGCAGCGGGCGCACGCCGCAATAGCTCCACACCACGTCGGCCGGCCGCACCGGCGCGCTGAAGTAGCGGCTCGCCTGTTCACACAGGTAAGCGGTCTCCACCGTGTCGATGTGCGCTGCACCCGGATCGTCATGCCCAATCTCCACGTCGGTGGTGCCGATGAGCGTGAATTCGCACTCGTAGGGGATGGCGAAGATGATGCGTTTGTCGGGGTTCTGGAAGATGTAGGCGTGGTCGTGCTCGAAGCAGCGCGGCACCACGATGTGGCTGCCCTTGACCAGCCGCAGGCTGCGCGTGGCGAGCGCCTCGCCGGCGGCGGGCGTGGCGACGCCACGCAGGAAACTTTCGGCCCAGGGGCCGGCGGCGTTGACCAGAGCGCGGGCGTTGACCACGGTGCTCGCGCCATCGCCTGTGCGCAAGGTCGCGGTCCACCCGGAGGCGCTGCGCCGTGCGGCCGTGCAGTTCGTGCGCGTGAGCACCGTCGCGCCGCGCGCCGCAGCATCGATCGCGTTCAGCACCACCAGCCGGGCGTCATCGACCCAGCCATCGCTGTAAACGAAGCCGCGCGTGAACTCGCGCTTGAGCGGCGCGCCGGCCGGGTGCGAGCGCAGGTCGATACCGCGAGAAGCCGGCAGCACCTCGCGCCGCGCCAGGTGGTCGTACAGCAGCAAGCCGGCGCGCACCATCCAGGCCGGCCGCATGGCCGCGTCGTGCGGCATCACGAAGCGCAGCGGCCACATGATGTGCGGCGCGCTGCGCAACAGCACCTCGCGCTCCTGCAGCGCCTTGCGCACCAGCGAGAACTCGTAGTACTCCAGATAGCGCAGGCCGCCGTGGATCAGCTTGGTGGACGACGAAGAAGTGTGCCCGGCCAGATCGTCGCGCTCGCACAGCAGCACCCGCCAGCCGCGGCCGGCGAGATCGCGTGCTATGCCCGCGCCGTTGATGCCGCCGCCGACCACCAGCACGTCGCAGTGCAGCGGATCGGCAGGCGAGCGGGCGGCGGGCACCGAGGCAGGCGCGGCGGGGGTCACGAAGGCGGTCTCCTGGGTCTGCAGCGTTCGAGCAAAACGGTTTGTAAGCCACAAACGCGCAATACCGCACAGGTGTTTACCCAAATTTGCTTTCGTTTTTGTTCGTTTAGGCTCGCACCGGCATGACACCCAATCCTCGCCAATCCCGCCTGCTCGACGAAGTGCGCGCCCGCGGCGCCGTCTCGGTGGAGGCGCTGGCGCAGCAGTTCGGCGTGACCCTGCAGACCGTGCGGCGCGACGTGCAGCGGCTGGCCGAAGCCGGCCTGCTGGCGCGCTTCCACGGCGGCGTGCGGATGCCGGGCTCGACCACCGAGAACATCGCCTACCGGCAACGCCAGGCGCTGCAGGCCGACGGCAAGGCGCGCATCGCGCGCGCCGTGGCCCGGCAGGTGCCGGAGGGCTGCTCGCTCATCCTCAACATCGGCACCACCACCGAGGCGGTGGCGCGCGAGCTGCTGCACCACCGCGGGCTGCGCGTGATCACCAACAACCTCAACGTCGCGGCCATCCTCAGCGACAACCTGCAGTGCGAGGTGATCGTCGCCGGCGGCGTGGTGCGACAGCGCGACCGCGGCATCGTGGGCGAGGCGACGGTCGACTTCATCGCGCAGTTCAAGGTCGACATCGCTGTGATCGGCATCTCCGGCATCGAGGCCGACGGCACCCTGCGCGACTACGACTTCAGCGAAGTGAAGGTGGCGCGCGCGATCGTGCGGCAGGCGCGCGAGGTGTGGCTTGCCGCCGACCACAGCAAGTTCAACCGGCCGGCGATGGTGGAGCTGGCGCGGCTCGAGCAGCTCGACCGGCTGTTCACCGATGCGGCGCCGCCCGAACCCTTCCCGCGGCTGCTGGCGGAGGCGGGCGTGGAGTTGGTGGTGGGCGATAGCGCGGCAGCCTTGGCTGAGGGCAGCGCGAGCCAAGGCGAGGCGGCGCTTGCCAGCGGCGGCTCGGACAACGAGGATCGTCGCAAGGCCGACTGAGGCCTCGTCAACGCACGAAGGCTCGCCATGACCTACCTCCTTGCCCTCGACCAGGGCACCTCCAGCTCGCGCAGCATCGTGTTCGACGCCGGCGGGCGGATCGTCGCCATGGCGCAGCGCGAGTTCCGGCAGATCTATCCGCAGCCGGGCTGGGTCGAGCACGATCCGAAGGAGATCTGGAACAGCCAGCTCGCCACCGCGCGCGAAGTGCTGGCCAAGGCCGGCATTCACGCGCGGGACCTGGCGGCGCTCGGCATCACCAACCAGCGCGAGACCACTCTGGTGTGGGACCGCCGCACCGGCGAGCCGATCCACAACGCGATCGTCTGGCAGGACCGCCGCGCCGAGCCCACCTGCGCCGCCCTGCGCGAAGCGGGCGCCGAGCCGCTGGTGCGCGAGCGCACGGGGCTCATCATCGACGCTTACTTCTCCGGCACCAAGCTCAAGTGGATCCTCGACGCGGTGCGCGGCGCGCGTGCGGCAGCGCGGCGCGGCGAGCTGGCCTTCGGCACGGTCGACAGTTGGCTGCTGTGGCAACTCACAGGCGGCAAGCTGCACGCCACCGACGTCACCAACGCGGCGCGCACGATGCTGCTGAACGTGCACACCAATCAGTGGGACGACGAGCTGCTCGAGTTGCTCGACATCCCGCGCGAGCTGCTGCCGCAAGTGCTGCCCTCGAGCCATGTGTACGCGCACAGCGAGGCAGACCTGCTGGGAGCGCCGGTGGCCATCGGCGGCGTCGCCGGCGACCAGCAGAGCGCGCTGTTCGGCCAGGCTTGCTTTCGCCCCGGGCTGGCCAAGAACACCTACGGCACCGGCTGCTTCATGCTCATGCACACCGGCAGCGCATTCCAAATCTCAGCCCATGGCCTGATCACCACCAGCGCCGCGCAGACCGGCCCGCACACCGAGTACGCGCTCGAAGGCGGCGTTTTCATCGCCGGCGCCGTAGTGCAGTGGCTGCGTGACGGCCTGCGCGCCATCAAGGGCAGCGGCGAGGTGCAGTCGCTCGCCGAGAGCGTTCCCGACGCCGGCGGCGTGGTCTTCGTGCCGGCCTTCACCGGCCTGGGCGCGCCCTATTGGCAGCCGCAGGCCACCGGCGCAATCGTCGGACTGACGCGCGGCACCACCGTGGCGCACATCGCACGCGCGGCGCTGGAGAGCATCGCCTTCCAGAGCGCCGCGCTGCTCACGGCGATGAGCCGCGACGCAGTGGCGGCCGGCGCACAGCCGGTCAGTGAGTTGCGCGTCGATGGCGGCGCGTGCGTGAACGACCTGCTGATGCAGTTCCAGGCCGACCTGCTCGGCATCGCGGTGGTGCGGCCCAAGGTCATCGAGACCACCGCACTCGGCGCGGCCTACCTGGCGGGCCTGGCCTGCGGCGTCTATAAGGGGGTCGATGAGTTGTCGGCGCAGTGGCAAGTCGAGCGGCGCTTCCTGCCGACGATGCCGCGGGAGCGCGCGGCCGAACTGATGGGACGCTGGGACCGCGCCGTCCGGCAGGCCACGGCGGCCTGACGCGCTTTGCGGACGGCCGCGAATGCGCTTCAATCGATGCTGATCTTCGCGTCTGTGACCACCTTGCGCCATTTCGCGATCTCGGCCTGAGTGTGCTTGCCGAACGCATCAGGCGCGTATTGCGCCTCCGGCAGGAGACGGATGCCCATGTCGGCCATCTTCTGCGTCCACGCCTTGTCGGTCATTGCCTTCAGGTAGGCCTGATGCATCTTCTGAATCACCTCCTTGGTGGTTCCCTTGGGCGCGTACAGGCCGTACCAGGTGGCGGCCTCGAAACCCGGCAGCGTCTTGTCGGCGAGCGGGGCCACGTTCGGAAACTGCGCCATGGGCTGCGGCGACGTCAACGCAAGCGCTCGGAGCCGGCCACCCTGAACTTGCGGCAAGCCGGTGTTCGTCTGGTCGAACATGGCGTCCACCTGGCCGGAGATCAGGTCGTTGAGCGCGGGCGCGGCACCCTTGTAGGGAACAGACAGGATTTGAATGCCGGCCCGGCTTTCGAACAGCGCGGCGATCAGGTGCGAGGTCGAGCCGGCGCCGGAGTTGCTGAAGTTGAGCTTGCCGGGGTTCTTCTTCGCGAAGGCGATCAGATCCGCGGCGGTCTGGTACGGGGACGCCTTCGGTACCAGCAGCACGAGCGGCGTGTCGGGGAAGCGGAAGACCGGCTCGAAGTCCTTCACCGGGTCGTAGCTCAGATTCTTGTACAGCGATGGCGCTGCGCCCATGTAGCCGAGGTGGCCGACCAGGAAGGTGTAGCCGTCGGGATTCGCCTTGGCGGTCTTTGCCGCGCCGATGGTGCCGCCCGCACCGCCCTGGTTCTCGAAACGGGACGACCCAGGTGATGGTCTTGGACGGATAGGCCTGTGCGTGGGCGACCTGTGTTGCGGCCGCAAGGGCCAGGGCGCACAGGCTGGTTTTCAGACGATTCATGGGAGTCTCCAAGGGGTTGAGTGGGTTGTCGGAATCAGCCGGCGGCCTTCGA
>NZ_JACDCW010000064.1 GCF_013817345.1 Methylibium sp.
CCAAGCGCGCATCGTGCCGCCCACGCTGCTCGTCGAGTCGACGCTCGAGCTCGATCTGGGCAACCGGCGTCTCACACTGCGTGCCTGGCCCACCGCCCACACCGATGCGGACCTGAGCGTGTTCGATGAACGCACGGCCACGCTTTGGCTCGGCGACCTGCTGTTCACCGACCACACGCCCGTGCTCGACGGCCAACTCAAGGGCTGGCTGGCGGCACTGGAGGAACTGCGAGGGTGGCGCGTCGCCACGGTGGTCCCGGGGCATGGCGCGCCAGGCAGCGACTGGCCGGCCGCACTCGATCCCCAGCAACGCTATCTGCAGCGCCTGCAGGCCGACACGCGGGCGGCGATCAAGAGCGGTCTGACGCTTCGCGAGGCGGTCGAACGCATCGGACCGAACCGGTCGCAATGGGCGCTGTTGGACGTGTTCCACAAGCGCAACGTGACCGCCGCCTACGCCGAGCTGGAATGGGAGTGAAAGCGCCGGATCGCACCTCGGCTTCGCGCACGGCCCTTCGTTCGGCAAAGCCCCGCCTGCACGCCGGGCGCCACGGACTCACAGGCCGTACTGCGGATCCTTCGCCCGACGTTGCACCATGTCGCGCACCAGATAGCTCACGGCCCGATTCCACGACTCGTCGACGTTGCTGCGCATGTCGACCGACTTGGTGAGCACCACCTTCTTCGCCCCGATGTCGTGAATCTCGACGTTGAGATTGAGGATCAGTTCGCTCACCTTCTGCACCCAGGTCGTCATCACCAGGTCGGCGCCGAGAAGCTTGCCGACCTGTTGGACGCAATCGGTGCATTGGTAGAGAAAGGCCTGCTGGCTGCGCAGCTTGGCCTGCAGGTCTTGCGACGGCCCGGCATCGACCACGCGGTACAGGCCGCGACTGCTCAACTCTTCCTGAAGCTGCGCGGTGGCCCGCACCAGGCGGGCCTGGGTGGCTTCCTTCGTCGCGGGATTGTGGTTGTCGTCGACCAGTTCGAAGTTGAGCACCGCGATACTCGGCAGGTTCGTCGGCGGGACCGCCTGGGCCCGCACCGCGAAGCTGCTCACGAGCAAGGCTGCACCGAGGCAGCCGACCAAAAATCTGCGTTTCATTTTCGTCCCGTCCTGTCATGAACATCGAGCGATCGGTCTTGTCCGGCCTTGCGAAGCGCCTTGTCCTCGGATGGGTTGCGGCGCTGCAAATGGTCGCGTTGCACGCTGCGCCTCACGACGATCCGATTGTCGTTGCGCCCGGCGTCTATGCGTGGATCGGGGGCACCGAAGAGGCCGCGCCGGAGAACGCCGGCGTCATCGGCAACAGCGGCTTCATCGTTGGCCACAGTGGTACGACCGTCGTCAACACCGGCAGTTCCTATGCCCACGGCAAGCGCCTGATCGCCGCGGCCGAGCGCATCGGCGGCAAGCCGGTGCTGCTGGCCATCATGACCCAGCCGCTGCAGGAGTTTGTGATGGGCAGTGCCGCATTCGCCGAGCGCGGCATTCCGGTGCTGGCGCACGAGGCTTCGGCACGGCTCGTCAAGGCCCGCTGCGACACCTGTTTGAAGAATCTCCGGGGCATTTTGGGCGAGGAGGTCATGCAAGGCACACACGTGCTGGTCCCGACGCAGACGATTTCCGCGACCCAGACGCGCGAGGTCGGCGGTCGCAAGCTCCTGCTCTGGCATGGCGGCTGGGGCGTGACACCGGGCGACCTGGCCGTGATCGACGTGACCACCGGCGTGGTCTTCAGCGGCGCGCTGGTTTCGGTGCGACGCATCCCCGAACTGCGCGACGCCAACCCCGCCGGCTGGCGCGAGGCGCTCGCGGCTTTTAAAGCGCTGCCGATCACGAAGCTCGTGCCGGGTTACGGCCCGGTGGCGGATCTGAATGCCATCGCCGCGCAGCGCGGCTACTTCGATGCGCTCGAGCACCATGCCGCCGATCTGCTCAACGACGGCGCCAGCCTGCTCGAAGCCTCGGAGCGCGCCGACCTGCCGGCCTATGCCGACTGGGACTTCTATGCCAAGGCGCACCCCCGCAACCTGCAGCAGACCTACCTGCGACTCGAAGCCGCCGGCTTCGGCCGCTGAGGCCTGGGAAGGTGTCGCTGGGCACCGGGGGCCGGGCGAAGCAAGGCACCTGCGGTAGCGACTTCCAGCGTCTTTACGCCTTCCGAGGCACGCCCTGCTCGCGCAGCAAGGGCCACAGCGCCCACAAGCCGAGTGCCGGCCCCAAGCCGAGAGCAGGCAACAGCCAGGCCAGCGCATGGCGCTGCGCCAAGGCGACGAAGAGAAAAATGCTGACGATCGAGATCGCAAAGCCGATGCTGTTGACGAGCGTGAGCACGCTGCCGACCGCCGCGCGCGGCGCGTTGCCGGCCGTCAGCGCCGAGAACTGCGGCGAGTCGCCCGCCACGCTGATGCCCCAGACCAGCAGCCACGTCGCGAAGACCGCATCGCCGGCCTGCAGGGCGAGGGGCGCGCACAGGCAGCACAGCCCGCTGGTCGCAAGCTGCGCGCCGGCCACGCGGGCGCTGCCCAGGCGCAGCGCCAGCTGGCCGCCCAACACGCAACCGAGCGCGCCGACGCCGATCACCGCGAACGCCGCCCAGGAAACCGCTGCGCCGGCCAGACGAGTCGCCAGGATCGCGGGCACCAGCACCCACAGCGTGTACAGCTCCCACATGTGGCCGAAGTAGCCGAGCACCGAAGCACGCAGCCGTGGCTCGGTGGCAATCGCGCCGAGCGCGCGCCACTGCAGCGTGCTGGCCCGCGGGAGGTGGGCGCCGTCGGGCACGCTGGCCCACAAACCCACCCCGCCGGCCAGCGCCAGGGCCGACACCGCCAGCATCACGGGCTGCCAGGCAGCGCTTTCTGAACCGACTGCGCCGATCGCCCGCAACGCATGCGGCAAGGCCGTGCCGAGCACCAAGGCGCCGATCAGCCAGCCGAGCGCACGGCCGAGCCCCTGCGGGTACCAGGTTGCGGCGATCTTCATGCCCACCGGGTAGATGCCGGCCAGGAAGAAGCCGGTCAACGCACGCAGCGTCCACAGCGTGGCGAAGTCGAGCGAGGGCGTCGGCCAAAGCGCCACCGCGGCGTTGCACAGCGCCCCGGCCGCGGCGCACAGCAGAAAAACGAGGCGCGGCGAATGGCGGTCGGCCACCGCCAGCAAGGCGAACACCAGCGTGCCGGCGATGAAGCCGAGCTGCACCGCCGACGTGAGCGTGCCGACCGCCGCGGCGTCCAGTCCCAACGCACGCTGAAGATCGGGCATGACCGCGTTGACGGCGAACCACAGCGACGTTCCGCAGAACTGCGCCGCCACGATGACCGGCAACACGTGGCGAGGAGCGGTAGGCATGGCGCGACGTTACCTGTTGCGCAGCGTGGGCAATCAACTGCGAGCGGCGAGCAAGCTCGTGCGTTGCGCCTTCCACCGCCAGCGGCGGCTCGCAAAGCTGGCCCGAGCCGACGGGCCGCGGCACTTCCCGAACGGGTCGAGGAGTTGTGCAGTCTGCCGACGCCCAAGCAGTCCGCGCTGCTGCTGTCGCCGCCTCGGCAGCCACACGTTCCAGGCCGCAAAATGCCGCCATGCTTACGCCGCCCTCCTCCCTCGCGGCCACCGTCGCCGCCCCGCCCCGGCACCATCGCGACGCCGCCGCCGCACTGGCCGATGTGCGCTCGCGCTACGACGCTGGCATCAGCCTGCTGAGCGAGCAACTCCAGCGCTTCATCACCGGCGAAGACCTGCCGCAGCGGGTGCGCGCCTTCTACCCCTACGTGGCGCTGCGCACGGACACCGTGGCGCGCGCCGAAACGCCGCTGGCCTACGGCTTCGTCGCCGGCCCCGGCCGCTACGAAACCTCGCTGACGCGGCCCGACCTGTTCGGCGACTACTTGCTCATCCAGTTCGAGCTGCTGCTGCGCAACCACAACGTGGCGCTGGAAGTCGGCTGCAGCGCACAGCCGATCCCCGTGCACTTTTCGTTCGCCGAGCACCACCACATCGAAGGCTCGCTCAACCCCGCCCGGCGCCTGCTACTGCGCGACCTGTTCGACCTGCCCGACCTGGGCGCCATGGACGACGGCATCGCCAACGGCACCTACGAGCCGCTGCCCGGCGATGGCGGCCGGGTGACGCAGCCGCTGGCGCTGTTCACCGGGCAACGCATCGACTACTCGCTGCACCGGCTGCGCCACTACACCGGCACCACGCCCGAGCACTTTCAGAATTTCGTGCTGTTCACCAACTACCAGTTCTACATCGACGAGTTCATCAAGCTCGGCCACGAGCTCATGAAGGCCGACCGCGGCGCCGCGCCGCTGTTCGAAGGCGGCACGAGCGGCGAAGAGGACAGCTACGTCGCCTTCGTCGAGCCCGGCAACGTCGTCACGCGGCGCACCGGCTGCACCCTGGAGCCGGGCGACTTTCTCGGCGCCGCGCCGCCGCGGCTGCCGCAGATGCCGGCCTATCACCTGGTGCGGCACGACCGCGCCGGCATCACCATGGTCAACATCGGCGTGGGCCCGAGCAACGCCAAGACCATCACCGACCACATCGCCGTGCTGCGCCCGCACGCCTGGATCATGCTCGGCCATTGCGCCGGCCTGCGCACGACGCAGCAGCTCGGCGACTACGTGCTCGCCCACGGCTACGTGCGCGAAGACCACGTGCTCGACGAAGACCTGCCGCTGTGGGTGCCGATCCCGCCGCTGGCCGAGGTGCAACTTGCGCTCGAGGAAGCCGTGGCCGACGTGACGCAGCTCGAGCGCAGCGAACTCAAGCGCGTGATGCGCACCGGCACCGTCGCCTCCACCGACAACCGCAACTGGGAGCTGCTGCCGCAGCGCACGCCGGAGCGCCGCTTCAGCCAGAGCCGCGCCATTGCGCTCGACATGGAAAGTGCGACTATCGCCGCCAACGGCTTTCGTTTCCGCGTGCCCTACGGCACTCTGCTGTGCGTGAGCGACAAACCCCTGCACGGCGAGATCAAGCTGCCCGGCATGGCCAACCACTTCTACCGCGAGCGGGTCAACCAGCACCTGCGCATCGGGCTGCGGGCGGTGGAGCTGCTGCGCCGAAACGGCATCGACCAGTTGCACAGCCGCAAGTTGCGGAGCTTTTCGGAGGTGGCCTTCCAGTAGCCCGGCGGGCTCGCGTTCGGGGCACCCGATCGCCCTGCCGCTTGTGTCGCGGCAGTTGATCTCTTAGGCTAGCGCCGAGTCCTGCCCCGAACCCAGCACCGGCGCATCGCGCCGAAGGAGAGCGCGATGCCCCTCGCCCCCCGCGCGGTAGATGTGACCGCGATCCGCACGCTGGCTTTGCTGGGCGCCAGCGCAGCCGGCAAGACCACCCTCGTAGAAGCCCTGCTACACCGTGCCGGCGTGATCGGCGCGCCCGGCAGCGTGGAGCGCGGCAGCACGGTGAGCGACCACGATCCCCTCGAGCGCCAGTTCCAGCACTCGCTCAACACGACGCTGGTGCACCTGATGCACCGCGACACCCGCGTCCACCTCATCGACACCCCGGGTTATCCCGATTTCATCGGCCCGGCGCTGACGGCGCTGGAGGCGGTCGAGACGGCGGCAGTGGTCATCGATGCGGCCACCGGCGTCGAGCCCACCGCGCGGCGGATGATGGACGCCGCTGCGCGCCGAGGTCTGTGCCGCGTCGTCATCGTGAACAAGATCGACGCGCAAGGCGTGGATCTGGCGGCGCTGGTCGGGCAGCTGCGCGAGGCCTTCGGCAACGAATGCCTGCCGCTGAACCTGCCAGCCGGCGGCGGCAGCGAGGTGGTCGACTGCTTCTTCAGCGCCGCCGCCGAAGACGGCCACGAGGCAGATTTCTCTTCGGTGGAGGCGGCGCACCGGGCGCTGGTCGAGCAGGTGGTCGAAGTCGATGCCGGCTTCGTCGAGCGCTACCTCGAAGCAGGCGACATCGATCCCCGCGAACTGCACGCGCCGCTCGAGCAGGCGCTACGCGAAGGGCACCTGATACCCATCTGCTTCGTCTCGGCGCGCAACGGCGCGGGGCTGGCCGAACTGCTCGACGTGTTCGTCGACCTGATGCCGAACCCCGGCGAAGGCAACCCACCGAAGTTCCTTCACGGCGAAGGCGTCGAGGCGCAGCCGATCCTGGCGCAGCCCGACCCGGCGCTGCACGTGCTGGCGCACGTGTTCAAGCTCACCGTCGATCCTTACGTCGGCAAGCTCGGCATCTTTCGTATCCACCAAGGCACGGTCACGCGAGACAGCTTGCTGTACGTAGGCGATGCAAGAAAGCCCTTCAAGGTGGGCCACCTGTTCCTGCTGCAGGGCAAGACCCTGGTCGAAGTACCCAGCGCCGGGCCGGGCGAGCTGTGCGCGGTGGCCAAGGTCGAGGAGATCCACTTCGACGCCGTGCTGCACGACGCCACCGAAGACGCCCACATCCACCTCCTGCCGCTCGACTTTCCGGTGCCGGTGCACGGCCTGGCGATCGAGCCGCAGCGCCACGGCGACGAGCAGCGGCTGTGGGAGATCTTGCAGAAGCTGGTTTCCGAAGACCCCTGCCTGCGCATCGAGCAGGTCGCCTCCACACGCGAGACGGTGGTGTGGGGCCTGGGCGAACTGCACCTGCGCGCGCTGCTGATGCGCATGCGCGAGCAGCACCGCTTCGAGGTCAGCACGCACCCGCCGAAGATCGCCTACCGCGAGACCGTGACCGTGGCGGCAGCCGCCCAGCACCGCCACAAGAAGCAGAGCGGCGGCGCCGGGCAATTCGGCGAGGTGCACCTGCGAGTGGAGCCGCTGCCCCGCGGCGGCGGCTTCGAGTTCGTCGATGCCATCAAGGGCGGCGTGATCCCTTCGCAGTTCATGCCGGCCGTCGAGAAAGGCGTGCGCCAGGCCATGGCCGAAGGCGTGATCGCCGGCTACCCGGTGCTCGACGTGCGCGTGACGGTGCACGACGGCAAGCACCACAGCGTGGACAGCAAGGAAGTCGCGTTCGTGACCGCCGCCAAGAAAGCCTTCGTCGCGGCCATGCAGGAAGCGCAGCCGATCGTGCTGGAGCCGGTGGTCGCCGTCGATATCGCCGCGCCCGAGGCCCACATGGGTGACTTGACCGGCGACCTGGCCTCGCGCCGCGGGCAGGTCAGCGGCAGCAGTGCGCCGCAGGCGGGGCTGCTCTCGGTGCGCGGGCTGGTGCCGCTGGCGGAGTTGGCGAACTACCAGTCACGGCTGAATGCGCTGACCGGGGGACAGGGGCGATACACCCTGGCGTTCAGCCACTACGAGGCGGTGCCGCCGGGGGTGCAGCAGCAGTTGGTGGGGCAGCACCGGGTTCGCGAAGACGAATAGCGATCGACGCTCAGTTCACCTGCACGGCACCCGCGCCGCTCGCTCGCTCGGCGAGCGTGCGAGATCACTGCGCCGTCGAGAGTTCACGCCAGTTCAGCCGTCGCAGCGGCAGGTTGCCGAGCGCCTTAGTCTCGATCCTTCCCACCGCGCCGGTATTTCCACCGCCGAGCAGCACGGATTTACCGTCCAAGCTGACGAATTTCTGGTCCGTCACCACGCCGGCGATTGCCGTCGAATATGCGATCGGCGTCACGACCGTGAGCCCGCCCACGGTCGTCGTTGTCGTCACCGCGGATTCGCCCGTGTCGTAATCAGCCGCATAGACGCGGCTGTTGCCGGACGGGGCACAGGCGTTGCCGCTGGGCAACGTCGATACGAAGGAAACCACTCCGAAGAAGCTGGAGGGGTCAGTCAGCATGCGCCAGCCGATGCCGCCGACGCCACTGCCGAGATCGACATACCAGCCCATGGGCTTCGTGGCGTCCGCCGTGAAGCCTGTCAACAAGGTCGTGCTGTTGTTCACCATGGCGCTGCGGGTGGCGGGAAACGTCACACCGGCGGGAGCGGAGAGGTTGAATGCCGACGCTGTGCCGTCCTTGATGGCATAGAAGGTCTGGGGTTGAGCGTCTGCAATATCGGTGTCGGCGAGCAGGCGGCCCGTTCCGATCAGAATGTAGCGCTTGTTAGTGCGGGGATGAATCTCCACGAGCGGTCGCGTCGTCACTGGCTGCACGACATTGCCGGCCGTCGTCAGCGAGGCGAGCCTCGCCGGGTTGCCGAGCGGCGCACCGGCGCTGCCCGTCGCCGCCTGATAGTCGCCAGTCGCCTGCCGGACATCGAGTCGCCACACGTTGCCGAGCAGATCGCCCGCATAGATGGAGTCCGCAGTGTTGTCGGTGACGTTGCGCACGTGCGACTGAGCATGAGCCATGCCGGCCGGTGCTGCCACTGTGCCGACGCCGGTCGAAACGGTTTCCAGCCAGGCGCCCGTCTTCGGGTTGACGAAGAAAAAGTAGCCTTGGCCGTCGCTGTTGTTGTAACCCGAGGCGAACACCACGACCCAGCCCCATTTGGCGGTTTTGGTGACAACCGGTTGACCGTAGCTGAATCCCATTCGCGCCTTGTCTTCGGCCGACACCGTGGCATTGGGATATTCCCACATGACCTTCGCAGCCACCGTCGCCTCCGATGAGAGCGATGCCGGGTCGGTCACGTCCAATGCGTAGTAGCTCATGCCGCCCTTGCCAAGACCGCCGATCAGCACGGAGCGCCAGTCCGGTGTTCCGGGCGTCGGCCCGCCCGTGCGGCCAAGATCGATATCGAACACTTCGGCGGTGGCATCGACATAGAAGTGGTGTTCGAATGTGCTCTTGCCCAACGCGGCAAGGCCGTCGGTTTCTGGCGTGCTCGGCGAACTCGGTCCGGCGAACAGCGCGCTCGGCACATAGGCAAACACTTCTCTGCCGGCATCCGCGCCCGTAAGGCTGCCGTTGAAGGCGTGCAGCATGCCGTCGTTCGCACCGACGTAGACCATTCGTGGGCGGCCGGCGTAAGCGGTCTTGAAATTGCTGTAGCCCGGGTTCGTCGCGTCCGAGTACGGAAAGCTAGGGGGACCCACCGCCATCGACTTGGAGCCTGAAATGTCACCGAGCAGTCCGGTTCTAGGCCGGTAGCGCTTGCCCGCAGGAGCCTCGTTGCTGCGTTCGCCACGCAAGTAGTTCAGATATTCCGCTGCATCGGTGCCGGCGCCATAAGTCGTTTCAAGCAAGGCGAGTTGGGCGGGAGATACCGTCGCCGCGCCGCTCGCCCGAAACGGCTTACCCACGCTGCCGTCCCAAGTGATCACTCGTCGATCGAGATTCCACCCGGTTCCGTCGAGTTGCTCGGACAGCTTTGCACTAGCCTTCCACCGCGATGTGAGCGAGGGCTCCTGCGTGGTCGTCGAGAACGTCAATTCACTGGCTTCGAGTTCGCCTGTCCAGTTTTCGGCATCGAAAGAGGCGCTGAAGCTCGCGTTGCCGCTGGCGGTCAATTGCGGCAATGCGGTCGAGAATGAAGTCGTGAACGCTTTCAGGTCGCTTGCGATGCTGGCGAACGCACTGTTCAAGCCGGCGATCATTTCGTCTGCGCGGGAAGCGTAGAAGTAGTTGTCCGGCCGCTTGTTGCTGCCGCCCGCACCTGTCAGCGTTTCGCCGTTGGTGTGCCACAGCTCCTCGGCCGGGCCCGTGGTCGCAGCATCCGGGTCATAGCCTTCGGGCACCTTGAAGCCGCCGTACTTGGTCGCGAGAAAGAATTGGTTGTTGGCTTTGTAGGTCTGGAACTCGAGCACGTCGAGCCAATAGGTGGTGATGGTCTGTTTGCCCTTGGTCTGTTCCACATCAGGATCGTCCGGGCGGATGTCCTTGGTGTGCGAGTCGTAAGCCACACCCGCCATCAGCGCAGAGTTGTCGCTGCAACAGCCGCCGTAGTTGGTTGCACTGCCGAGAGTTCCGCCCAGCCCCTGGAGCGTGCCGACCTTGTTGGTCGCCGCTACCGCGTCGACCGTCGGATCGCTGGTGACTTTCGTAGGTTTGGACGGTTCGTTGCCGGAGGACGTGGAGCCCGGCACGTTCTTGTCCGCGTGGCTGTTCACGTCACCGATGCCGAGGATGTAGTTCTTCTGGCAGGAGTACTTGATCGGGTCGTCCCAATGGGTGATGACCGGGAAGCCGTCGATCCATCTCGTCTTCGTTTCGCTCGTCTGGCCCGTCATATTCGTCCACTCGGGGACGTTGCCCAGATCCCAAGTCGGTGCGACGAGACTCCCGTGCTTGAAGTAGCGGACCGCCGCGTAATACAGCTCGCCCACCGGGTCGTGCGTCTTGTAGCCGTTGGCGGTGTGCGTCTGTCCGAACTGGTTCAGGTAGCCGATCACGCCGCTCTTCGCAACCGCAATGCTGGGAGCAAACTCACTATTCGTCGCCGTCGCATCGGCGGCGTCGGGGTTGGCAATCAGAACGCCGTCGGTCTCGCTCCACTCCTTGAGCGCATTGGCGGCGTCCGACAGCCCGGGACGCGGCTCCGTCGGGCCGACGAACTTCTGCCGCGCTCGCAGGACGCCTCCGTCGCGCTGGATATTGCTGTCGTTGAGATAGCCGAACGCGCTGTAGCGGATGCGATCGGAGTAGTTCTGGATCAAGCCTTCGGGCTTCCAGTTCGAGCCGTAGGCCTTGCAGTTGGGCTCGACACTGGCCGCCACGTTGCCTGAAACCACCGAGGGGTCGCAGACCTTCACGCGCACGTTCACTTCATAGACGCTTTCCTCGTCGTTTCGGCCAGTCCGGTATTCCCTCAGGTCACCGCCGGGAGAATTGACATCGCCATCGTCCGTGAAGCGCATCTTGTTGCCGAGGCCCTGGATGCGCATCCTGAACCTGTCCCAATCCAGGGGAGTGGCGCCCGCGACCAATGCACTGCCCGAAGTGGTGCGATTGGGGAAGTTTCCCGTACCGCCCTGCCCGGAAGCCCAAGCCTTCTCGATCACGGTTAGCGTCGGTGTGTCCTTGACTCGATAGCCTCCCGTCAGCGCCCAACGAAACGGGTCGATCGTCTGCATCGTCGCCCAGTTCAGGAAGCTGCCGCTCCATTCGCCTGAGCAGGTAAAGGTGGCGCTGGCAAGGCCGACGGGATAGAAGTAGCGGTCTGCTTCGGCGACACCTTCGGCGTTGTTGTATCTGTAGCACTTCTTCGGGTCGAAGTACCCGAGAAACGGCTTGGTTGTCGTGTACGGACCGAAGTTTGCGACGCTGATGGCGGTCGGAAACTCCACCGACAAGGCCAGCGCCAGATTGCCTGGCACGGCCTTGTTGCTGAACAGCGGCTGGTCGGCGAGGTTCGTCGAGGCCAGCGCGGAAGCGCCGAGCAGCGTCGCCAACACGGGCACCGCCGTTGCTCTCAACAAAGCGATCGGACGAGCCAGCAACAGGAAGGGGTTTGCCATGGTGACGCTCCGGCTCAACGAGTCAAGGTGGTTTGCAGGAACGCTTGGGTGTCGCGGGGACCGGTCACTCGCAGGCTGATTCGATAAACCGCTTGTGGCGTGACGGCACCCGCTGTGGGCGAAGTCGGCGACCCTGCAACAGGAGCCGCAGCCGCAGCATCCTCGCTGCGCCTGAGCTGCGAGCCGCTGCCGCCCTTCGGTGCCGTGTTGCCTGCGGTGACATACGAGTCGCCCAGCGTGCTTTCCTCGCCTGTGGCGACGGACAGTCGATCGATCACGTAGCGGATGGTCACAGCCTGTGCGGCGACGTCGATGTCATTTCCTGCGGTGGCATATGGCAGAGCTTCGAAAGCCGTATCGCTCAGCAGCAATGCGTCAGGAATGCCTTGATCTGTACTGGGTAAAACTGTGGCGCTGTAGTTGCTGGTCTCGACATTGTTGGCCCGCGCCGCCGCTGTACCGAGAGCGCCGGTGGTCAAAGCGTCGAGCACCACCGGCACCGCACGCTCGGCTTGGTTCATCAAGTCCCGCTTGAACGCCAGGTTGCCTGCCAGAAACATCGATGTGTCCATCGACCGGACCAGCGCGGCGCTGGCTCCCAACAGCACGACCAGGATGATCAGGCTGAGGATCAACACGGCGCCCCGTTGATGGACGCGCGTCGTGCAAAGGCGGTTGGTGGTCATAGCGCGGGCAGCAGCAACGTATTGCGCAAAGGAATCGTGGACTCGATCACGCGGTAGCGGAAGTTGCGCTCGCCAGTTGCGATCGTCACGGTGGTGGCAACGTCGGGCAGGTCGGCGAACAGCGGCAGCGAGGCTGGCGCGACATCGGTGCGCTCGACCAGCGAGCTGCGCAGCACCACGGCGAAGCGGACCGCCAGGATGTTGCGCAGGTTGGCGGCTCCAGCCGGTGACAGCAGCGCGTCTGCCCCCCATGTCGTTCCGGTCGGTGCCACCCAGGCGTCGAGCACACGGTCGTTGTCCGTATCCACGCCATAGACCGCGCGCAGCTGCATGACGCCTTCGGCAATCGGCAAGGCGGCGTCGGAGCCGTCGATGCGCAGCAGGTCGTAGCTGAAGAGCGTCTGGTTGTCACCGACGCCGTAGAGACGGAACTGCGGCGGGTTCGCAGCGGCGACGTTGCCGATGCTCGCGGCAACAGCCGTATCGGTGATGTCCGCCAAGTTCACGGTGCTGCCGGACGCCGTGTAGTAGGCGCCGTCAAGCAGCAGCCGTGGGTCCGCGCCGTGAACGAGCGAGGATGCATCCTTGGGAACCGCCGTGCCAGCCTGAGTGGCTTCGACCTGCGAAAGAAGGCAATCCGGCTGATTCGCGAGCAACACGAGGTCGCCGCCGCCGAAGCCGATCGTGTTGCGGAGAAGCACCCCCGGACCGTCGGCGACGAGGGTGGGGCCTTCGGCCTGCGCCGCCACCTCGCCGAACCCGGAGCTGCCCGCCATCACCATCAGCACGTCCGATCCGGCGGCCGACTGACCCTCGGCAATGACGACAGGCGCCAGCCTCAGATCGGCGGTGACTGCGGCAAACGGCGCCGGCAGCGCCGCGGTTCGCGGCAGGATCTGCGTGCTGCTGCGGCTCGCATTGATGAGGCAGCCGATAGTCTCGTCCCACCGGCTGGTCAAGCCGGAGCCCGCGCTGCGGATCGCACGGTCGAGCAGGTAGGTCGCATAGCTGCCGCTCTGGCCGATGTCGTTGAGCGAAGACGTGGTCCGCCTGCGGCTTTCGCTGACGCTCAACACGCTGAAGATCACCAACGTGACCACGAGCGCGATCGCGACGCCGACCATCAGCTCGATCAAGGAGAAGCCGCGCGTGCCCCGGCGCAGCGAAGGAGTGGTGCGCGGCTTCATGGCAGCACGGCGGCCGGCGGCACGACGATCTGTGTGACAAGACGGTTCGTGGCACCTGCGGCTGCAAAAGTGGGTTGCCAGGTGACAGTGATCGTTGCAACGCCATCCGCATCCACGGCCACCGTGCCGACCCCCCCGGGCAGACCGGTGGCGACCGCATCACCCACCCGCGTGTTCCAGGCGGTCGTCACGGCCGTCGGCAGCGTGGCCGTGCCGCTGGTCCACATCGCCGAGGCGATCTCGTTGGCCAGCAACGATGCGCGACTGCGGTCCTCGGCATTGCCCGAGTACTGGATAGCCCGCGCGTGCAGGGCCACCGTGCCGAGGATGCCGAACGAGAAAATCAGGATCGACACCAGCACTTCGATGAGCATCATGCCGGCCTGCGGCGGGCGGTAGGAAGAGCGCTTCATGTTGGGGGACAGCCATCCGGATTGGTTGCAAGGGCCTTGGCGGGATCGCACATGCGCACCCGACCGCCGATCGAGACGAGCACACGCAGCGGACGGTCGGCGCCGGTCATTTCGATGTCGTAGGTGACGGTGGGGGCCGCGGCGTCCACAGTGCACACTGCCCCGGTGGGCCCTGGTGAGGCATTGACTGCCAGACTGCCCAGGGAGTTGAAGCAGATCGACTCTGCGCCGGTGGACCCGGTGATTTCGACTCCGCTCGCAACGTCTGCAAGCGCACCGCCCCGCACGAACTGGGCGGTATCTCCGCCAAGCAGAGGCACAGTCACGATGGCCCAATTGCTGCCGTTGTCATTGACCGCCGATGTGTCGCTGGGCGCGTCGTCGGTCAGCATGAACACCACTTGGCGGCTTTGCCGTACCGCCTCGGCCTGCGCCAGCCTCAACCCGTTCTGCAGCGCCTCCGCCGTGGTTCGCACACGGCCGTTCATCAGCCAGCTCTGCATGCCGGGCACGGCCACCATGAGCAGGATTGCGATGACGGTGGTAACCACCATCAGCTCCAACACGGTGAAGCCGCGGTGCCGGCAGGCGCCGCGGCTCAGCATGTCTGGCCTCGCCTGAGCACCCAGCACGAGGTGCTATTACCCCAGCCGGTCGGGGCCGTGGTGGCGCGAACGTCCTGCTGCGTGACCGTGAAGACGAAACCGGCGACCGGACCACTGCCCGTGGCGCGCAGCGTGTAGGCAGTCGGCGTGGGGGTCACCGAGCAATCGACAACGAAGTTGTTAAAGGTGCGCTGCGCGACGGGCTGTGCGCAAGGCGTCGTGAAGGTCGGCGTGCCCGTCACCGTCGCGAACGTCCGGTTGTCCTGGAAGTGACGCTCCATCTCGGCGCGCATGCTGGCCAAGCCGTTGCTGCCATCGACGAGTTGCCCTCGAATGATGTAGTCGCGGTAGCTCGGCAACGCGATGGTCACGAGAATGCCGACGATGGCCACGGCGATCATCACTTCGATCAACGTGAAGCCCCGATTCGAGCCGTGCGTTCTGTGAACAGGTTTCATGAAATGTGCGCCCTCAAGGTGCTGCGAAGTATCAAGAGTCGGGTCGCAAACGCTCGACCAGTCGTCCTCGCTTCGCCGCCGCTTGTCGGCCACGAGCGGTGGAACCGGCGCCTCTCGTGAACTAGTGCGCAGCCTCTATCGGCTGCGCGGGCGACTACGGCGTGCTGCCGCTGCCCTCGCTCAACCACCGCTCCAGCACCGCCCCGAGCGCCTCCCGCTCGATCGGCTTGGTCACGTGGTCGTTCATCCCGGCAGCGAGCGAGAGCTCGCGGTCGCCGCTCATAGCGTGTGCCGTCATCGCAATGATCGGCAACTGCGCGGCGGGCAAGGGCATGGCGCGGATGCGCCGTGTCGCTTCCAGGCCGTCCATGCCCGGCATCTGGATGTCCATGAGCACCACGTCGACCGCCTGCGCCTGCAGCAACGCCAGCGCGGCCTCGCCCGAGTCCACGACCAGCGCCTGCGCCCCGAGCTGCTCGAGCATCGCCGCACCGACCAGCCGGTTGAGTTCGTTGTCCTCCACGAGCAGCACGCGCGCACCGGTCAGCCGCGAGGGCGCCTCGACCAGTGCTGCGGCGCTGGCGCCGCTCGGCGGCTCGGCGCGGCCTTGCCGCGTTGTCGGCTGCAGATGAGCCAGCGTGAACCACATGCGCGTGCCGCGGCCGGGCACCGAGGTCAGCCCGAGTTCGCCTCCCATCCGAGCGACCAGGTGGCGGCAAATGGTCAAGCCCAGGCCGGTGCCGCCGAAGCGCCGGCTGGTCGATACGTCGGCCTGCTCGAAAGCGTCGAAGATGCGCGCCTGCGCCTCGGCGCTCATGCCGATGCCGCTGTCCTCGACCTCGAAGCGAAGGGTCTGCGCCGCCGTGCCGCCGCCGTGCGAGCCGGCCGCGCCGGCGCGCAGCACCACCTCGCCGCGTTCGGTGAACTTGACGGCGTTCGAGCCCAGGTTGAGCAGAATCTGTTGCAGCCGCGTGCGGTCGCCCGACCACCACTGTCCCAGACTTTCGGCCACCTCAATTCGCAGCGGCAGCCGCTTGGCCTCGGCGGCGTGAGCCAGCAGGTCGCGCACGCTGGCCAGCACGTCGGCAATGCGGAATTCCGTGCGTTCGAGTTCGAGCTTGCCGGCCTCGATCTTGGATAGATCGAGCACATCGTCGAGCACGGCCAGAAGGCTGCGCGCGGCGGCGTGGCCCTTCGCCGCGTAGTCGCGCGCCGGCTGATCGCGCACCGTGTCGAGCAGCAGGCCGGTCAGGCCGATCACCGCATTCATGGGCGTGCGGATCTCGTGGCTCATGTTGGCGAGGAAAGCGCTCTTGCTGCGGCTCGCCGCCTCGGCCTCCTGCCGTGCCCGCTCGATCGCCTGCTGCGCGTGCCATTCCCGGGTGATGTCGAAGGCGGCGCCGGCGCGCTTGAGCAGGGTGCCGCGCTCGTCGTGCACAGCCTGCGCCATGACGCGCAAGCGCCGGCCCTGCGCTTGACCGGGCTGCGGCAGCAGATCGATTTCGATGCGCTCGGGCGCGCCGGGCGAGCCCTGCACGAGCGCCAGCAGCGCAGCGCGGTCTCCCTCGGCCACGCGCTGCTGCCAGACGGCCAGGTCGGCTCCGCGAGCACCTGCGCCGTCGCCGTGGTCGGGCTCGTCGTCGCCCCACAGACCGAGCAACCGCGCGTGGCGGCGATCCCAGCCGAGCGTGCCACTGGCCGGCTCGTACTGCCAGGTGCCCATGCCCGAGGCGGCAGCGGCCAGGTCGAGCCGCTCGGTGAGCTGGCGCACCTCTGCGGCGGCGGCGCGTCGAGCGGTCACGTCCAGCACGATGCCGAAAGCCAGTGAAAGGCGGGCCGCCGTGTCGAACTCGCAGCGCCCGACGCAGCGCATTACGCGCAAGCCGCGGCTGGGATGATTGATGCGGAACTCCCACGCGAACTCGGACTCGGCGCCGGCCCGCAGGCTGTGCTGCCAGCGTGTGCGCGTGCCGGCGCTGTCTTCGGGCACCACGCGCTCGAGCCAGGTTTCCGCCGGGGCGCTGCCGGTCACGCCGAAGAGGTCGATCCAGTGGTCGCTCCAGCGCAGCCGGCCGTCATCGCCATGCACCGCCCAGGCGGCGCCGCCCACCGCCTGCAGCGCCAGGGCCTGGCGTCGGCTCGATTCGGCCAGTTTTTCCTGCAGTTCGACGTCGCGGGTGATGTCCCAGCACACGCCGACCATGCGGCGAGGCGCGCCGCCGGCGTCGCGCGGCATCGACGCGGCCGAGCGCAGCCACCGCACGCTGCCGTTCGCCGCCTGCACCCGAAACCGCGCCTCGAGCGGCTCGGCGCTGTGCAGGCCTTGGTCGACCAGGTCGCGGATCACCGGCTGGTCTTCCGGGTGGATGCAGGCGCGCACGTCCTCGCGCACCACGTGGGCCGCGGCCGGCAGGCCGAACAGGCGGCGCGCCGCAGCGTCGGCACTGACGGTGCCGCTCAGGGCGTCGAGCTCCCAGATGCCGAGCTGCGCGGCGCCGGTGGCCAATAGCATGCGCTCGGAGAGCGCGCGCAGGCGCAGATCGGCTTCTTCCTGGGCGGTGACGTCGCGGTCCAGCCCGACCACCCGCACCACCCGGCCCGCGTCGTCTAGCTGCGCCTTGCCGATGCTGCGCAGCCAGCGCACCGCCTGATCGGGCCGCACGATGCGAAAGCTCATGTCGTAGGGCAGGTGCGCCTGCGTTGTGTCGTCGAGCCAGCGCCTCACCCGGGCCCGGTCGTCGCGGTGCACTGCGCGCAGCCACTCGTCAGTGCTCACACTGCGTGGCTGCTCGGGCAGGCCGTAGATACGGCTTTGCTGAGCATCGATGCTGAACGCACCGGCGGCGACGTCGTACTCCCAGACGCCGAAGTCGCCGCTCTGAATGGCCAGCTGCAGCTTTTCGTTGAGCGACTGCAGCTCCGCATCGTGAACGCGCCGCGCTCGCTCTTCCATGGCACGCCGGTGCGTGCGGCCGACATAGCGGCGCACGCTGGCCACGCACAGCACGGTGAGCAGGCCGAAGCCGGCCAACACCCCGGCCTGGTTAAAGGGATCGAGCACGATGACGGCGTTCGGCGCGGCCACGCTCTGCCACCACGCCAGCGCGAACGCAACGGCAGCGATCAACAGCGCGGCCAGCAGGCCGCTGCGCGCGCCGAACATGAACGCAAAGAAGCTCAGCGGGAGCAGCAGCACGGCTGCCTGCAGTGCCTGCAGCGTGCCGAGCACGAGCACCCACACGATGCCCAGCGCCAGCACGCAGGCCAGCGTCAATGGCGCAGTCAGCACGCCGACACGTCGCTTGACCGACTCGCGCAGGAGCAGCGGCAACACCACGAACAGCGCCGAGACGGCGATGACGGCGCTGGAAGCGCGAGGCAGTGCCAGCACCGTGATGGCCAGCATCACGAAAGCGCCAAGGCCGATGAGCCCGAGCGCGTCGACCGCGACCTCGCGCACGTCGCCGGGCGGCAGCGGCTCGTCGGGCTGCGTCAGCAGGTCGCGCAGGCTGTGAAGCAGACCGGCCGGCGGAGCGGGATCATGAGGCGCCGTCATCAGCAGCGAAGAGCCTTGTTCATGCCAACGGTGGTGTCGGGCCGCAGATTGTGCCGGGCTTGCAGACCGACGTTTCACGTCGATACCGCCGGTTTCGATCGAACATCCATGGGAACGAGGCTTGCCCCAGCCCGTCGATCCCGCAAGCCAAAAGCTCAAGCCATGAGCCCGCCCGCCGATAAGCAGCTACTGCTCCGGTTTGAAGAGGCCGACCCGCTTCCCCGTGCCATGCTGACTCACCGCCCGACCGACCTCGCCGCCTGGACAACGTGGTTTCGCGACGCGCCAATTCCGGTGCAGGCACGCACGGCAGACGAATTGGCCCTGCTGGCCAAAGCGGAAGAAGTCCGCGGAGATGTCGACGCGCACCAGTTGGCCGACCCGGTCGGCCGTGATCCCTTGATGGCGCTCAAACTCCTGGCGACCGTGTCTCAGGCGCATCGGGCCAGACATGCCGAAGGTGGCCGCAGCGGCCCCGAGACGGTGACGGCAGCGTTGGTCATCATGGGGGTGTCACCGTTCTTCCAGGCGTTCGACGCCAGCCCCACGGTAGAAGACGTGCTGGCCGGCCAACCGCAGGCACTCGCCGGCTTGCAGGGCGTGGTGCTGCGCGCGCATCGCGCCGCCAACTTCGCGGTGGGCTTCGCGGTGCACCGCATGGACGAAAGCGCCGCGGTACTGCAGCTTGCGGCACTGCTCCACGACTTCGCCGAAATGCTGCTGTACTGCCATGCGCCCGCGCTGGCGCTTGAAATCGAAGCCCGCCAGCGCGCGGATACAAGCCTTCGCTCGGCCGGAGTGCAACGCGAGGTGCTGGGTGTCGATCTCGCCGCCCTGCAGCAAGCGCTGATGCGTGCCTGGTCGCTGCCGGCGATTCTGGTGCGTATCGCCGACGACGCCCATGCCGAGCATCCGCAGGTGCGCAGCGTCGAGCTAGCCATCCGGCTCGCTCGCCACTCCCAGAACGGCTGGAACAACGCAGCGCTGCCCGATGACCTGGCCGATGTGGCGAAGCTCCTCAATCTTTCTCCAGCAGCGGCTGAAACACTGGTGCGAGAGATCGACGACTGAGCCGCCGGGCATGGCTTTAGGCAGCCCGGGAGGGGTGGTTGGTGCTGCTGACTGGGCGAAGGGGGCGCACGCTCACAGAACGTGCAGCTGCAACGCTGCGGGTTGCCCCGTTTGGACAAGGACTCTGCCAACCTGAGACAATACGCGCCTATGGCCTCACGCAAAGACACCACGACCCGCATTCAGCAAGACGGACTGCGCTACACCAGCAAAGCCCCGGGCTCGCCGTTTTCTCCGCGTCCCGGCGCTTTTTCGGGCGCGACGAACACCATGTCGTGCTTCTTCTGCGGCGCTCACCAGCCGCCGAACCGCCGCACGATGCAAAAGGTGCTCGGCCGCAGCCAACCGGTGTGCGAGCCGCTGTGCGAAAAGAACCCGCGCGCCAAGAAGCTTGCCGCGCTGGCTGCGGAAGCCGCCGCCGTCACGACCGACAGCGCCGCCGACTGACCGCGTCGGCGCGGAAGGCGCCACGCTGACCGATCGCCATGGACAGTCTCGACCTGCAGGTTCTCACGCAGGCTCGGGACTGGCTCGCTTCAGGGCACCGCGTCTGGCTCGTCACCGTCATCGAAACATGGGGCAGTGCACCGCGGGTGCCCGGAGCCTTGCTGGCCCTGCGCGACGACGGTCGCGTCTGCGGTTCGGTTTCTGGGGGCTGCGTAGAAGACGACTTGATCGAGCGCGTGCGTACGGGCGAGCGCGTCGATCGCTGCACCCTCGTTGCCTACGGTGTTACCAAGGAAGAGGCGGCCCGTTTCGGCTTGCCCTGCGGCGGCAACCTGCGTCTGCTGCAGGAGCCCTTGCAAACCGGCGCATGGATCGACGAAGTTCTGGCTCGCACGGCCCGTCATGAATTGGTGGCTCGCCGGCTCGATGTCGCCAGCGGCTCCGTCACCCTCGAAGCTGCCGCCCGCGGCGAGGCGTTCAGCTTCGACGGTCGGGAGTTGCGCGCGCTGTTCGGGCCGCGCTGGCGGCTGCTGATCGTGGGCTCCGGGCAGTTCTCCCGGCTGCTTGCGCAGATGGCCCTGGCACTGGATTTCGAGGTGATCTGCTGCGACCCCCGCGAGAATGAGGCCACGGTCTGGGACGTGCCCGGCACGCACTTCAGCCGGTCCATGCCTGATGACTTGGCGCTGGAACTGCAGCTCGACCCGCACAGCGCTGTGGTGGCACTCACCCACGATCCCAAGCTCGACGACATGGTGTTGCTCGAAGCGCTGAAATCACCGGCGTTCTACGTCGGCGCCCTGGGTTCGCGTGGGAACACTGCCAAGCGCAAGGAGCGGCTCGCCTTGTTTGATCTCACGCCCGATGAAATTGCACGCTTGCACGGGCCGATCGGTTTGCCCCTGCGGGGCAAGACGCCGGCCGAGATCGCCATTGCCATCCTGGCCGAGATCATCGCGGTGCGGCATGGCGTGGAACTGGTGCCTAAGAAGCCAGACAGCGCCTCGACAACGGCTGCTAGTGACGTAGCGATCGCACGCTGATTGAACGACGGGCATAGCTCCAGGCCGAGCTCGGCGCGCCAAGCGGCATGGCAGGATGCGCAACCTTCACTTCGGCAAGAGAACAACGATGACCTCCATGGCTCCCCTTCGCTGTACCGGCATCAAGCAAGTGGTGCTCTCCGATGACGGCACCGCGGTATTGCTCGAACTGGCAATGGCCAACGGCAAGACGTTTCCGCTCGAGTTGGAGGCTGAGGGCGTCGAGCTGCTCACACGCGCGCTGCTTGTTTCAGCGCAGGCACTCGGCGAGCAACAGCGGCCTACGGCGCCATAAGGCCGGGCGAGCTACCGCAACTGAATACGACGAACCGGATGCGAGAGCTGCTCGAGCCGCCAGCAACTCCGCTCGGGCGCGCGGCTTCACTTGATTTCCCGTGTGGACGCAACACAGTTCGCAAATGAAAACGTCCACTGCAAAGTGGGCGCTTTCTTGCCGGTGGGCCGGCGAAACCCTCGGCCGAAATTGAAAAACCCGCCGAGCGTCTGCTTGTCGCAGCGGTCGGCGGGTCTCGAAATTGGTTGCGGGGACAGGATTTGAACCTGCGACCTTTGGGTTATGAGCCCAACGAGCTACCAGACTGCTCCACCCCGCGACTGAAGCGAAAAGTATAGCACCCAGACGCTGTGTTCGACGCCTTCAAAGGCCTGCGGCTTGAAGGCTCTGCGCGAATCGGCTGGCGTTCTGATAACCGATGACACGCGTTGCGAGTTCTTGGCCATCGGCGTCGAAGAAAACGATGCCGGGCGGGCCGAACAAGCCGAAGCGCCTGAGCAGCGCCCGGTCAGCGTCGCTGTTGAGCGTGACGTCTGCCTGCAGCAGCAATGCTTTGTCGAGCCGGGCGCGCACGTCCGCGTCCGTGAACGTGAAACGCTCCATTTCCTTGCAGCTGATGCACCAGTCCGCATAGAAATCGAGCATCACCGGCCGGCTTGTACTGCGCAGAACAGCGTCGAGTTCCTCGACGGACGCGACCCGCGTGAAAAGCACGCCCCCCGCCGAGTGCGTCACCGTCGCTCCGGAGGGGTCGAGGGAGGCCGATGGAAGCGCCGCAATCGGCCCCCGTGCAAACGGCTGCAAAGGCTGGAGCGGGTCATGCGCCCCTGCGCTCGCACCGACGATCTGTACGGCGCCGGCAATGGCAAGCGCCAGACCGCCGGCCTTGCCCAGCCGCGACGTAGCACCGGCTGCTTGCGGCAGGCGGTCGAACGCGCCGAGCAGGGCTGCGGCACCGAGCAGCAGTACGCCCCAGCCTGCAACCACCAGTGCGGCCGGCAGGACCGGGGCCACGGTCCACCAGGCGACGCCCAGCAGCAACAGCCCGAAGCAGCGCTTGACCGTGCCCATCCACGGCCCGGCTCCGGGCAACAGTGCTCCCGCTGAGGCACCCAGCAGCAGCAAGGGCACGCTCATGCCTGCTGCAAGCGAGAACAAGGCCGTTGCGCCCAGCACCACATCGCGGGTCTGGCTGATGTAGACCAAGGCGCCGGCCAGCGGTGCCGCGACACAGGGACTGACGATCAGCGCGGAGAGCCCGCCCATCAGGAACACGCCAGCAAGCTGGCCACCTTGCAGGCGGCTCGAAGTGGTGGTGAGCCGCTCGCGCACGGAAGCCGGCAACTGCAGCTGGAAAACGTCGAACATCGACAGCGCCAGCACGCTCAGCAGCACCGCAAAGCTCCCAAGCACCCACGGATTCTGAAGCGCGGCCGCCAGCCCCTCGCCGGCCAAGCCCGCAGCCACGCCGAGCAAGGTGTAAACCAGCGCCATGCCCAGCGAATAGGTCAGTGCAAGGAGAAAGCCGCGCGCGCGCGCGCCCTCCCGGCTGCCCTGCCCGACGATGATGGAAGAAAGGATCGGCAGCATCGGCAGCACACACGGCGTCAATGACAGCAGCAACCCAGCGACGAAGAACACGCCAACGACGATCCAGAAGCTGCCGCCACGCAGGGCTGAGTCGATGCCGGGTTCGCCGCTGCCAAAAGTCGTCCGGGGGGTTGCCGCCGAGCCGCCGCTGCGGTCCGCATTCGGCACGCCGGAAACGCCGCCGGCGCGCTCCGACAACACCTGGACGCTGCCGTTGCCGCCAAAGCCGGCGAGCTGCACCCGCGCGACGCTTTGCATCGGTGGATAACACAGGCCTTGATCGGCACATCCCTGGCTGGTCACGCGCAGCGTGAAGGCGGCCGGCGCGGCATTCACCGGCAGGCGAATGGTGAGACGGCCGCGATGGCTCTCGACGTCCTTTCCGAAGGTTTCGTCGTACTTGATCTTGCCCGGCGGGATCTGCGCCTCGCCCAGCATGACCGTGTCGTCATCGGCCTCGAAAGCGAACTGCTCGCGGTAGAGGTAATAGCCGTCGGCGACGGTGAAGCCGATCTCCACGGTGCGCGCATCGATCGCGCGAGCATCGAAGCGGAAGGCCTCCTCGGGCGGCAGGAAGTCTTCGGCCGCGGCGGCAAGGCCGGGAGCGCACAGTAGCAGCGCAAATACCAGACGCGGCAGCAGAGAAGTCAGGGACATCAGAGGATCCGTTCAACCGCTAAGGCAGCGGCACCTATTGGGCAAGCCCGACGAGTCTGACCGCCGTGACGGGCAAGTGTTCCGCGAAGACCTGCCGGCGGCAAGCAGGCTTGGCACCAGTGTGAGCTGGTCCTGCGCAACAAACCGGGACGCCATGCAAAAGGCCGGCTGATGCCGGCCTTTGTCTCTCCTCGCGCTGAGCGGGCTTGGAGCTGCCCATGCTAGCCAGGCAGCTGACTCGCAAGCTGAGCAAGCCGACCGCCTCGCCGGCTTTACTCGGCGCTGTCGTCGGCCGCTGCAGCAGCAGGCTCGGGCCGGTCAACCAGCTCGACGAAAGCCATGGGTGCGTTGTCGCCGACGCGAAACCCCATCTTGAGGATGCGCGTGTAGCCGCCCGGGCGCGCTTGGTAGCGGGGACCCAACTCGCCGAAGAGCTTGGTGACGACGGCGCGATCACGGGTGCGGTCGAAGGCCAGGCGGCGGTTCGCCAGCGTGGCGTCCTTGGCCAGGGTGATCAGCGGCTCGACGACGCGCCGCAGTTCCTTGGCCTTTGGTACCGTGGTTTTTATGGCCTCGTGGGTGATGAGCGAGTTGGCCATGTTGCGCAGCATCGCGAGGCGGTGCTCGGAAGTGCGGTTGAGTTTGCGGAGTCCGTGACGGTGACGCATGGTGCTTTCCTTTCTTGACTTGCTGATTGCCGCCAGCCGGATCAGGTACTGGCGGGTGCACCGGGAGCTGCGGCAATCGCAGCCCTTCCTTCTTTAACGCTTATCCAGCCCCTGGGGCGGCCAGTTCTCCAGCCGCGCGCCCAGCGTGAGGCCACGCGAGGCCAGCACTTCCTTGATCTCGTTGAGCGACTTGCGGCCGAGGTTCGGTGTCTTGAGCAGCTCGGTCTCGGTGCGCTGGATCAGGTCGCCGATGTAATAGATGTTCTCGGCTTTCAGGCAGTTGGCCGAGCGCACGGTCAGCTCGAGCTCGTCGACCGGACGCAGCAGGATCGGATCGAACTGCGAGCTGCGCGGCGTGCCCGGAGCGTCGAGGATGCCGCTGATTTCAGAGCCTTCGAGCTGCGCGAACACCGCAAGCTGCTCGACCAGGATCTTGGCCGAGGCGCGGATCGCTTCCTCGGGCGTGATGGCGCCGTTGGTCTCGATCTCCATGACCAGCTTGTCGAGGTCGGTGCGCTGCTCGACGCGAGCGCTTTCCACCGTGTAGCTGACGCGGCGCACGGGCGAGAACGAAGCGTCGAGCACGATACGGCCGATCGCCTTGGTTGGCTCGTCGCCGAAGCGGCGCATTGTGCCGGGCACGTAGCCGCGGCCCTTCTCGACCTTGATCTGCATGTCGAGCTTGCCGCCCTGCGACAGGTGCGCGATCACGTGCTCCGGGTTGATGATCTCCACGTCATGCGGCGTCTGGATGTCGCCGGCCACGACCGGGCCTTCGCCTTCCTTGCGCAACACGAGCGTGACCTCGTCGCGGTTGTGCAGGCGAAATACCACGCCCTTGAGGTTGAGCATGGCGTGGACCACGTCTTCCTGGACGCCATCGATGGCGGAGTACTCGTGCAGCACGCCGGCAATCGTCACTTCGGTAGGCGCATAGCCGACCATCGACGACAACAACACGCGGCGCAGCGCGTTGCCCAGTGTGTGACCGTAGCCTCGCTCGAAAGGCTCGAGCGTGACCTTGGCGCGGTGAGCGCCCTTCGCTGCACTCAGCGGCTCGACATTGATGGCTTTGGGCTTGAGTAGATTGGTTTGCATCAGGTCTTCCTGTCAATACCCTCGGCTCGTTACACCGATAAGGCTGATGGAGCACCGGACGCAATCTGCCTTAACGGCGAACTGCGCCCGGACCGGTAAAACAAAGGCACGGTGCCGGCA
>NZ_JACDCW010000162.1 GCF_013817345.1 Methylibium sp.
GTCCAAGCCCGACCAACCTGCTACACCGGCCCACGCGGCGGGACGTACACCATCACGGCAAGCGGACGCAAGAACTACGGTGGCTGCTAGCCACCTCGCCTGTCGGCGTCGTGACCTCATCGACTTGCAGCGACGGGACTTGTCGTATCGCTCGGCCATTTGAAGGCCATGCGCGTCCCCTGGTCCGAAAAGGACGTAGGAGACAGACGACACCTGACAAGGCTCTTGAACGACTGACATCGCCGACTGAGGCCGTCATCATTCCGTACTCATCAATGGAACGGTGCCATGCGCAACCCCTGGACGACCAAGAATCCCTTCATGAGCGCCTGGCTCAGCGCTGCGAACAAGGTCACGAACACTGCCCGCGGTCAGGCAACAGCCGCCGGCAAGCGTGAGGTCGCGGCAATACAGGCGGAAGCTGCCAAACAAATCGTCGACTTTTGGAGCGGCACGTCGGTAGCGCCGAAGCCGAAGACAAGGAAGAAGAAGCCCCGCTAAAAACGATGCGACACGGGATCTGTTCGCGCAGCAGCGTCGATGATCTTCTGAGCTAGCAGATCGCTTGCCCGAATCTGCTACGGGGCACGCGGCACAACCTGCTCGGCAGGCAATAGTCCGTCCGTGATGAGGCGCCGAATGCGGTGGTTGTTGACACCGAGCTTGGCGGCGGCCTCCGACATGGTCAGCCAGTCGCCATCCTTGTGCGCCGATCGGTACGCCCGTATGTCGTTGACCATGCGCACAGAGCCCACGCGATGCGCGGTCTATGTCTTGCCCCGACCGGTGGGAGGGCCCATGCGGTTGAGGGTCGCGGCGACGTGCTCGTCAGACCACTCGCCCGCCATGCTGCGCATGACGGCCAGAGCCTCGTTCGGCGTACGGCAGCCGTGCTCGCCAGAGCGTGGCTTGGTCACCCTCACTTGCGAATGCTGACCGCCGCGCCAGTGAATCGTCAGTACGACTTCGCGGGTCGCATCGTCGACATCGGCGACGATATCCTTGACGAGGGTGCGCAGCAGCTGCTGGCGCGCTCGCATCGTCATGCCCGGCGCATCCCATGCCGCTGCGAGATCTTCGGCGAGACCGGCCAAATCGGGCCTGGATGAGGACTGCGCCTGCTCGACCGAGTTCAAGCGTTGCTCGCAGGCCAGCACGCGTTGCAGCGCGCCCTCCCGGCTCTTCTCGAGCTGTGCCGCGATCAACCGGTTGTCCGGATCGCATGCCGCATAGCGGCGCTCAGCGAGCGTGGCCTCGTAGCGCGCCTGCTGTAGCTTGAGCTCGACGATGCGCCGTTGGTCAGCCTGGACTTCCATGTGCCTCCGTTCAGCCTGCAGCGCGGCTTCGATTGCCATGGGCTCGACGGCGCGCAACAACCCGTAGGCATTGACGGCAAGCTGCTTCTGATTGCGCTCGAACTCGGCCCAGTCGATGTAGGCCTCGTGGTGTTCCTTGAGCATCACATCCCACTGATCGACCGGCTTGCCGTGCTTGTACGTCTTGCGAAGCCGACCCTCCACGAGGGTCGTGCGCTTCTCACTCGTGCCGTATGCATAGACCCCCGCGTAGAAGGGATTCTTGAGCACCGAGAGCACGTTGCGGTACCGGATCGCCGTCCAGTCGAAGCTCACCATCTTCTTGCCGTCCGATGGCCGCGGGAAGTGGACTTCGTCGGCGGCAAGCCGCTGGCGGAACGGCCGAGGTCGTCGTCGATCACCTCGACTTGGGCGAATCCCCGGCGGCGGGCTTCCTCCACGAGGTCGTACTGGCGACGTTGGCTCTCCAGGTTGGTCTGGACTTGCGTCTGAGTCGACTGGCGCACATAGGCGACGGCCTTGCGCCGAAGCACGGTGGCCGGCAACAGATCAACGTTCGTCATCGTCACCTCCTGCGGCCGGAACGCCGGCTGCTTGCAACAGGAGGAGCGCCAGCTGCATGACCACCTTGTTCCGTTCGCTCGGGTCCAGGTCTTGGAGCACCGGGGACTCGAACGCGATGCACAGTTGACGCTGGGCTTGTGGCGTTCGCGGTGCCGATGTCGTCGGCAGTTGATGCGGTCTGGGTACATGGGTCATGGCGCGCCTCGCAGGTGTGGGAAACACCCGAGAAGCTTCGTCGAAGTCCTTGCTGGGACAGCAACATATGCAGGTCTGCCAGCGCCTCCACGGGTAAGTTCATGCGCGCGGGCGCCGGCGCCACCGTCGATATGAGCTTGCACGGAGGCTGTCGGTCATGGACAGCCAGATCTGATAAGTATGGGGAGCGCCAAAGATGGCCGGATGCCGGATGCCGGATTTCAAAGCGTAGATTCGGTCACTTCAAACCCGACATGGCCGCCGCCAACAAGTCCTCCTGAGCACCGTGCCCCTTCCGAGTCCAGTGGCGCCGGCGCGGTCAGAAGAGCTCAACCTCTTGGCCTAAGAGCCTCGCATTCAACCTCTGTACTCTGGCCACCGGCCTTACGTTGTACGGCTCGTCGGTTCCTGTTCCGCGGTCAATCCAGTCCAACCTGAGCGCCTCGTAGACCGGCACCCAGCCCTCGCCGTTTCGCAAGAGCATCCCGGGGTTGAGCAGGTAGTGCCCGTTGCGTGTGCGTGCCCACAGCTTGCGCGCCGGCTTGTATGCACTCTCGACCTCGGCGCGGGCCAGCACCTGATTGACATAGCTGCGCTTGCGCCGCTTTTCTTTCCACAGATGCGGCGGCAGGCCTTCGAGCACCTGGTGCAGTTGTTCGGCGAAATAGCCTTCGCCGAATTTCCACGGCGGCTGCGAGCGCACGGCGCAGTACGACCACTGGGTCTTGAGCCCGGCCAGCATCAGCGTCAGCACCCAGTACTCGCCCTGGTGTCGCTCGATGCGGATCAGCCGGCCATCGACCTGCACGTCGATCACCGCCGGCGCCAGGCGGTCGAAGATCGCCGCCAATGAACTCTTGGCGAAGGCCGGCTCCTCGATGGCACGGTTCACGGCGTGCTGCCAGGCGGTCTGCCCGAATTCGTCCTCTGCCTTCGGCTCGGCGCCCCGCTCGAGCAGGGCTTCGACCAAGGCCGCGTTGCCGGCCCTTGCCGCGAGCATTAACTGGGTGGCGCCGGCAGGGGTCTGATGATCGACGGTGTGCACGTCGCACAGACGCAGGATGTCCTTGAAATTCTTCGCCGTGTAAGGCTGCAGGTGGCGCTGCCGAACCGCAGCCACTGCTCGCAACGCGAGCTGTTGCTGCTTCTCGTGGTCGGTCAGCCGCACGCCCAACATCGCAGCGTCGCCGATCCAGCCAAAGTCGCCGTCCGGCGCCAGGCCGCGTGCGGGTTGGAACTGCGCCTTGGCGAGTTGCTCGACCCACGACTGCTGTCCGTGCCACAAGGCATAGTCCAGCAGCGTCTGCTTGAGCCTGGCACTCGGGTTGCCGCGGTCCAGCGCCTTCGGCGCGAGATCTTCGATCAGTTCTCGGCTCCACGGCGCCCAGGGCACCGGCTTGCCTTGCAGGAAGGATTCGCGGATGGCGCGGGCCTGCTCTTGCTTGCCTTGCAGTTCGAGCTTGCGCGCCTCCTGCGCCCACTCTTCCTTGGACGACGCCTGGGTCGCGCCGGTGCGGACCACGCCGACATTGAGGCCCAGCAAGCCGAGCAGCGGATGGCCGGTATCACTTTCGATGAGCGTCAGGCTCTGCACGGCCCGCGTCATCGCCACGTACAGCGCGTTGACGTAGAACTTGTAGAGCTCCAGCGACTTGTTGCCCTTGTCCTTGGCGCGGCGGTAGTCGAGTTCGTCACGCTGCAGGTCCTGCGGCGTCACGCCTTCGCAGACCTCGGCATAGGCCGCACGTTGGCCCGACACCAGACCCAGCAAGACGACATGCGGATACTCCAATCCCTTGGCCTCGTGCACCGAGAAGATCAGCGGCGTGCGCAGCTGCGCGCGCGCCGCGGCCTTGTCCTCGTCGCGCAGCACGATTACCGCGTGCCGCGCCGATGCCCGCGTGCTGGCGTCGATCTGCTTCAGTGCCGCGTCGCCGGCCTGGACCAGCGTCACCTCGCCGGCTTCGCCCGAAGTGCTCTGGACCAGGAAGTTGCTCTCGCGGTCGATCGAGCCGAAGCGGGCCTGCTTGATCTTCAGCAGCGTGTTGGCAAGACCCGTGACGGCCTGCGTGTTGCGGAAGTTGGCTTGCAACACGTGCAGCGGTTGTCGCTGCGCCGCGTCGCCGGCCAGGCCGTGCCAGAACAGTGTCTTCACGGCCGCCCACGAGAAGAAGTTGGGGTGCACGATCTGGTTGGAGTCGCCGCACAGCAGGAACTGGCCCGGGTTCTTGAGGCTGGCCAGCAGCAGCGCGAGTTGGACGCCGGTGAGGTCCTGAACCTCGTCGATGACGATGAAGTCGTACAGCGGCTGGGCCAGCGCCAGCCACTCGTGGGCGACCAGGTTCAGATCGAACTGCGCACTGTCGACAAGCCATTGCCGATAGCGGCCGAACAAGGCGTGGGCCGCTTCGCGCGCGGCGGGCGCCAGCAGACTCTGGCGCGCACCGAGCGCAAGATAGTCGGGCAAGCTGAGCGGCCCGGCAGGCTGCGCGCTGATGACGCCACGGAACTCTTCGAAGAGCGCATGAGCATCGACATCACCCAGCGCCTTGGCCGCCGCGCGGTGGCGGTCGAACCAGCCCTGGAATGAGTTGAAGCCGACCTCGCGGCCTGCGGGTACCCGCAACGTCTCCAAAAATTCGCGCAGGCTGAGAAATTCGGCCTCCTGGTCCGGGTTGTCGTAGTCGTGGGCGTCATAGAGCGCACGCGCCGACTGCGCGAGGAAGGCCGACTGGGTCACATACAGCACCCGGCCCTGCGCCTCCCGCAGCTTGGCCAGCGTGACGGCGGTCTTGCCCGAGCCGGCCGAGCCGACCAGGATCACCGGTGCTGCCAGCCGGCGGACGGCCTCCTGGGCATCGTCGAAGACGATGGGCTTGTCCAGCAACTCGAACTCGGCGCGCGTGGCGTGCAGCCAGCGCAGCGCCGTGGCCTCGGCGGCGGGCAAGATCGCCGGATCGGCACCGGGTTCGTGTTCGATCTTGGCTTCGTCGACCGGCGCGCCGCGCAGGAAGCGCGACTTGTCGTAGGCGTGGTTCTCGATGACCTCGAGCGCCAGGAACACGGTCTCGGCGCCATAACGCGCGAACTGCAGCAACAAGCGGTTGCTGTGATCCAGCTTGGCCCGGTAGTAGCCGCCGACGTGGAGCTTCTTGACGTCGGGGCTCCTGAAGTCGCCGGCTTCGATG
>NZ_JACDCW010000065.1 GCF_013817345.1 Methylibium sp.
CGAACACGTAGCTCACGGCGCCCAGGCCGGCGTCGGCGATCGGCAGGGCCTTGGAGACGTCGGAGGTGATGATCGTCTCGGTGGCGTTGAGCCCGCCGGTGCCCGCGAAGAAGGGCTCCCACACGCCTTCGGCATGGCCGAGCTGGTAGGCGGTGAGCTGGCGCGAGATCACGAAGCCGATGAAGCCGAGCGCGACGATGGGCACGCGCTGCAGGTAGGTCGAAGGGCAGTAGCTCCAGCCGACGGGCAGGTCCGACTCGTCCATCATCGAGGCCATGCTCATGCCCGGCATCATGGGCACGAGGATCGCGAAGGCGATGACGAGCGAGCCGATCAGCGTGTCGTTGGTGTAGATCGCCGCGCTCGGGGACCAGAAGACGAGCGGCGCGAACAGCAGCCACACACCGACCGCCGTGTTGGCCCAGGGCGCCCAGCGAAAGCGCTGCTGCGACAGCGACAGCAAGCTGAACAGCATGACGAGCGCGCCGCTCACAAGATCGCTCCAGCCGAGCCACACCATCCTGTCGGCAGGGTCGGCCAGGCCGCGATCGGCCGTCACGCGCAGCACCGCTTCGCCGAAGGCCGGCGCGTCGAAGGCGCCGAAGGCGAAGGCGCTGCCGACCAGCCAGGCGCCGAGCATCAGGTTGACGAAGTGCGGCCACAGCATGCCGAAGTGCATGTCGCGCATTTGCTGCATGTGCTGCTTCATGTCGGCTTGGCCGGGGCCATGACCCTGGCCGTGTTTGCTCGTCTCCGGCACTTCCGGCGCCTTGTCGGCCACCACCGCCGGGTTGAGCTTGTTGGCGCGGTACCAGCCGCTCGGGTCGGCCTTGAGCGCGCGGATCATCTCGGGCAGGTGTTCGAGCAGCGAGTGCCGCGGGCGCCAGCCGAGCAGCCGGCTCGCGCGCGAGATGTCGACTTCATAGTGGTCGTTGGCGATGTCGATCATCCACGGCCGCACGAAAGGATCGACGTCGAACACGTCGGCCTCCAGCGTCGCGCCCAGGCGGGCCACGCTCGGCGCAATGCGCACGGTCTCCCAATGCTCGCCATGGATCAGGCAGCCGATGGCATCCTGCAGTTCGCGAAAGGTCGGCGTCTCGGGCTCGGCCAGCAGCAGCGCCACCTCGGGCGGCAGCTCGTGGCGGCGCTCGACGATGCGCAGCAGCGCCTCGACGAGATCGTCGAGGTGCAGGAAGGGCTGCCCGCTGTCCGGATCGCCCGGGTAGACGCGGCCGTCGGGCCGGCGCTCATGGATGCGGGCGATCTGGTGGGCGAGGAAGGCGGCGTGGCCCTGGTCGTCGTACACCCCGGCCGGCCGCACGAACACCGCCGGGATGTCGCCGCGCTGTCCCCGGATGAGCATCTCCGTCTTGATCTTCGATTCGCGGTAAGGCAGCTTGGGATCGATCGGCGCGTCCTCGTCGATCGGCTCGCCGCGGCGCCCCGGCGCGTGGACCAGCAGGGTGCTCATGAAGACGAACTGCCCGAGCTCGAAGGACTGCAGCTCGCGCAGCAGGCGCTCGGTGCCGCGCACGGTGACGCGCTCGTAGTCGGGGTGCGGCTTGCCCTCCAGATCGAAATAGGCCGCGAGGTGGATGACGGAGGCGATGCGCGCGCCATGCTCTGCACGCACCCGCCGCAACGCGGCGCCCACGCTGTCGTCCGACGCAAGGTCCACGCCGAAAGTCGCGGCCGCGTGCGGCACGTCGGGCGAGCCGGGCCGCTCCAGCGCGAGCACGCGCCAGCGCTCTGCCAGCCGCTCGACCAGCGCCCGGCCGATGAAGCCGGCGGCGCCGGTGACCATCACCACTTCGCGCTTGCTGCCGTCGTCGCTCATCCGTGCTCCTCGGCGCCGTGCTCAGGGCCAGACGATGAAGGCCACCGCAGCGCCGGACAGCGCGAGCACCGCGAAGGCCAGAGCGCCGGCGCGGTGCTTGGACAACCACCATTGCAGACTGTGCTTGCGGGCCCGCGTGTTGAACCGGCCGCGCGCGCCGAACGCCCCGGGCACCGGCGCGAACAGGTTGCCGGGCCGGTAGTCGGCGGGCGGCCCCTCGCTCTGCTGCCCGCTCCACGCGCTGCTCGCTGCCATGCGGTCGCCCAGGCCCGGCAGCACACGGCTCGACAGGATCGCCTTCACCGCCGGCCAGCCGACCCACCACTCGCGCTTGGGGCGGCCCGCCGCCCGGACGATCGCCTCGCCCGCGATCGTCGGCTGGTAGATCGGCGGGACCGGCTGCACCAGCCGCGGCAGCTTGTTGCGCGCCCATTCGAACTGCGGCGTGTTGAAGGCCGACAGGTGAACCATGGTCACGCGCACCTTGGAGCGCTCGTGGATCAGCTCGCAGCGCAGCGCATCGGTGAAGCCGCGAACGGCGGCCTTGGCGGCGCAATAGGCCGATTGCAGGGGAATGGAGCGGTAGGCCAGCGCCGAGCCGGTCTGCACGATGACGCCCTCGTTGCGCGGGAGCATGCGTTTCAGTGCTGCCTTCGTGCCGTACACGGCGCCCAGGTAGGCGACCTCGGTGACCTGCTTGAACTCCTCGGCCGTGGTCTCGGTGACCGGCGCGAACACCGTCGTCGAGACGTTGTTCACCCACACCGAGATCAAACCGAGTTCGCGCTCGACGCGCTCGGCCGCGTTTTCGACCTGCACCGCGTCGGCCACATCGACCGCGATGCCGAGCGCGGTGCCGCCGGCCTCGCGCAACTCTTCGCACGCGGCCTGCACGCGATCATCGTCGCGCGCCAGGATGGCAACCCAGTCGCCTTGCTTGGAGAACGCGCGTGCAGCGGCACGGCCGACGCCGGCCGAACCGCCGGTGATGACGACGATGCGCGGTCGCGTCACGGTTCGGCCCCCTCGCGCTGCCGCCGTTGCACGGCGTCGATCGTCAGGGCCGACTGGATCAGCGCCAGGTGCGTGAAACCCTGCGGGTAGTTGCCCAGCAGTTCTCCGCTCACAGGATCGATTTGCTCGGACAGCAGGCCCAGGTCGCTGCTAAAGGCGGCGATGCGCTCGAACAGCGCTCGGGCTTCGTCCAGGCGCCCCTGCAGCGCCAGGTTGTCCACCATCCAGAAACTGCAGATGGCGAAGGTCGCCTCGCCGCCGGCCAGGCCGTCTTCGCTGCGGTAGCGGCAGACGAGGCCGTGCGCGCTCAGTTGCTCGGCGATGCAGCGCACGGTGGAGATCATGCGTTCGTCGGTCGCCGGCAGGAAGCCCACCAGCGGCATGAGCAGTGCGCTGGCATCGAGCGCATTGCCGCCGAGCACCTGAGTGAAAGCGCCGGCCGCGGCGTTGTAGCCCTGCTCGAGTATTGCGGCGCGCACGGCATCGCGCTCGCGGCGCCAGCCCGGCACGTCGCCCTGCAGCTTGCCGGCGGCTTCGAGCCGCAGCGCGCGATCGAGCGCGACCCAGCACATCAGCTTGGACGACACGAACTGCTGCGGCGGGCCGCGCACTTCCCACAGCCCCTGGTCGGGCTCGCGCCAGCAGGCTGCCGCGCGATCGGCCAGGCGGCGCAGCACCGCGCGCAGGCCGGGGCGGATCGGCTCGTTCATCTCTTCCAGGCAGCGCAGAGCGGCGTCGAGCACATGGCCGTAGACGTCGAGCTGCTTCTGGCCGACCGCCGCATTGCCGGTGCGCACCGGCGCCGAGCCGCGGTAGCCGGCGAGGTGATGCAGCTCGTGCTCCGGCAGATCGCGGCCGCCGTCGAGCCGGTACATGATCTGCAGGTCGCCCTCTCTCTCGCTCTCGCCGAGGGCTTCGAGCCAGCGGAAGAAGTCCATTGCCGCCTCGTGGTAGCCGATCGACATGAGCGCGTGCAGCACCAGCGCCGCGTCGCGCAGCCAGCAATAGCGGTAGTCCCAGTTGCGCACGCCGCCGATCTGCTCGGGCAGCGAACTGGTCGGCGCGGCGACGAGCGCGCCCGTCGGCGCGAAGCTGAGCAGCTTGAGCACCATGGCGCTGCGGCGCACCTGCGGCACGTAGGGCCCCTCGTAAGTGCACAGCGCCTGCCACTCGCGCCAGTGGCGGCGGGTTTCCTCGAGCAGCGCTTCGGGATCGGCTGCGACCAGGGAATCGTTGCCGGCTTGCGCGCCGCCATGGGACAGAACGACCCACAGCCGCTCGCCCGCGCGCACGTCCAGGTGCGCCGACACGGTGCCTTCGTTCAGCTTGAGCTTCGCGGCGGGCGTCACGCGCAGCAGCAGGATCTCGTCCGTGGCGCTCGCCCTGGCGCCATCGGGCGTGAGGCTGATCTCGGCCGGCTTGCGGGCGAAGTCGAAGGTCGGCCGGAACGTCAGCTCCAGCGTCACGCACCCGGCCAGCCCGTCAACGCGCCGCAGCAGCCGGTGGCAATGCGGATCGTCGATGCCCAGGCGGCTTTGCGCGATGCGCGCGCTGTGCATGAAGTCGGTTACTCGCACGCGCCCGCCCGGCACGGTGAACTCGGTCTCGAGCACCGGGCCGTCTTCGCCGTAGCGCCGCGACGACGAGTGCTCGCCGGCCGGGCCGAGGCGCAGGAAGCCGCCGCGCTCGGTGTCGAGCAGCCGGCAGAACACCGCGCCGCTGTCGAAATGCGGGAGACAACACCAGTCGATCGAGCCGTCGCGCCCGACCAGCGCGGCCGTGTGCGTATTGCCGATGAGGGCGTAGTCGGAAATGGGCCGGTACGGCGGGCTTGTCGCCGACATGTCCAAGTCTCCTCGGGCCGTCCGGTGGGAACACGAGCGAAGATCCGCTGCCATCGCAGCGGCAGTGGCAAGTTCGGTGCCTGAAGCAACACGGCAGGGTCGGCGGCTAGCCGCAGCGGTGTTTCGCGCCGCGCTGCGGGCTGCGAATACCGACCAGGCGTGGGGACGCTTGCGACCCGCTTAGACTGCGCCGCATGAACCGCGCCGGCATCGTCATCGCCTTGCTGTTTGCCATGCTTTGGCAATCGCTGGCGCTGGCGCGGGCGGGCTCCATGGGCGAAGCCGCCCCGGACCCCGCTCACGCGGTGCTGCATTGGCAGGACGAAGGCCATCATCACCATGACGACGGTTCCCATCACTTCGACGACTCCGACGAATCGGTGCAGCACTTGTTCGTCGATCACGTGACGGCGCCGGTTGCGTTGCTGCACGCCGTCTCGGCATCGATGGGCCCGCTCGGCTCCTGCGCGCCGAGTCGGCAATGCGTGAGCATGGCGCCGCAGCCGTTCATCGACGGCCCGCTCAGACCCCCGCGCCTGACCGCCTGAATCACTGCGAGGTGCGCGCGCTTTCCTGCGCAACACGCACCTCGGAGTCGGCAACACACCCGCCTGCGCGTTCGCATCATGCGTCGTCGCCCGGGCCGAACCAGATGGCTGGAAGGACGGCAAGCGCCGGGTCGTCGTCAGCGCCAACGTGTGCGGTCGCGACGCGGGCCAGGAGGCTGGTGCCTGAGTTGAAGGCTGGCATTCGAGAAGCCCGCCTCACAGACCCGTCGCGCTGGTCGCACCGTCGCAGAAAACCCACTGCCGCCTTTTTACTTCGGAGTTCTGATGGACCTGCCCTGTTTCAGCCTTGACCGGTGCTCGCCGACGATCACGTGGCAAAGCCGCTTGCGGCCCCTGCTCATCGCCACAAGCCTCTTCCTTGTGCTGTGCGCCAGCGCCTTCGCCCACGGCGTCGCCGAAGGCGACAAGGGCTACATCCAGGAGATCACCGGCGTCAATCTGATGGCCTTCACCTACCTGGGTGCCAAGCATATGGTCACCGGTTACGACCACCTGCTGTTCCTGTTCGGGGTGATCTTCTTCCTGTACCGGCTGCAGCACGTCGCCCTGTACGTCAGCCTGTTCGCAGTCGGCCACTCGGTCACCCTGCTGGCCGGCGTGTACTTCGGCAGCAATGTCAGCGCCTATCTGATCGACGCGATCATCGGTCTGTCGGTGGTCTACAAGGCGCTCGACAACCTCGGCGCCTTCCAGCGCTGGTCCGGGGTGCAACCCGACACGCGGGTGGCGACTCTGGTGTTCGGCTTGTTCCACGGATTCGGCCTGGCGACCAAGATCCAGGAGTACGAGATCTCGGCCGACGGACTGCTGCCCAACCTGCTGGCGTTCAACGTCGGCGTCGAGATCGGGCAGCTGCTTGCGCTCACAGCCATCCTGATCGTCATGGGCTTCTGGCGCCGCACCGCGAGCTTCCTGCGCAACGCCTATGCCGCCAACGTCGTCGTGATGGCCGCCGGCTTTGCGCTGACCGGCTACCAGCTCACCGGCCTCGTCGTCGCTTGACGATGATCAGACAAGGATTTCCTCCCATGTACAACACCGACCTTCCCACCCGCGCCGAACTGCCCAGCTCGCGCCAGCTCGTCCGCTCGACCGTGCTCGCCGCCATTGCGGCCGGCGCCTTGCTGACCACCACCGTCCTGCCCGCCGAGTACGGAATCGACCCGACCGGCATCGGCCGCGTGCTCGGGCTCACCGAGATGGGCGAGATCAAGACTTCGCTGGCCGCGCAGGCCGCTGCTGCAGACGCCCAGGTTGCGGCCGCGCCAGCGGCCGATGCCGATGCAGCCGCGCAAGTCGCAGCCGCACCGGTGGCCGAGGCGAGGCCATTGCAGGCCACGCCGGCGCCGATGGCCGATGCTGAGCCGGTGCCAGCCAGCCCGGCGCCGGCCACCGCCGATCCTGCGCCCGTGGCTGCGGCTCCCGCAACTCCGGCACAGGCGCTGCCGGCGAAGCCCACCGCACCGGTCGAAGCGACACCGGCCGCGCAGACCCACGAGATGACGGTCACGCTGAAGCCCGGCCAGGCCGCCGAGATCAAGCTCGACATGCGCAAGGGCGCCGAGGTGGCCTTCGAGTGGACGACCCGCGGCGGCCCGGTCAACTACGACACCCACGGCGACACGCCGACTGCGGCGAAGGACTTCTATCACGGCTACGGCAAGGGCCTGCAGGTCACAGGCGACAAGGGCGTCCTGCAGGCTGCATTCGACGGCAAGCACGGCTGGTTCTGGCGCAACCGCAGCAAAGCAAACGTCAGCGTCACGCTGAACACCCGCGGCGAGTACACGGCGATCAAGCGCGTGCTCTGAACACCTGAGCCAGGCTGCCGGTCGGAACCATGATCGATGTCCTGTCCGACCGGACCTACCGGCACCTGTTCCTCGCCCAGGTCATCGCGCTGCTCGGCACCGGCCTGGCCACCGTCGCCCTGAGCCTGCTCGCCTTCGACCTCGCAGGAGCGAATGCGGGTGCCGTGCTCGGCACCGCGCTGGCAATCAAGATGCTGGCCTACATCGGCGTCGCACCGATCGCCGCAGCCTTCGCCGAGCGCCTGCCGCGGCGGGCGCTGCTGGTCACGCTCGATCTGGCCCGTGCGGCGGTGGCCCTGCTGCTGCCCTTCGTGACGCAGGTCTGGGAGATCTACCTGCTGATCTTCGTGCTGCAGTCGGCCTCGGCGGCATTCACGCCGACGTTCCAGGCGACCCTCCCCGACGTGCTGCCCGACGAGGGCGACTACACCAAGGCGCTGTCGCTCTCGCGGCTGGCCTACGACATGGAAAGCCTTGCCAGTCCCGCCCTGGCCGCCGTGCTGCTCACCGCGTTGAGCTATCCCCAGCTCTTCGGCGGCACGGTGATCGGCTTTGTTGCCTCGGCCGTGCTGGTGGTCTCCGTCGTGCTGCCCCGGGCGGTGGCGCCGCCCAAGCGCAGCATCTACGAGCGCACCACGCGCGGCCTGCGGATCTACCTGGCCACGCCGCGCCTGCAGGGCCTTTTGGCGCTCAACCTCGCGATCGCCGCCGGCAGTGCGATGGTGATCGTCAACACCGTCGTGCTGGTGCAGTCCGGATTCGGCCTGACGCAAGAAGCCACCGCGGTGGCACTGGCCGCCTTCGGCGCCGGCTCGATGCTGGTGGCGCTGGCGCTGCCCCGGCTGCTCGACCGCCTGCCAGAGCGGCGGGTGATGCTCGCCGGCGCCGGGCTGATCGCCGCCGGTCTCCTGGCCGGCAGCCTGGCAGCGCGCAGCTATGCCGCGCTGCTGCCTTTGTGGTTCGTGCTCGGCCTGGGCTATTCGCTGGCGCAGACGCCTTCCGGGCGGCTGCTGCGCCGCTCTTCGCAGCCGGTGGATCGCCCCGCGCTGTTTGCGGCGCAGTTCGCGCTGTCGCACGTCTGCTGGCTCCTCACCTATCCGCTGGCCGGCTGGCTCGGCGCCGCGGCCGGGCTCACGACGAGCTTCATCGTGCTGGCCGTGCTGGCCGGCGCGGCGGTGGTGCTGGCGACGCGGCTGTGGCCAAAAGACGATCCGCAGTCACTCGAGCACCGCCACGACGACTTGGAGCCCACGCATCCGCACATGGCGGGCGCCGCCAAGCCGCGGCATTCGCACGCCTACGTCATCGACGACGATCATCCGCGCTGGCCGTCTTGATCACGGCCATTGACGCCCGCCCAGCTCGATGACCGCCAGGGCCGGGGGGCGTCGGACCGATCCGCAGCGGCGGTCCGGCGCGGTTCGGTCGATGCTCGGTATGGGCTACTTCGCGGCTTCCACTTCCGTCACCACGAAGGCGGTGCCCGCCTTTTCGGCCTTGAAGCGCACCTTGTCGCCCGCCTTCACCTTGTCGAGCAGGGCGGGATCCTTGACTTGGAACACCATGGTCATGGCAGGCATGTCGAGGTTCTTGAGCTCGCCGTGCTTGATGGTCATCTTGCTGTTGCCCTTGTCGACCTTGCGAATTTCGCCGTCGGTCATGTCGGCGGCGGTCGCCGCGGGCGTCGTCGCTTGAGCGACCACGTGATCGCCGGCCGCCAAGGCCGGCAAGGAAAAGCTTGCGGCGACGAGGGTCGCGATGAAGAGCTTGTTCATGAGAGATTCCTTCGAAGGGTCGTTGATGAATCGGTCGGGCGCTCGGGGGGCGATCCCTGCGTCCTCAGTGCTTGTGTGCTGCCTGCTTTTGCGCAGGCGCCTGGCTTGCGGCATTGCTCGTTCCGGCGACCTTGATCTTGCCCACCATGCCGGCCTGGTAGTGGCCCGCGATCAGGCAGGCGAAGTCGAAATTGCCCGGCCGGTTGAAGGTCCAGACGATCTCGCCCGTCTTGCCCGGCGCCACGTGCGCCATGTAGGGCTCGTCGTGTTCCATGCCCGGGTGCTTCATCATCATCTCGGCGTGGGCGTCGTTCTCCTTCTTCGTGCCGATGACGAATTCGTGCATCACCGCGCCGGCGTTCTTCACGACGAAGCGGACGGTTTCGCCCTGCTTGATCTCGAGCTTCTCGGGCGAGAAGCGCATCGAGTCGAGCATGCGAACCTCGACCGTCCGCTTGGCGTTCCTGGCATCGCCGGCGATACCCCAGTCCTTTTGCTCCTTGACGACCGGGCCGGCTTTCTTTTCGTGGGCATCTTCGCTGTGGGCGAAGGCCGGCGTTGCGCCGGCAGTGGCGAGTGCCGCCAGGACGGCGGCGAGGGCATGTTTTGAAAATTGCATGGGAGTCCTTTCAAGTGGGTAAAACGCTTCGTGACGTTGACGACGCCGACCCGGGGTGGCCGGCATCGCCTTGCCGAGGGTCATCCCGCATCAGTTCCTGGCGTAGCCACGCAGCCGCTGGTACTGCTCGGTCTGCCCGGCGCTCAGCAGCCGCGTCTGCTCGACGTGCGCCAGCAGGTGCGACGCGCGCAACTCGCCGCGCAGTCGCGCCACCTCCGCGACCAGTGTGCGAATGCGCGGCGCATCGGCTTCGCGGCGCGCGAACGCCTGTTCCAGCGCGCGCTCGGCATCGATGACGGCGGCGCCGAGCCGGCGAGCCTCTCCCTTGTGGCGAGTCATCAGCGCCTCGGTGGCCACGCGCTGCTCGGCGCTCAGGGCGAGCGCCTGCGCATGTTCGAGCGTGTGCATCGGGCCGGGATAGCCGTTCAGCTCGGCCGGCAGCGCCTGCATCATCCCGCGTCCGGCGCGCAAGGCCTCGGTCTCCTCGGTCGATAGCGCCTTGATCTCGCGCGAGGCCAGGGCTGCATAGCTGCCGGAGCCCGGGGGGTGGGCGTGCTGGGCCGTCGCTCCGCCCGCAAGGAGCAGTGCGACAGCGAGAAACGGAATCTGTTTCATGTCGTCGTCTACTTTCAGTGACCGGAGTGCCCGGTCGGCTTGCGAATCTTGACTTCGGTGTCTTGCACCGGCTTTTGCCGCAGGGGCATCGACGAGCCGCCCTCGGCCTTGAAGCGCGCCGGCTCGGCCAGCGCGCCGGTCCACTCGTAGGCCACTTCGCCGGGCGGGTGCTCGTACCAGCCGGGGTCGGAGTAGTCGCCGCGTTTCTGCTCCCGGCGCACCTTCACCATGCTGAACATGCCGCCCATCTCGACCGAGCCGAACGGGCCCTCGCCGGTCATCATGGGCACGGTGTTGTCGGGCAGCGGCATGGTCATCTCGGCCATGTCGGCCATGCCACGCTCGGCCATCACCATGTAGTCGGGGATCAGTTGCGTGATCTGGCGCGCCACGCCCTGGTGCTCGACGCCGATCATGGTCGGCACGTCGTGGCCCATCGCGTTCATGGTGTGGTGGCTCTTGTGGCAGTGAAAGGCCCAGTCGCCCGGCTCGTCGGCGAGGAACTCGATCTGCCGCATCTGGCCCACCGCCACGTCGCTGGTCACCTCGTACTGGCGCGTGCTCTTCGGCGTCGGCCCGCCATCCGTGCCCGTGACGAGGAACTCGTGCCCGTGCAGGTGCATCGGGTGGTTGGTCATGGTGAGGTTGCCGATGCGGATGCGCACCTTGTCGTTGAGCCGCACGTTGAGCGAATCGATGCCGGGGAAGATGCGGCTGTTCCAGCTCCACAGGTTGAAGTCGAGCATGGTCATGATCTTGGGCGTGGCCGCGCCCGGATCGACGTCGTAGGCGTTGAGCAGGAACACGAAGTCGCGGTCCACCTCGGCGATCAACGGGTGTTTGCCCTTCGGGTGCGTGACCCAGAAGCCCATCATCCCCATCGCCATCTGCACCATCTCGTCGGCATGCGGGTGGTACATGAAGGTGCCGGGTCGCCGAGCGACGAACTCGTAGACGAAGGTCTTGCCGGCGGGGATGGCCGGCTGGGTCAGGCCCGTCACGCCGTCCATGCCGTTGGGCAGGCGCTGGCCGTGCCAGTGCATGCTGGTGTGCTCGGGCAGCTTGTTGGTCACGAAGATGCGCACGCGGTCGCCTTCGACCACCTCGATCGTCGGGCCCGGCGACTGGCCGTTGTAGCCCCACAGGTGAGCCTTGAAGCCGGGCGCCATCTCGCGCACCACCGGCTCGGCCACCAGGTGGAATTCCTTGACGCCCTGGTTCATGCGCCAGGGCAGGGTCCAGCCGTTGAGGGTGACCACGGGGTTGTAGGGCCGGCCGGTCTCGGGAACAAGCGGCGGCATGGTGTCCGGCGTGGTCTGCAGCACCGGCTCGGGCAGGGCGGCCATCGCCACCTTGCTCACGGCGGCGGCGCTGGCCGCGGCCGTGAGGGCACCGGCGCCGCGCATGAAGTTTCTTCGGGAAAACATGGGTGAGGCTCCTGGGTTCAGTGGGCGGCGCCGGCGTCGCCGCCAGCCATGGCGGCCGAAGAGGCGCCGGACATGCCGGAGAGGCTGGGCTTGCCCATCAAGGCCATGTCCAGGTCGGCCTGCGCGATCCAGAAATCACGCAGGGCCTGGATCGACGCATTGACGCTGGCGATCTGCGAGCGGGTGTCGGCGAGCAGCTCGAACACGCCGATGAACATGCCGTTGTAGCGGAGCACGTTCTCGTCGGAGATGCGCTTGGCGGTCGGCACGATGTCCTCGCGATAGTGGCGGGCGATGTCCCAGGCCGAGCGGTAGCCGAGATAGGCCTCGCGCACTTCCGAACGCGCGTCGATGGCCGCCTGCGCCGCGCGCTGCACGCTCTGCATGTAGATCGCCTCGGCCTTGGCCACGCGCGCGCCGCTCCAGTCGAACAGCGGGATTTCCACCCCAATCTCGTAGCCGGTCTGGCGCGGCGCTTCGTTGGAGGTGTTGCGCTCGTAGCCGAGCTCGAGCACGTTGACGAAGCGCGTGACCTTGCTCAAGCCGAGATTCTTGGCGGTCGCCTCGGCCTGCAGCTTCGCGGACTGCACGTCCAGGCGCTGCGTCATGGCGAGCTGTTCGATGTCGGGCTGGTCGGCTGGCATCTTCGGCAGATCGGGCAGGCGCTCGGGCAGCTCGAACTGCGTTTGCGTTCCCCACAGGCCGAGCAGGCGCGTCAGCCGCTCGCGCGCCGAGACCTGCGCTTGCTGAGCACGCGCGAGATCCAGCACCGCCTGAGCGTAGAAGCCCTGCTCGCGGGCCTGTTGCAGCTTGGTGAAGTTGCCGACCGCGGCCATGCGGCTGGCCAGTTCGGCCCCGGCATCGGCGGCGCGCTGGACCTGCCGCGAGTAGCGCAGGCTCTCGTCCGCCGCCACGGCACCGACCCAGGCCTTGCGGGTCTCGGCGGCCAGCGCGAGCATCTCCATCGTCACGCTGCGCTGCGTGGCCGCGAAGCGCCGGCTCTCGACCTGGCGCGCCAGCGGCAGCACCAGCACGTGGCCGAGATCGAAGGAGAAGAAGCGCTCGATCTCGCGCTCGTCGCCCTGGCGCAGCTTGGTGATGCTGAAGCCGGGGTTGGGCAGCCGGCTCGACTGAACCAGGTCGGCCTCGGCGATGCCGAGTTGCTGATAGCTCGCCTGCAGGCCGCGGTTGTTGAGCAGCGCGATCTGTACCGCGCTGTCGGCGTTCAGCGGCTGCGCCAGCAGTTCGTCGACGCGGCTCGCAATGCCGTCGAGATCGTTCGCGCTGCGCGCCCATTTCACGTCTTTGCCGAGGCGCTCCTGCGCGGTCTGTTCGAGCGGCGCGAAACCGCCGTCGGCACTGAAGGTGGCGCAGCCGCCGAGCAGCAGCGCGGCTGCGGCGACGGCGACGAATCGCGGCCGCGGCGAGCGCGCATTCGGTCGCGGCGCCGGAGAGGTCGGGGTGTTCGGGATCACGGTGCGTTCCTCAGTTTTTCTTGTTGCCATGACTGCCGTGACCGCCATGCTCGGCGGGCGCGGGCGCCTTCGAGTCGCCGGCGGCGCCCGGTGCGGGCGCGCTGGCCGGCGACTCCGGCGCGTTGGCTTCCCGGGCGTAGGCGCGCCAGCCGCCGATGCGGGCGACCTCGTCATTCGCCTCTTTCCAGCCGACCGTCTCGTCACTGAGCGGGCGGTAGCCGGAGAAGGCCGAGCGGTACCGCACCGGCGGCACGGTCGCCCGGGCGTCGAAGGGGTCGCGTGCTTCAGGCCGGGCCGGGGTCGGCGATTCGGGCTGGGCTGCGGCCGGCGCGACGATGAACAGGCTGGCGACGACGGTTGCGAGCCGAAAGGCAATGGGAGTCTGGATCATTGGAGCCTCGCAGGAGAACGATGGACTCGCCTGCACAAAACGCAGGCGGCTGTTCTTGGCGGCACCACCGGGCGCGCAAGGCGCGCGCGGAGCCGCTCAGGCGAGGCGGGGCTTGGGCGGTCGCTCGAGGCCGCCGGCCGCGAGGCTGGCGTGGGGCTCGAAGGGCGACAAGGTATAGACCGGGGAAAACGACAGCGTGTCGGGCACCACGAGAGCGGTCGCGATGGCCGCCATGCTGCAGCACGAAGCACACACGCTGCACGTGGCCGAGGACATCTCGGCGCTCGGCAAGGGCTGTGTGCTCGTCTCCTCCCCGCTTGCCTGCGGCTCGGCGTTCGACGGGTCGGCTTGCTGCGGAGCGTGCGCGTTCATTGCGCCGTGGGCGTGGGCCTCGGTCACCACGGCGGCTGGCGAGGCGCCGTGTTCATGAAGGGCATGGTCGTGGTGCGTGGCCGCGACCGTCGGGGTCGCCGAGCCGAAGGCCGCAGTCGAATGCATCGGGCCGCAGAACAGCATTGCCTGCGCAGCGACGCCCTGCACGGGCAGCGCCAGGACGAGCAGCCAAGCCAGAACGATTCGAAGCACACCACGCATGTGCGCAAGTGTAGGGCCGCAGCATTCGCAGCCGAGTGATCGGGGTCGTTCGACGCGTACTCCCGGTGAAACGAACAAGTTGCCGCAGAGGTCCGACCGGGATACAGGCTCTGCTGCCGCAACGCTAGGCCTCTGCGACGGTACGCAATCGAACAGAACCAACACGGGTGTCTCGTGAGCCTGACACTTCGCCGGACATGGCGGCAAGTCCCATAGCCAAAAGCTGGCGGCGGGGCCTTAATCGCAGCATGGAGATCGCTCCCCTGCCTGCCGGCGAATCGCAGCGGCTGAACGTGCTGCACAGCCTGCGCCTTCTCGACACCGAGCCGGAACCCGCTTTCGATGCGGTGGCCCGGCTGGCCGGCCAGCAGATGGGCTGCCCGATCGGGCTCGTCAGCCTGATCGACACCGACCGCCAGTGGTTCAAGGCGGCGCAGGGGCTCGACGTGCCCCAGACCCCGCGCGACGTCGCCTTCTGCTCGCACGCGATCCTGCAAGACGAGGTGTTCGTCGTGGAGGACGCCACGCAGGACGCGCGCTTCGCCGACAACCCGCTGGTCACCGGCGCGCCCGACATCCGCTTTTATGCCGGCGCGCCGCTGACGGTCGGCGGCCACAAGCTCGGCGCGTTGTGCGTGATCGACCGCGTCGCGCGGCAGATCAGCGACGAGGACCGTGCGGTGCTGCAGGAGTTGTCGCTCGTCACCAGCAGCCTTATGGAGGCGCGGCTGCGCGAACAGCGCCTGCTCGAGCGCGTGCTCGCAGATTCCGAGCTGCCCGGCGTCCGGGTCGCCGAGGGGCAGGCGGGCTCCGGGCCCCGGCTTCGCGCGACGGTGTTCAACGCGGTCTCGGCGCGCATGGCCGTGCTCGACCGGCACGGTGGCATTCTCGAGACGAACGCGGCGTGGCATCGCTTCGCCGCTGAGGCCGGACACGCCGGCGGTTCGCGCTTCATCGGCGCGCACTACCTCGACGTGCTCGGCAGGCTCCGGGATCTCGGCCCGGCTTCCGCGACCGCCGCGCGCTGCGGCCTCGCTTCGGTACTGGCCGGCCGCTCGACCGGCTTCGAGCTGGAATACCGCTGTTGTCGGGGGGACGAGCCGGGCGATGAGAGCCTGGCGTCGGGCCCGCAGCTGCGCAGCGATCGCTGGTTCGCAATGAAGATCACGCCGGTCGGCGATGAGCAACGGCGCATCGTTGTCAGCCACGAAGACATCACCAAGCACAAGCGCGCCCAGGAGGCGCTGCTGCGCCTGGCCCATACCGACCCCCTGACGGGCGTGGCCAACCGGCGGCGCTTCTTCGAGCTGGCGCATCACGAGTTCGAGCGCGCCATTCGCTACAAGAGCGCGCTCACGGTGCTGATGGCCGACATCGATCACTTCAAGGCCATCAACGACTGCTATGGCCATGCGGCCGGCGATGTGGTGCTGCGCAGTTTTGTCGGCGTTGCCGGCGAGGCGCTGCGGGATCCCGATGTCGTCGGCCGCCTGGGCGGCGAGGAGTTCGCCGTGCTGCTGCCGCAGACGACGCTCGGCGGCGGCCATGCGTTGGCCCAGCGCATCGTCGAGCGCGTGGCGGCCCGGCGGGTCGCCTCGTGCGGCGGCCCGATTCGCTACACGGTCAGCGTGGGCGTCAGCACGCTCGACGACCGCATCGTCTCCTTCGACGACCTGCTGCGCGCGGCCGACGATGCCCTGTACCGGGCCAAGGGAGCGGGCCGCAATACCGTGTCGTCGGCCTTCGGCGAGTTCTGCTGAGGCGTTCGGACCTCGGCGCCGCAGGAATGCGGCTTGCCGCAGCGCAAAACACCCATCGAGCGAGCCCTGCCATGCGCACCCTGACGATCCAGCTCACTCCCAGCATCACCGACATGATCCGCATGGACCACAACCATGTGCTGGCCACTTTCCAGCAAGTGCATGCGGGCACCTCCGGCGGCCGCAAGCAGGCGCTGGTTCGGCTCGCCTGCACGTCACTGGAAATCCACGCCCAGCTCGAGGAGGAAATCTTCTACCCGGCACTGCGCGAATTGCGGCCCGATCTCACGGTGGTCGAAAAGAGCGTGCCCGAGCATGCCGAAATGCGCCGCCTCATCGAGCGGCTGATGGTCATGCCGGTGGCGGATCCGAGCTACGACGCCACGTTCATGGAGTTGATGCGAGACGTGCTGCACCACGTGGCCGACGAGGAAACGACCCTGCTGCCCGCAGCCGAGCGCTTGCTCGGCGAGCGGCTCAGCGAACTCGGCGCACAAATGCTGCGCCGCCGGTTGCAGCTGCTCGGGCCGCGCAGCCCGCAGCTGGTCTGGAACACGATGCGCTCGATGCCGCAGAGCGGCTTCGTCATGGCGTCCTCGCTGCTGGCCGCCGGTGCTTCGATGTTGGGCCGCACTGCGCCGCCCTCACCGCGCCCCATGCCGTAAGGGCGCTGCGCTGCTTTCGCTGCGCCGGCGCAGCAGGCCGGCGATGCCGGTCGTCTCGGGCACCGGCCGGGCGATGCTGCGCGGCCACCGCAAGCGAGCCGCCACCGCTTCGGCGCCCGCCAGCCGGAGCGCACGGCGCTTTCCATCGAGGCAGGCAGGCCGGTGCGCGTCCAGTCGCCGGCCAGGAACAGGCCGTCGATGCCTGTGGCCGTGAGCGGTCGCGCCGTCTCGGTGCCGGGCCAGGCGCAAGGGATCGCCATGGGGATGCGGTGCACCGCCGCATGGCGCAGCCGCGCCCGCGCGGCCAGGGGCGCGTAGCCGGCAATCTCGGCCACGCAACTGCGCACGATCTGTTCGTCGCTGGCGTTCCAGGCGCGGTGTGCATGGATGGCATTGCAGGCGATCAACGAGGGAGCGTCGGGATGGCCGCCGCCGCGGATGTTCGACAGGTCGTAGAAGTCGCTGTTCAGGTCGTTCGGCACCCAACTGCGCGCCCAGAAGCGCTCACTCGTGAGCTTGCGGTCGAACCACAGATAGGTGCTGACATAGGGCGAGCCCTCGAACCGCGTGGCCTGTTCGGGCGCGCTGCCAGCGCCGCCCCATTCAGGCGGTGCGATCTCGCGCAAGACCTGCGGCGGTACAGCGAGCACGCAGCAGCGGGCGGCCAGGCGGCTACCGTCGTTCAACACCAGCGCTTCGAGCCGGCCGTCGCGCAGCTCGAGGCCGCGCACGGCGGTGCCTCGTCGGAGCTCCGCGCCTGCCGCCGTGAGCGCACGCAGCGCCGGTTCGGTGAACAGCTCGCCCAGCGAGACCTTCGGCAGGCCGAAATGAAACCCGCTGTGGCCCGCCATCTGCCGAAAGACCCGCATCAACGCGGCGGCCGAGCAGTGCAGCAGCGGCACATTCAGGAGCGTCATCGATGCCGAAACCCAGAACCATCCGATGAAGGCTTCGCTGACGCCCTGCGCTCGCAGCCATGAGAGGGCATCGATGCCGTCGAGCGCCAGCGTGTCGGCCTCGTTCATGCGCATCGCCTGCCAGGCGACACGGTAGTTCGACAACAGGTCGAGCGGGCCGACGCAGCGCAAGGCGGCCGGCAGGTTAGGCAGGCCGTGCAGCGGCGCCGGAAGGTGCGACGAATGCATCAGGATCCGGCGGCCGTGGTCGAGCAGCGTGATCAGCCGGTCGCGTTGCCACTGCACCTGGTGCGCCGTGCCCAGGCGCTCCAGCCAGGCTCGCATGTTGCGGTATTCGCTGAGCAGCACATGCGGGCCGATATCCACCGCATCGCCGGTCACGGGGTCGGCCCAACTCGCCGCACGGCCGCCGAAGCGAGTGTCCTTCTCGATGAGCAGGGGCTGCAGGCCGATGTCGGCCAGCGCGAGCGCCCAGGCCAAGCCGGCCACGCCGCCGCCGACCACGACGACCGGCGCGCCGCTTCGCTCTGCCGGGCTCGACGGCAAGAGCGCCTGCCTATTGACGGGGCAACTGGCCGGGCGAGCCGGCAGGATCAACGGTTCCCGAACCACCCCCCGGGGCGGCGGGTGAATGCGGGTTCACGGAGCCGCCCTGGCCGGGCTGCATCGAGCCACTGCCGCCCGCACCGCCGCCGCCGGAGCGGGCGCGGTAGTAGTCCTGCTGCGCCTGGTTCATGCAGTCCTGCTGCGCTTGCGGATCCGTGGCTTTGCTGCACATCTGGCGGGCTTCCATGATGGCCTTCGCCTCGTCCGGATCGATCGTGATCCCCTCCTGCACTGAACCGCCATTCGGCGGGGAGGCTGGCGTGCCGACTCCGGGCTGCGTCGCAGAGGGCGGGGCCTGCTCGGTGGACGGGGCCTGCGGCACAGGCGCATCCGGCGTCGCGGTCTGGGCCTGAGCGGCGGACAAGCCGCCGGCAAAAACAATCGCGGCCAGCATGCCGGAGAAGGTGTGCAGTTTCGGTTTCATGGCGAACGACCTTTCGAGAATGCGTGAACGTGCAGGCACTTGGCAATGGGCATGCCGCGACGGCACCGCGGCCGCGATTCGACACAGCTGGAATCGTTTTGAAACACTTCCTGTCCACGCGAAGAGCCGGTCGGGACACGCAGCGCTCAAGGACCCTTGCGTCCGGCCGAAAACCCGTCAAGCCGGAGCAACTCCCCGGCAAAGCCGTATCCATGCAAGAGCGACCCAGCATCGACGTTCAGCACTTGTGCATCGGTCTGCACATCCACCTCGATCTGGGCTGGATGGAGCATCCCTTCCCGCTGAGCAGCTTTCGCATTGCCTCCGCCGAGCAGATCGAGGCGGTGCGCGCCCTGGGGCTGGCTCGCGTGCGCTTCTCGCCGCAGCGCAGCGATGCCGCCACGCTCGGCGAGTTGGTCGCCGCAGGCGCTGTGGCGTTCGATGCTGCTGCCCCCGAAGCCTCGGACCCGACCGCGGCAAGGGCGCCGGGTGGCGTTGCCGATAACCCGGCCGCCGCGGGCATTGCCGCCGGCGACCCCACCGCCGAAGCGGCCGTTGTACCCGCCGCACCGGCTCCTGTGGTCGACGCCGACGCCCAGGCGCGCCACCGCCGCCGCGAGGCGCTCGAAGCGGAGATGGTCTGCGCACGGCATGCCGAGCGCCAGTACGCTGAAGCCGGTCGCGCCGTGCGGCGCAGCTTCGAGCTGGCGCTCAGCCAGCCCGAGGCGGCGCGCGAACATTGCGAAAGCCGCGTCAGGGAATTCCTCGGCGGCCTGCTCGACGCTTCGGAGATGGCGATCCGCCTGCTCGGCGAAGGGGCGGGCGACCGCGCCTCGATGCATGCCGTCAACGTGACCGTGATCTCGCTGCTGCTCGGCCAGCAGATGCAGTTGAGCAAGCCCGAGATGTTCGACCTCGGCGTCGGCGCGATGCTGCACGACATCGGCAAGCTGGAGCTGCCGGAGCGCGTGCGCTGGATCGACGCGCACCCGGCCGGCGCGTCCGCGCCCGAGCGTCATCTCTACCAGGCGCACGTGACTTACGGCGTCGATCTCGGGCGCAAGATGCGTCTCGCACCGGGAGCGCTGCTGGTCGTCGCACAACATCACGAGCTGGCCGACGGCAGCGGCTTTCCGCTCAAGCTCGGCAACGAGCGCATGAGCGCGGCGGCGCGCATCGTCGCGCTCGTCAACCGCTACGACAACCTGTGCAACCCCGCCAGTCCCGCGCAGGCGCTCACGCCGCACGAGGCGCTGGCGTTGATGTATGGCCAGATGAAGTCCAAGTTCGACGCGGCGGTGTTCGGCGCTTTCATCCGCATGATGGGCGTGTACCCGCCCGGCTCGGTCGTGCAGCTATCGGACGAGCGCCATGCCATGGTGATCGCCGTGAATGCCGCGCGGCCGCTCAAGCCGCGGGTGCTCGTGCACGATCCCCGGCAAAGTCGCGACGAGGCGCTGCCGCTAGACCTGGAGACCGTGCCCGAACTCGGCATCCGCCGCAGCCTCAAGCCCCAGCAGCTGCCGCGCGCCACGCTCGATTGGTTGTCGCCGCGGCCGCGCATCTGCTATTTCTTCGAGCGCGCCCGTGAGCCGTTCATGACGGCAGCGGTTGAGGCGCAAGATAAATGACTTCGCCGCCGAGCCGCCTTCCGCCTGAGGCGTCAGGCGTTCGTGCAGTCCAAGCCGACGCAGGTCGGCTCGGAGCCGCGGCACTCACCCTCGAGGCGAGGTCGCTCCCCCTCGGGGGGCCGGCGCGCAGTGCCTTGGGAGCACCATGACCTCGCCGCCGCCGGTGTGGCAACCGCTGATCGAGAGCCTGCTCGAAGCGGTGTGCCTGGTCGAGCCGCTGGGCTTGCGCATCGTCGCCGCCAACGCAGCGGCGGGCACGCTGTTCGGTGTGGACAGCGAGGCATTGATCGGCCGCGCGGTGATCGAACTCGCCGCCACGCCCGAAGACGAATGCTTTTGGGAAGACATGGCCGCCGGCCGCATGCCGCCCGAGGGCCGGCACATCCACTCCGACAGTCTGGTGCGCCATGCCGACGGCCGCCTCGTGCCGGTGGAGCGCCGCGTCAACCGCGTGTGGATGCGACCCGGCCAGGCCATCTATGTGCTGGGCCTGCGCGACCAGAGTGCGCAGCGCGGCGCGGAAGACGAACTCGAGCGCCTGCTCGCCGAGTTGCGCGCCACGCTCGAATCGACCGACGACGGCATGCTGGTGACCGACTTGCAGGGCGGCATCCGCGGCTGCAACCAGCGCTTCGCCGAGTTGTGGTCCTTGCCCGAAGCCTTGCTCACGCAGCGCGACGACCGCGCCATCCTCGACTGGATGCGCGGCCAGGTCGAGGACGAGGTGCGCTTCAGCGAGCGCTTGCGCGAACTGGCCGAAACGCCGCTGCTGCCGGCCACGCGCAGCGTCGACCGGCTGCGCCTGCGCTCGGGCCGCATGCTCGAGCGCGTGACATTGCCGCAGTACGGACGCGGCCGGCCGATCGGGCGCGTGTGCTCCTTTCGCGACATCACCGAGCCGCTGGCCAGCGCCGCGCGGCTGCAGCTCGCGGCGCAGGTGTTCGAGTCCAGCCTGGACGCCGTCTTCGTCACCGACGCCGAGCATCGCATCGTCACGGTCAACGCGGCCTGCGAGCGCATCACCGGCGCGAAGCGCGAAGCGCTGCTGGGCCTGCCGACGGCACGCCTGCTTTCACTGCCGAACGCCGGCTCCGCGGGCGACGCACCGCCCGGCGACTGGTTTGCGCCGTTGGCCGAACGCTTGGCTGAGCACGGCGTGTGGGAAGGCGAGCTGTGGCACCGGCGCGCGGACGGCAGCGCACTGCCGGGCCAGGTTTCGCTGGTGCGCATGGCCGCTCCGGCGAACGCGGGCGACCCGCCCGGCGCCACGGGCGTTCGCCACGTCGGCTTCTTCAAGGACCTGACCGAGACCGTCGCCGCGCACAAGCGCATCGAGGAGCTGGCCTTCAGCGATGCGCTCACCGGCCTGCCCAACCGCGTGATGCTCACCGAGCGGATCGAGTTCGCGCTGGCCATGTCGCAGCGCCACCAGACGCCGTTCGCGCTGCTCTTTCTCGACCTCGACCGCTTCAAGCACATCAACGATTCGCTGGGCCACTTGTTCGGCGACCGCGTGCTGGTCGAGGTGGCCGAACGCCTGAAGACCTGCGTGCGCCAGGTCGATACCGTCGCGCGCCTGGGCGGCGATGAGTTCGTGCTGCTGCTCAGCCAGCTCGATGCGCGCGGCGCCGAAACCAGCGCGCGGCGCGTGCTCGAAGTGCTGGGCCAGCCGTTCACGCTGCAAGGCCTGAATTTCAGCGTCACGGCGAGCATCGGCATCGCGATGTACCCGAACGACGGCACCTCGATGAACGACCTCATCAAGAACGCCGACGCAGCGATGTACCGCGTGAAGGAGCGCGGCCGCGCCGGCCTGCGCTTCTACCAGCCGCAGATGAACGTCGATCTGCTCGCGCGGATGAAGCTCGACCACGCGATGCGCCTGGCGCTGGAGCACGGCGACTTCCAGCTGTACTACCAGCCGCAGGTCGGGCTGGCGTGCGGGACCGTGCTCGGCGCCGAGGCGCTGCTGCGCTGGCGCGACGCCGATCTGGGCGATGTGTCGCCGGGCGAGTTCATTCCGGTGGCCGAGGAAAGCGGTTTCATCGTCGCGCTCGGCGACTGGGTGCTCGGCGAGGCCGTGCGCCAGGCCGCCCTGTGGCGCGCGCAGGGGCGAGAGTTGCCGGTGTCGGTGAACGTCTCGGCACTGCAGTTCCAGCAGGCCGACTTCGTGGAGCGCGTCGCCGCGGTGCTGGCTGCGGCGCAACTGCCGGCGACCCTGCTCGAACTCGAGCTCACCGAATCGATCCTGCTGCGCGACGCCGATGAGGCGCTGCAGCGTCTGACCGCGCTGCACCGGCTCGGCGTGCGCCTGGCGATCGACGATTTCGGCACCGGCTACTCGAGCCTGGGTTACCTGAAGCGCTTTCCGATCAGCAAGCTCAAGATCGACCGCAGTTTCGTCAAGGGCCTGCCGGGCGACGAAAGCGATTGCGGCATTGCGCAGGCCATCATCCAGATGGCCCGGGCGCTGCGCCTGCGGGTGATCGCCGAGGGCGTGGAAACGGTGGCACAGCGCGACTTCCTGCTCCAGGCCGGCTGCGACGAATTTCAGGGTTTCCTTTTCGCTCCGGCCCTGACGGTCGACGAGCTCGAAAAGCGCATGACGTCACGGCCGTTACAGGATGGCGTCATCGCAGGCGCTTGAGGGCAAGCCAGCCAGTCCGCGGGTTGACTCGGTGCAGCAGTTCTGCCGTAGCGACGCCGGCGGGAAGGCTTTGAATACTGGATAAAACTACAGTATTCTGTGCTGCATGGCGCTTGTTCCTGTTCCCCCGACGCCCGCGCCAATCAAGGGCCGCGGCACGCCGCTGCGCATTGCACACCGCTTCGAGCGCGACCTGCGCGAGGCGGTGGACGACGGCTGGGAAGCGCCGCGCCTCGAGGCAGCCGCAGGCGAGCCGCCACCGCCGGCCACCACCGTCACCGAAGAGCATGTCAAGAGCATCCTGGCGCGCAACGACTCGCCCGACGTGCCCTTCGAGCTCTCCATCAACCCCTACCGCGGCTGCGAGCACGGCTGCAGCTACTGCTTCGCGCGGCCGACGCACAGCTACCTGAACCTGTCGCCCGGGCTGGACTTCGAGACGCGTCTCATCGCCAAGGTCAACGCCGCCGAGCGGCTGCGGGTCGAACTGGCGCGGCCTTCGTACAAGGCCAGCCCGATCAACATCGGCTCGGCCACCGACGCCTACCAGCCCATCGAGCGCAGGCTGCGCATCACGCGCGCGGTGCTGGAGGTGCTGACCGCCTGCGAGCATCCCTTCACCATCGTCACCAAGTCGGCCGGCGTCGAGCGCGACCTCGACCTCATCGCACCGGCCGCGCGGCGCCGGCAGGCGCTGGTGTTCATCAGCATCACCACGCTCGACTCGAACCTCTCGCGCCGACTCGAGCCGCGCGCCGCCGCACCGCAGCGCCGGCTTCAGGCCGTGGCCCGGCTGGCCGCAGCCGGCGTGCCGGTGGGCGTGAACATCGCGCCGATCATTCCCTTCGTCAACGAGCCGGAGATCGAGCGCATCGTCGAAGCCGCGGCGGCGGCCGGTGCGCGTTCTATCCACTACACCGTGCTGCGCCTGCCGTGGGAAGTGGCGCCGCTGTTTCGGCAGTGGCTCGAGCAGCATGTGCCCGACCGCGCAGCCCGCGTGCTCGCGAGGGTGCACGACATGCGCGGCGGCAAGGACTACGACGCCGACTTCGCCACCCGCATGAAGGGCAGCGGCCCCTGGGCCGAACTGATCCGCCAGCGGGTGCGCAAGGCTGCAGCGCGGCATGGGCTGGATGGCGAGCGGTTTGCGCTGGAGGTAAGCCGCTTTCGCCCGCCCGCCGCAGAGGCGGCGCAGCAGGCCTTGTTCTAGCGCCTGTCGATGCGGCAACAGCGCCTGTCTCGCAGCGGCAAGGCAGGCAGGGCAGGGCGGCTTACGCGCCTGAGCGCACCGGGCACCGGGAGGAGTCCGCGGCGGCTGCCACTGCCCGCGCCCGGACCGCCGTGTGCAGACACTCGCCTCAGTGCATCTGCTTCTTGAGGCCGGAAATCTCGTCGTGCGCCCGCTTCACGGCCTGCTGCACCTGCGGATCGACCTGGCTGCCGGCTTTGCGGCAAGCCTCCATGGCGCGGTCGCCGATCTGCTCGAGGCCGTCGACGCAGCCGACCATCTGGCCCTCGTCGCTGGACTGCTGCGCCATCTGCCGAGCCTGGCGTGACTGACTGTGCATTTCGTCGACGCACTGGCGCAGCTCGTCGGGGGTCGAGCCGCCGGTCTTGCGCAAGGCCGCCATGGCGTCGTCGGCGCACTGCTCGATGCGGTTCATGCTGTCCTGGACTTGATTCATCTGCATGCTGTACTCCTGAAAAATGAACGGCGCCGACATGGCGCCGCCTCGATGGCGGCAAGTCGCGTGCCTTGAGCGACGGCCAACGAAGCTATGAATCCGCGCACCGATCTTTTGCGTAGAGTCAGGCTCACCCTTTGCTCAGCGACGCCGTCATGCGCCATGAATTGCAGCGATCCGCACGGCCGCAGGTCCAGAGCCTGCTGCTCTGGGTGCTGCTTTGCCTGCTGCCGCTGCAGGGCTTGGCGGGCGTGCTGGCCCAGAGCATCGGCGCCGTTCACTTCCATGCCCAGAGCCTTGCCGACGCGACTCCGATGCAGGGCTGGCAGGACTTTCGCCGGCAGGTGGACGGATCGGTGCATGGCGTCAGCGCAGCGCATCACGTTCATGCCCATGCCCATCTCGACCGCCATCACCACGCCGGCCCCGACGCCAGCGCGGTGGTGGTGGATGGCGGCGGCAGCGAGGCCGTGCAGGCCGAGGATGCGCCCGCCGGCGCCTCCGGCGCGCTCGGTCAGGCGATCGGGCCGCTCGGCGACGCGGTCCTGACG
>NZ_JACDCW010000066.1 GCF_013817345.1 Methylibium sp.
GCCAGCGTGATGGCGGTTGTGACCGCCTTGCCGGTCACGTCGCTGCCGTCGGTCGGCACGAGGATGCATTTGTACATGGCGTCCCTCCGGATCGAATGCGGCGGGGCGGCACGCCCTCGCCGGTCTGCTGACCCTCGCAGCGTGCGGCAGGGCGGCATGCAGGTCAAGCACCGGTACTCGCTGCAGCCTCGCTCGAGGGTAAGCCCGGCCCTCGTCGTGTGGCGAGTGCTTGTGGATCGAGCGCGTCGAGCAAGGCGGCCTGCCGCTTCCAGGACAAGCGGACGCGGATCGAGCGGCTACTTGTCCATCGCCTCGACCTTGGCGCGCGTGATGGCGCCGTCCGAGCGGCCCTTCAGGTAGGCGTAGAGCTCGTCCATGTGCGCCATCACGTCCTTGTTGGTCTTGTAGGCCGGCATGACGCCGCGCACGAAGCGCCCGTTGGCGACGATGTCGACGAAATCTTTCTTGCTCAGCCGCTGCATCCCCGCAATGAGCGAAGGACCGACCAAGCCTTCCTGCTCGGCACCATGACAGCGGTCGCAGGTGGCCGCGCGCCAGGTGCGAAAGCCTTGCAGGGTGGCCGGGTCGACCTTGTAGCCGTCGACCACCTTGTAGGGGGCATCGCCCTGGGCGGCTTCAGGAGCGGATGCGGTGTCGGCCGCAGGGGCGGAGGTCTGGGCGAAAGCGCCGGCGGTCAGAGCGGCGAAGAGAGCAGGGATGCAACTTGTTTTCATGCGGGCGTCCTCATGGAAAGACCGGTGGCGGCCTGCCCAGGGCCGGCAAAACCCATGCCTGTCGCAGGAACTACCAGTTGTGTCGCGGCTTGCCGCCGCGGTCACTCGACCGCACGGCCGGAAATCGTCAACCGCGTGCCACCGGCCGCGACGGATCGGCGCACCACTCGCTCCACGAACCCGGATAGAGCACCGAGCCGGTCAGGCCGGCGGCCTCCATGGCCAGCAGGTTGTGGCAGGCGGTGACGCCGGAGCCGCACTGGTGCACGACTTCGCTGCCGGATCGACCGCCCAGCAGCGGCTCGAACGCGGCGCGCAGCGCTCCAGGGCCGAGGAAACGGCCGTGCTCGTCGAGGTTGTGCTTGAAAGGCCGGTTGAGCGCGCCGGGAATGTGGCCGGCCACCGGGTCGAGCGGCTCCGCGTCGCCGCGGAAGCGCTCCGCTGCGCGCGCGTCGATGAGCCGCACCCGGCCCAGTGCGGCCTGCAGCGCGCCGGCATCCACCGCGGGCACCAGCGAAGCGGCAACGGGATAGGGCCCAGCCGCTTGCGGCCGGGGCATGTGTTGGCTGAGTGCGCCGCCGAGTGCGACCCAGGCAGGCAGGCCCCCGTCGAGCACCGCCACGTCGCGGTGGCCGAGCCAGTGCAGCATCCACCAGGCGCGCGCCGCGAATATCGCGTCTTGCCGGTCGTACGCCACCACAGCCGTGGCGGGCGTCACCCCCAGGCGGCCCAGGGTCGCGGCGAAGGCCTCGCGCGTGGGCAGCGGATGCCGGCCGCGCAAGCGCCCGTCCGCCGGCGGAGTGTGGTCCGCCAGATCGTGATCGAGGTGCAGGTAGTGCGCGCCCGGCAGATGCCCTTGCTGATAGCTGCGCTCGCCGGCGCCGGGATCGGCGAGATCGAAGGAACAGTCGAGCAGCAGTGGCCGGCGCTCGGCGTCATCGCCCGACAGGGCTGCGGCCAGCGCGGCCGTGTCGATCAGGGGGTGAGGCAGCTTCATTGGCGTCGGGAGTCGGCAGAGGTTCGGGCGGTTTCTTGGGAAGCGACCGCGACGCGCAGCCGCGTGGCGGTGAGCCCGGCGGCGATCACCATCGCGATGCCCGCCAGCGCGATCGGCGTGACCGGGTCGTCGAACAGCAGCACGCCGAACAGGAAAGAGTAGGCGATGCCCAGATACTGCAAGCTCGCGTTGACGAGTGCCCGCCCGCGCGTATAGGCCTGCGTCATGAGCAGCTGCGCGGCGGTCGCGAATACTCCGACGGCAAGCAACAGCGCGCCTCCGCCGAGGCTGTGGTCGGTGCTCAAGCCGGTGAAGGGCAGGGTGATGGCCAGGCCTGCCGCCATGCTGCCGATGGAGAAGTAGAAGACCACCCGGGTTTCTGGCTCGCCGATGCGCCCGAGCGCCGACACCTGCAGGTAGGCCATCGCCGCCAGCATGCCCGACACCAGCCCGACCAGACCATGGACGAGCTGATCGCGCTCGATGGTCGGCCGCAGGATCAGCGCGACGCCGACGAAGCCGATCACCACCGTTGCGATCAGGCGCCGATCGACGCGCTCCGCGCCCATGCGCAGCGCCGCACCGATGAGGAACAGCGCCATCCACACCGAGGACATGTAATTGAGCGTCATCGCCGTAGCCAGCGGCAGGCCGCCGATCGCGTAGAACCACAGGCTCAGCGAGGTGACGCCGCAGGCACTGCGCCACAGGTGCATGCCGGGCACCGGCGTGCGAAGGGAGGTGCCTGCATGGCACATGAGCACCGCCATCGTGAGTGCGCCGACCACGCCGCGGTAGAACACGATCTCGCCGGTGGGGTAGTGCGCCGAAGCGAACTTGACGCACACGCCCATCAGCGCGAACAGCAGCGTGGCCAGCGCCATCATGAGCGGCGCGGGCATCGGCTTTCGCACGCGCCCGCTTGCCGATGGCGCGCTCGCCTTGTCGCCCGGGGGCGGACCTTCGGCGCTCAGGGGTGGGCGGCCTGCATGCGGCGCCGGTACCACTCGTGGAAGTGCTGCATGCCGTCTTCCATCGGGCTCTGGTAGGGGCCGACCTCGTCGTCGCCGCGACGCCACAGGGCTTCGCGGCCGGCGTCCATGCGCAGCGCGATCTCGTCGTCTTCGATGCAGGTTTCCATGTAGGCGGCCTGCTGAGCTTCGACGAACTCGCGCTCGAAGGCCGCGATCTCCTCGGGGTAGAAGAACTCCACCTGATTGAGCGTCTTGCGCGGCCCACGCGGGTAGAGCGTGGAAACCACGAGCACATGCGGGTACCACTCGAGCATCACGGTCGGGTGGTACGTCAGCCAGATCGCGCCGTGCCGCGGCGGCACCCCCTCGTGGGCGTCGCGGCGGTGGTTGAGCAGCACTTCGTGCCACTGCTTGTAGACGTCCGAGCCCGGCTTGCCGAGCGCTTCGCCGGCGTGGTGGGCGATGCCCACGGTCTGCAACGAGAACTCGGGCCCCATCTGCCAGCGCAGGTCGTCGGTGGCGACGAAATTGCCCAGGCCCGGGTGGAAAGGCCCGACGTGGTAATCCTCGAGGTAGACCTCGATGAAGCTCTTCCAGTTGTAGTTGCACTCGTGCAAGTGCACGCGGTCGAGCACGTAGCCGGAGAAATCGAGTTCGGCGGGCAGATGCAGGCGGGCCAGGTCGGCCGCCACGTCGCGACCGTGCGGCCTGGCCTCGGCCTGCGCGCTACCCTGCGCCGCGGAGGGCGCTTCGAACAGCAGGCCGTTCCACTGCTGCACCGGGTAATTGCGCAGGTGCAGGCAGGGATCGTCGGGGAAATGCGGCGCGCCGACCAGCCGGCCTGACAGATCGTAGGTCCAGCGGTGCAGCGGGCACACGATGTTGCTGCGGGTGTTGCCGCGCCCGCGCAGCATCACTGCCTGCCGATGCCGGCAGACGTTGGAGATCAGCTCGATGCCGTCCGACGTGCGCACCAGCGCGCGGCCTTCGCCTTCCTGCAGCAATGCATGGTGGTCACCCACCTCCGGCACCGACAGGGCATGCCCCAAGTAGCGCGGGCCGGGCCTGATGATGAGCTCCTGCTCGCGCTGATACGCAGCCTCGTCGAAATAGGCCGCCACGGTGGGCTGCGCGCGGCTGCGCTCCAGGGCTTCGCGGGTAATGCTCAGGTCGGACATGATCCGCAGGATCTCCTTCAAGGGACCGAGGGACGTCTGCAGGCGGCTTGGCGCCGTCCTGCACCGAAAGCCGGCTTGGAGAGCGCGAGGCCGGACCGTACAGCGGCAGGGGCGTGAATTCTAAAGGCGCCTGTTTTTCGCAGGGGCAGGCAGGGTCGGCTTGCGCGCTCGCTCGCCTTGACTCACTGGCCGGCTGCACGAGGAAAAAGCCGCTTGTCATAAACGGCTCCCCCAAGCCGGTGGCCCGGGCGAGCCGCTGACTACAATCTTCGATCCGCTCCATTCAACTGGGTCCAGCCCTTGCCCGAGACCGTACCTACAGAGCCCGAGAGCTACGAGAGCGCTCTGTCCGAACTCGAACGCCTCGTCGTCGCCATGGAAGCCGGCCAGCTCCCGCTCGACCAACTGCTCGAAAGCTACAAGCGCGGTGCTGTCCTGCTTGCCTTTTGCCGCGGCCGGCTCGAGGCGGTCGAGCACCAGGTGCAGTTGCTGGAAAACGGGCAGCTGCAGCCGTGGAATGCGACATGAAACGCGACGAATTCGAAGGTTGGTCGCGCCAGCACCTGGCCGGCGTGGAGCGCTCACTCGAGCGCTGGGTGCCGGAGCATGCCCCTGCCGGCCTCGGCGTGGCCATGCGCTATGGCGTGCTCGACGGCGGCAAGCGCCTGCGTCCGTTGCTCGTGCTGGCGGCCGCCGAGGCGGTGAACGGCAGCGCGGAAGCGGCCATGCGCGCAGCCTGCGCCGTCGAGCTGATTCATGCCTATTCGCTCATTCACGACGACATGCCCTGCATGGACGACGACGTGCTGCGCCGCGGCAAGCCCACCGTGCACGTGAAGTTCGGCCAGGCCCAGGCCATGCTCGCCGGCGACGCGATGCAGGCGCTGGCCTTCGAGGTGCTCACGCCTGCCGGCCTCGACGGCGCGGCCGTGCCGCCCGCCCTGCAGGCCCGCCTGTGCGGCCTGCTGGCGCGCGCGGCTGGTCAGGACGGCATGGCCGGCGGCCAAGCCATCGACCTGGCCAGCGTCGGCCGCTCCCTCGACGAGCAGGCGCTCGGCGACATGCACCGCCGCAAGACCGGTGCATTGCTGCAGACCAGCGTGCTGATGGGCGCGGCCTGCGGCGAGGTGCCGGCGCATGCCTGGGATGCCTTGTCCGACTACGGCTCGGCAATCGGCCTGGCCTTCCAGGTGGTCGACGATATTCTCGACGTGACCCAGGCATCGCACCTGCTGGGCAAGACCGCGGGCAAGGATGCCGCCAACAACAAACCCACGTACGTCACGGTGCTCGGCCTCGACGCGGCACAGCGCCGCGCCGAAGATCTATGCGGGCAGGCGCAAGCCGCGCTGGCCCGCAGCGGTCTGCCCGGCGCCATGTGGCTGAGCGTGCTGGCCGACAAGGTGGTCGAGCGTGAATGCTGATGTTTCCATGAAGTCCTACCCGCTGCTGTCCACCATCGAAACGCCGGCCGATCTGCGCGGCCTCTCGCGCACCGAACTCAAGCAACTGGCCGGCGAATTGCGCGCGCACGTGCTGGCCAGCGTGTCGGCAACGGGCGGGCATTTGTCGAGCAACCTCGGCACGGTGGAGCTGACCATCGCGCTGCACCACGTGTTCGAGACGCCGCGCGACCGGCTGGTGTGGGACGTGGGCCACCAGACTTACCCGCACAAGATCCTCACCGGGCGGCGCGACCGCATGCCCAGCCTGCGGCAGCTCGGCGGCATCAGCGGTTTTCCGCGCCGTGCCGAGAGCGAGTACGACACCTTCGGCACGGCGCATTCGTCCACCTCGATCTCCGCTGTGCTGGGCATGGCGCTGGCGGCGCAGATCAAGGGCGAATCGCGCCGCGCGGTGGCGATCATCGGCGACGGCGCCATGACGGCGGGCATGGCCTTCGAGGCGCTTAACAACGCCGGCATGCCGCACGCCGGCAAGGTGCCCGACCTGCTGGTGGTGCTCAACGACAACGACATGTCGATCAGCCCGCCGGTCGGCGCGCTGAACAAGTACCTGGCGCGCTTGATGAGCGGGCGTTTCTACGGCGCCGCGCGCGAAGGTGCAAAGACGGTGCTAAAGAACGCGCCGCCGCTGTTCGAGCTGGCGCGCCGCTTTGAGGAGCACGCCAAGGGCATGGTCGTGCCGGGCACCATCTTCGAAGAGTTCGGCTTCAACTACGTCGGCCCGATCGACGGCCACGATCTCGATGCGCTCATTCCCACACTGGAGAACCTGCGCGACAAACCCGGGGCGCAGTTCCTGCACGTCGTCACCAAGAAGGGCTACGGCTACAAGCTCGCCGAGGCCGACCCGGTCAAGTACCACGGCCCCACGCCCTTCAATCCGGCCGAGGGCATCAAGAAGCCGGCCACGCCAAGCAAGACTACCTTCACCCAGGTGTTCGGCCAGTGGCTGTGCGACATGGCTGCGAAAGACCCGCGGTTGGTCGGCATCACGCCGGCCATGCGCGAGGGTTCGGGCATGGTCGAGTTCGAGAAGCGTTTCCCGGGCCGCTACTTCGACGTGGGCATCGCCGAGCAGCACGCCGTGACCTTCGCCGCCGGCCTGGCGTGCGAAGGCTTGAAGCCGGTGGTCGCCATCTACTCGACATTCCTGCAGCGCGGCTACGACCAGCTCATCCACGACGTGGCGATCCAGAACCTGCCGGTGGTGTTCGCGCTCGACCGCGCGGGCATCGTCGGTGCCGACGGCGCCACGCACGCGGGCGCCTACGACATCGCCTACCTGCGCTGCATCCCCGGTTGCAGCCTGATAGCACCGGCCGACGAGAACGAATGCCGACAGGCGCTCAGCGCCGCGTTCGAGCAGAACCATCCGGTGGCGGTGCGCTATCCGCGCGGCGCGGGTGCCGGCGCGGCTGCGCAAAACGATCTCACCGCCTTGCCCTGGGGCAAGGGCGAGGTGCGACGCGAGGCTGGCCGTGGCGGGCGGCGCATCGCCATCCTCGCCTTCGGCACCTTGCTGTACCCGGCGCTGGCCGCGGCGGAGAAGCTCGACGCCACGGTCGCCAACATGCGCTTCGTCAAGCCGCTCGATACCGAACTGCTGTTGAAGCTGGCCGGCAGCCACGATGCACTGGTCACCGTGGAAGAAGGCTGCGTGCAGGGCGGTGCGGGCAGCGCGGTGCTCGAGGCGCTGCAGGCGGCCGGCGTGATGCTGCCTGTGCTTACGCTCGGACTGCCCGACGAGTTCATCGAACACGGCGACCCGGCCAAGCTGCTGGCGATGCTGGGGCTCGACGCCGCGGGCATCGAGCAGAGCATCCTCAAGCGCTTCGGCGCCAAGCTCGAAGTGGTGCGACCGGCGATCAACGGCTGATGCCTGGCCCGCGAAGTCGGGCGCGGCAGCCGTTGCGAAGCAAGGCACCCGCGGGCCGGAACGTGGCCGTGGGAAATGAAAGATGCCTGGCCCGCGAAGCCGGGCGCGGCAGCCGGTGCGATAGCCAAAACACCCGCGAGCCGGAATTTGGCCGTGAAACTGCGGAGGCCGCATGCGCCAGCTCATCGACATCGTTTCCAACGAGAAGAGCTTCAAGCACCCGCTGATCGGCTCGCCGCGGCTCAATCGCCTGGGCCTGCACAGCGCCCGGGTGATTGGCGCAGATTTGTGCAGCCGCATGCGGCGCGTCGGCGCCGGGCCGGCTGCAGCCGACCTTCGTGCAAGGCTCTGGCGCGACGGCTTCCTGGTCATAGGCAATCTGCTCCCCGCCGAGCTGCTCGAGCCGGCGCGCCGCGAATTCGCTCAGCGGCTCGCCGCGCATGAAGTGGAGGTGCCGAGCCCGCGCGTCGTGAGCCGCGGCTTCGGCCGCCGCCTGCCCAACGACGGCGGGTTCGACCGTGCCGACGGGGGCAGCCTCAATCGCTTCGTCACGCTAGACAGGCGGTGCCCACTGCTGCTGGGCGCCTTTGCGGAGAACCTCGCCTTGCGCGGCCTGCTGCGCGCCCTGACCGGCGTGGCGGTGAAACCCGACGCCTTTTCGCTCTACCAGTTGGTGCATGGCGACGAAGCGCTCAATCCCGACCCGCAGCGGCAATGGCACTGCGATACCTTCCACGACACCTTCAAGCTCTGGTACTTTTTCGAGCCCGTCACCGTGCACGACGGCCCGTTGCTCTTCGCATCCGGCACACATCGCAGCGGCGGTGGGCGCCGGCGCTGGGAGCGGCACCAGGTCCTCTCGAACGGCGCGCGTTCCTCGGCTTTCCGTGTAGGGGCGGATGATCTGGCCCGCCTGAGCGCCGAGCCGCCGCAGGCCGTACTCACGCCGGCGAACAGCCTCGTGCTGGCCAACACACGCGGCTTCCACTGCCGCGGACTCGCACCGGCGGGCACGGTGCGCCAGGGCCTCTACGCGAATTTGCGACCGCACGCGTTTGGGCTTCGGCCGTAGTCGCCCTTGGCTTCCGTCTGACGGCCGCGTCGTGGCCGCCGCATCGCCTTCGATCGATTTCTCCGCTTCCTCGGTCGAGGTGGCGCGGCAGCTCATCGGCGCCTGCGTGCTGATCAACGGCGTGGGTGGCCGGATCGTCGAGACGGAGGCGTATGACCGCGAAGACCCCGCTTCGCACACCTTCTCCGGCCGCACGCCGCGCAACGCCGCGATGTTCGGCCCGCCGGGGCATGCGTACGTGTACCGCTCCTATGGCATCCACTGGTGCCTGAACTTCGTGTGCCGGGAGGCGGGACACGGTGCGGGCGTGCTGATCCGCGCGCTGGAGCCGATCGCCGGTCTGCACGTGATGCGCCAGCGCCGGGGGCTGACCGATGAGCGGCTGCTGTGTGCCGGACCGGGGCGGCTGTGCCAAGCGCTGGCCGTCACGCGCGAGCACGACGGCCTGCCGCTCGATGCACCGCCTTTCGAGTTGCAGCCGGCGACCGGGCCGGTCGCGGTGGTCGTCGGGCCGCGCATCGGCATCTCCAAGGCGATGAAGATTCCCTGGCGCTTCGGCCTCGCCGGCTCGCGCTTCGTCAGCCGGCCGTTTCGCTGAGCATTTCGATCGGCCAGCCTTCGGTCTCGGCCAGCGCACGCAGTCGGGCATCGGGACGCACAGCGACGGGGTCGCTCACCGCGCGCAGCAGACGCAGGTCGTTGAAGGAGTCGCTGTAGAACCAGCAGCGGTCGAAATCGCCGAAGCCTTGGTCGCGTGACCGCAACCATTCGTGCAGCTTGGCGAGCTTGTGCTCGCGGTAGCAGGGCAGGCCGTCGATCTCGCCGGTCAGCGCGCCGCCGGTATCGACCGCTGCTTCGGTCGCGAGCAGGTGTTCGATGCCGAAGCCGCATGCATAGCGTTCGGCGATGAAGCGCGTGGTCGCGGTGACGACGCAGCATAGGTTGCCGGCTGCGCGGTGGCGCTCAACCAAGGCTTGCGCCCCGGCGGGCAGCGTTGGCCGAAGGGCCGTTCCGAAATCCTTCAGCAAGCTCCGAAGCTCTTCGCGTGGCAGGCGCCCGAGCGGCGCGACCATCGTGCGATGCAGCGCGTGGATGTCGAGTGCGCCGGTCACGTAGAGCTTGCACTCCTCGAGGTAGATCGATTCGAACTCGGCGCCGAGCACGCCGCGCGTGATCAGGAAGCGGGTCCAGGCCATGCCGCTGTCGAAGGGAATGAGCGTGTGGTCGAGGTCGAAGAGTGCAAGTTGCATCATGCGGTCCGCTGGTTGTGCTGCCGGTGCGAAAGTGCCCGGTTGCAGTGCCCTGGCCGCGCGATCAGGCGGCGTTCAGGACCACCGCTCGAACAGTGGCTGCAGCACGCTCCACCACGCAAGGTTGAATCCTGCATGAGCGAGGATCGGCCAAGCCAGTCCGTTCTTGCGCTCGCGCAGGGCGCCGAGGGCGAGCGAGGCGACGAAGTAAGCGGGCAGGAAATTGGCGGCATGCAGGTACAGGTGCGCAAGACAGAACAATGCGCTGGTCAGGAGATTGGCGCCGCTGAGGCCGAGCCGCCTCGTTGCCAGCGAAGCTTTGCGGAGCAGCGCGCCCTGAAGCATGCCGCGAAAGAGCGCTTCTTCCCAAACGGCAGCGGCTAAAAGCGCCCCGAGAGCCGCCCACTCCTGCCTGAGCACCCAGACGGCCAGGCCGGCACAGGCGACCGTGCCGGCGGCCGCCAGCGTCGCCGTCTCAGCGCTGCTGTGCGAGAAACTTCGATCCGGCATGGCCTGGCTTGCGTTTGCGATATGCACTGACCGTGAGCGCAAGAAGCGCAAGAAGCGCCAGCAGGGCCAGCGTTGCGTCGGGCAGGCCCCCGGAGCGCAGGACGCTGCAGCCGCCACCGCCCGAGCCGCTGCTGCCGGGCGTCTCGGTGCTTGCATCGCCGCCGCCTTCTCCTCCGCCTTCGCCTTCGCTGCTGCGGGCCGAGCTCGGCTCGGCCACCCGTGCCGCGATCGAGACGACGAACGGGAGATCGCCGACGCCGGCCGTATTCGCGCTGAGCGACAGGCTCAGCTCGCCGGAACTTTGCGGTGTGATCGTGAGCGTTACATCGCAGCTCGCACCCGGAGCCAACTCGACGTTGCTGCAGCCGTCGTCGGCGACGGCTGCGTTGTCGCCGGTGAGAGTCACCAGCGCGACGCGCTCGGTTTGCGTGTACCTGTTTTCGAACGACACCGCCACGCTGGTGTTCTGCCCGACGACGAGGTCCTGAAGCGTCAGGCTGGTCGAAGCAGAGGTCAACTTCGAGCCGACTGCACCGCTGAGTGCGACCGTGGTCAGGGCCGCTTGCGCACCGCCGCTCGTCGGAATGCCGAGCGTGCCCGACGCCATGCCCTCTACCGATGCAGAGAACGACACCTGAACCACACAGCTTTGCGATGGCGACAGTGTTTGACCCGAACAGGCGTCCGAGGCCAGGGTGAAGCTGGTGTCGCCGCCGAGCCCGATCGTACCGACGCTGGTGGTTCCCGTTGCCGTGTTGCTGACGGTCAGATCGCGGGTGCTGACGAAATCCAAGCTCACCGCGCCGTAGTCCAGCAATGCCGTGGAGGGGGTCAGGGGCGACACAGCGTTGGCCGCGATCCGGTGGGCGTTGAGGATGCCCGCGCCGCAATCGCCTTGGGTCTTGCAACGGCTACCGTCGGGAAAGGCGGTCACCGAGGAGCCGTGAACCAACAGCGCTCTCAGTTGCAAGGCGGTCAACGCTTCGTTGCGGCTCAGTGCGAGCGCTGCCGCGGCCGAGACGTGCGGCGCCGCCGAACTGGTGCCTTGGGCCCATTGGTAAGTCCAGCCGCTGCTGTCGTGAGTGGTGGTGCCTGTGTTCGACAAGGAGAGGATGCCATCCGCGGTGCTGTACCGCGTGTCACCCCCCGGTGCGGCCAGCGCAATGTGGCCGGTGCTGAAGTTGCTGTAATACGCCAGATCGCCGGCGGTGTTCGTTGCGGCGACCGCGATCACGTTCGAGCAGTTGGGCAACAGCGATGTGGAGGCCTCGTCCGCCTCGTTGCCGGCCGAGACGACCACGGCTGCACCCGCCGCCACGGCCGCGTCGATCGCACTTTGCATCGTGGGACCGCAGCTTCCCGTGGCGCCGAGGCTCAGGTTCACCACCCTCGCGGGCGTCGGGTTCGCGATGGTCGGATGAACGCCGGCGGCCCAACGCAGCGCTTCGGCGACGTCGGCCATGTAGCCCCCGCACTTGCCCAGCACACGCACCGGCAACAGCCGGGCTTCGTAGGCCCCGCCGACGATGCCTTCCCCGTTGTTCGCCAGCGCCACGGCGGTGCCGGCCACGTGGCTGCCATGCCAGGTGCTGTCTGTGCGGGCGCAGTCGGAGAAGAACGATGTGCTGCGGTCAGCGGCAGAGATCCAGTCGCCCCGGTCGAGGGCACCGGGGGCCGGCTCGACCGCCGCGCTCGAACTCGGCGTCGCGGCCGCGCAGGTGGCGCGAATCCGGCAATCGCTGATGAAGTCGTAGCCCTCGGACGCCAGGGCACCGCCGGGCGGGCTCACCGCACCACCGGGGCCGACCAGATCCGGATGGGGCAGCACGCCGGTGTCGATCACTGCCACGCGCACGTTGGCCGAGCCGCTCGTGAAATCCCAGGCGCCGTGGAAATCGGCGCCATACGAATTCGGCACGGGGGGCGCGAGGTGCCACATCTGGCCTAACAGGGGATCCGAAGGGACGGCGCTGGCACTCACCGGCACGTCGTTCTCCGCGCGTTCGACGCCGGGCGTCTGGCGAAGCCGCTGGACGATCTGCGCCGCAGTCGCGATGCCGGTGTTTGCAGGCACAAGGACGTGCGACCCGTCGGCCAGCGCCTTCATCCAGCTCAGCTCGACCCCCGCGCGCTGACTCAAGCGGGACAAGCTCTCGGCGCTCAGCGGCTCGCGCGACCTTCTGAGGATTTCCTGCGCACTCGTGCCAAGCGGGTGATCCTGCAAGAGCCGCACGATGGTGCGTGCCGGCAGCCCTTGCGAGGTTTGCGCGTGGACTTCGCCGACCACGGTGGTAGCCAGGACGCTGGCGGTCAGAACTGCAACTCGATTCAATCGATACCTCGTCTACGGGAATGCCAGGCAGATCCGGGTGAAGACCCGTCTTCCACACTATCGGCACCCGCGCCGCGAACTCGAGGCCTGCCTCGGCGGGCAGGCATCGATCGATCGATTCAAGACCGCATTAGTTGATCAGTTCGCGCCAGGAAGTGCGGCGCAGACCAACCGCCGACGTCGGCGCGGGCGGGTCGTCCAGCGTCATGCATTCGCCGTCGCGCGAACAGACGATGGTCTTGAGCGAACCGTCGGCGAGTTGAATTACTTCCTGTCCAGCGGTGGTCGTGTCGTCCACCTTGCTGGCAAGCAGAAGGCCGTCCTGCGAGGTCGTCACGTAGGAGCCGGTGACGATGTCGAAGTAGTACAGCCACGACGTGCCGCCCGCGCCGCCCGAGGAGCAGGCGTTCGGGTCGGGGGCGTTGGTCGCGACGTTCAGGCGGGTGAGTTGCTGGCGCATCTCGATGTCCACGCGCTCGCCGCTGGTCAGGGAGAAGTCGACGAACCAGCCGGCGTCGGTGCTCCAGTCCACCGCCTGCGGATCGGCCAACGTGCGGGCCACCACGCCCGTCGAAGTGGTGAAGTTGCTCAGCGTCTGCCTGACCATGTTCGGCACGCTGCGCAACACGCCCAGGCCGGTCGCGGCCAGCGAATCCTTGAAGACGTAGACCGACTGCACGACCGTGGAGCCGACGTCGCTCGAGCCCAGGTAGCGGCCGGTGCCTACAGACACGAGCCGGTACTTCACGCCGCCCGCCTTGATCTCGGTCAGCTCCGGCTTGACCGTGATCGACTGCACCGCACCGCTGGCGCTTTCGGTCTTGCCGAGCAGGACGGCGCGCCAGTTCGAAGTAGTCGCATCGCCGATGTCGAAGCGCCAGACGTTGCCGAGGAGATCGCCGCCATAAACGGTCTCGGTCAGGTTGTCGGTCTCGTCGTCGACCCAGTTGTTGATGCGCCCGAGGTTGCTCGGCGTCGTGGTGCCGCCGACGCCCGTGGGGAGCTTGCGGATCAGCGCGCCGGTGACGGCATCGAGCACGTACAGGTAGCTCTGGCCGTTACCGCCGGAGACGTTGTTGTAGCCCGACGAGAAGATCACCGCCCAGCGGCCGTCGCCGCCGTTGTTGATCTTCGTGATGACCGGATTGCCGAAGGTCGCACCCAGGTCGGCTTCCGTGTATTCCCACAGCGCCTTGGGGCTGTCGGGGTTGGTGACGTCGAGCGCGTAATAGCCGCGCCCGCCGTTGCCGAGCCCGCCGACCAGGATGGTGCGCCAAATGCCGCTCGCGTTCTTCACGTCGCCTGCCGTCGGCGCGGCATCGACGAAGTAGTCGTGCTGGGTCGCGTAGTTGAGGTCGGCGAGCTTGTGCAGCTTGGGCAGCACCGCGCTCGGCAGGTAGCCCCACAGCTCCGCACCGGTGGTGGCGTCGAAGGCGTGCAGCATGCCGTCGTTGGCGCCGGCATAGACGACGCCCTTGCGATTGACGCTGGTCTCGGCGTTGACGAATTCGGCATAGCCGCTGTCGAGGTAGCGGAACTTCGGCTTCTTCACGTACACCGGCGCCGCGTTGACGATGTCGCCCAGCACGTTGCGATAGCCCTCCTTCTCGTTGTAACGGTAGCGAAACAGCGGCGAAGCCGCGCTCGGCGAGGCCTCATGGCTGCCGTCGCCGCGCAGGAAGTTCACCAGCCGCTCACCAGTGATCAGCACTTTGTCTTCGGTGGACAGCGTCAGGCATTGACTCAGCTTGCCCGCGCCGGTGACCGGGCACATGCCGTCGAAGCTGCCGTTCTTGCCGGCCGTCGTCAGGTTGAGATAGTTGAAGGCCGACAGCTTGCCGGGGCTGGCGGCATCGAAGAAGTAAAGGCTGCGCGCGCTCGGGCTTTGCCCCGTGACCTGGACGCGTGCGTTCCAAAGAACGGTCGAATCGATGATGCCGGTGGTCGGATCGACGGTCTGCGCCTTGATGTCGCCGTCCCACGAGCCGCTGTAGTAACTGGCGATGAAAATGGCGTTGTCGCCGGCCACCGGGCGCAGGTTGCTCGCCGAGGCGGAGGTGCCGGACCCCTTGCTGGATTCGATGCTGTTGAGCGCGCCGGTCAGGCTCGTCGCGAGGCTGCCCGGGTTGTCTGCGCTGTAGTAGCGCCCGCGGCCGTTGACCGCGGCATGCCACAAGTCGTCGATGCGCTCGCCGCCGGTCGCGCTGGCGTAGGGATTGGGCCAGGCCTTGGTGCCGTTCTTGATCTCGAAGAAGTCCCCTGAGGTCTGGAACTCGTAGTTCGGGTCGTAGGCCAGCGTGCCCGGCACGCCGAGGCCGAGCGTGATGGTGTTCATGTGCTGCCAGTCGGCCGGATCGTTGGCGGTGCGGCCCACGTTGTTGGTGCACACGTTCACGTCCACACCGTCTCGTCCGACGCTGCAATTGCCGAGCGCGCCGGTGCGCAGGTCGGTCTTGTAGTAATACATCGCCACGTCGGACAGCGTGTCTTCCTTACCGGCACCGCCGGGGCGGCCGTTGTCGGCGATGTCGTCGAGCTGCGGCCGTGGCGTGGAGCCGCCGTCCTGGTTGCCGACCGGCGTCGAGCCGTCGATCTTGACGGCCGCGCGGTTGCTGTCGTTCCAGTAGCCGTCGGACGACAGGATGGTGTAGTTGCGCTGGCAGGAGTACTGGACCGGATCCTCCTGCCCCGAAAGCTTGGCGGCGTAGTAGCGACCCGCCTTGGACAGCGCCGCGCGCAGCGGCGTGCCGCCGTTGGGCGCGGTGCCGTACAGGTTGGAGAAGAAGGTGTCGCGCTGATCGGCGGCGTCGAAGTTGCGAATGTTCAGGAACGAGCTGCTGTCCGTGGCACGCGTGTCGTTGATGGTCGAAAAGCCCACCCGAAAGCGCGACGGATTGATGTTGGCGAAGACCCGCCCGGAAGCGCTGCGCATTGCCAGCATGCGGGTCCGGTAGTACGAGTACCAGTTGGCGTAGTTCGTCTTCTGCGCCGCCGACAAGCCGCTCGCGTCGGTCACGATGTCGAAGTTGCGGTAGTCGTAGGTGCCAGGAAACGAGGGCGGCGAAGCGCTCTGCGAATCTCCGCACTTCGGCTTGCCGGTCTTGTTCCACGCGGCGTAATAGAAGCGCGAATAGACGGCGCTGCCGCCGCTGACGCCGATCTGCGTTCTGGGCGAGGACAGGTTGCCCAGGCTGCGCAGGTCACGGGTGCCTGCATCGGTGTCGAAGCCGTCGCGCCAGGCCGCGCCGAAAGCCGCATTGGGATAGGGCGTGCCATTGGGCTGCACGGGCGGCTGGTAGGTCAGCGCCGGGTCGTAGAAGGTCGGGTTGACGGCTGCCACGCCGAAGCAGACCTTGGTGTCCGCATCGGCTTTTTCACTCGCGTTGGGAATCAACACGCTCGTGTACTTGTACAGACCGATCCGGTCGGGCGCGAAGTCGAAACCCATGCTGCCCGAGTCGTCGAGCACGAACATCACGTTGGGCCGGATCGAGGCGCTGCTCGAGTTCGTCAGCGGCTCCTTCGACAGGTCGGCCGGCGCAGCGGCGGCGGTTTGCGCTGCCATCGCCCCGAAAACCAGCACCGTGCAGCGCAGCGCCTTCAGCGATCGCTCGGCAGTCGTTGTGTTGTTCATGTTCTGGCTCTCAGGGACGATCGGATCGGGCTCAGAAATGCAGCACGGTTTCGGTGTAGCTGACGGTGCCGCGCCCACCGACCGTGCGCACGAGAACCCGGTAGTAGGGCCCGCCCGCTGCGCCGGCCAGACGCTCGGTGACGTAGCTGATGGAGCCGCGATTGGGCCCTTGCTCGGCCACACCCGCAGGCGGCGTTGCGCAACTGTTGCCCGTCGCGTTGTGCGGGCCGACCGTGACGCAAAGGCGCGTGATGACATAGCTGCCGGCGTTGGCGTTGTAGCCGACGCTCGGGCTCGGCGCGATGCACGCGCCCGTGAAGCTGCCGCCATACGCGCAGCCGTCGCCGTTCCAGTCGACCAGGGAACGCCCCGGGTCGGTGCCGTTGCCCGCGGCATCCAGCGTGTCCAGGCTCGAGGCGTAGTAGCCCGCGGCACTGTCGTTGTCCTGAAGCGTGTTGCCTGCCGCGTTGGCGCTCAGCCAGGCGATGGCCGCTTCGGCGACCTGGTCGCTGGCGATCGTCGTGTCTTGCTTGAAGCCCATGTTGCCGACGACCAGCGCACCGGTATCTACCGAGCGCACGAGTGCCACGGCCGCCAGCGCCATGGACACCAGGGCGATGAGTGCGAAGAACAGTGAAGCGCCGCGCTGGCGGGCGGCCATGGCGCCGGCCGTGGCGCGATGTTTCGGTACGGGCAGCTTGCGAGAACTCATGATTGCCAGAGGACGTTGCGCAGGGGAATGACGGTGTCGAACAACTTGTAGCGGTAGTGCTTCCATTCCTCGTCCGCGGCTTCGCCGACCTTGACGCTCACGCAGGACGCGGCCGCAGAAGCAGCGCAGGCCGCAGCGCCGCTCACCCCGGCTGCGGTGCCGACGTTCCAGGACGGGTCGACCGTCGTGACGATCTCCCTTTCGCGCTGGGCGCTGCGCGCCACCACCGCGACCCGCACGGTCAGCACCTGCGCCCAGCCGGCCTGCGTCGTCGGGGTGACGTCGTCGTACACGTCGACCACGCCGTCCGCAGGGGCCGACGTGTCCTTGCCGTAGTACGCCTGCAACTGAACGATGTGCGGGAACAGTTCCTCGACCAGCGGCGTCGCGGGGGCCGTGACGTTGAAGGTCGTCTGCTGAAGCGCATTGCCGGCCGTCACGGCGAAGCTGCGATCGATGATCTGGCCCAGGTTGATCAGGGTGCTGCCCTTGGGGTAGCCGTTGTCCGGGAAGATGGTCTGTCCGCCCGGCTGGTTCCACGGACCGTCGGTGCCGCTGTTGTGGATCACCTGGTTCTGGCCCTGGCCGCCGCCGTTGCTGCTGCCGCCGCCGCCGCCGCCGCCCGCGGCGTCGTTGGTGACCTGCACCACGCTGCACCAGTTGTCCGCGTCCCATTGCTCGGGCACCACGACCATGAGGTCGCCTTCGTTGATGCCCAGCGTGGTGTTGACGAAAAAGTTCGCCGCGGTTTTCGGATGATCCACGACGACCTGGGTGGGCACCGAGAAGTTGATCTTGGAGCTCGATAGCAGCCGGACCGTGTCGGCGGCGCCGTCGGCACCGTTGGTGATGGTCACCGGCACCAGCGTATCGAGATCGACCGCCGTCGCGCCGAACTGGGCCCGGATCGGGCAGCCCAGGGAGGTGGGTGCGGCGCCCAGGCCGTAACCGCTCATCTGCACCTCGCGTTGCACGGTGTAGAGGGCCAACGCGCCGTTGACCTGCGCGTCGCTGCCGTTCGTCGTGCTGCGTTTCTGACCTTCGGAAAGCACGAGCGTCTGGGCAATGACCAGGGTCGACAGCAGCGCGATGACCACGCCAACCATCAGCTCGATCAAGGTGAAGCCGTGCTGTTTGCGGCCGGCTCGGTGATGCAGGGGTCTGGACATGGGAGTCTTCAGGTGCGGATGGCGGTGGACGTGGCGTAGCTGTGTTGACCCTCGTTGGGCACCGTCCAGGTGATCGTGACCGTGACCAGGCCGGTGGCCACGACCACGTCGATGCTGCCGCCCGGCAGCACTTCGGCCACCTTGAGCTTCCAGTCGCTGCAGCGCGCGTAGGCATCGCACTGGCCGGTGCCGTAATTGCCGAGATTCGGGATATCGCCCCACATCGTTCCCACCAGTTGTGTTGCAAGGTAGGAAGCGTCGCCGCGGAACTTGGCGCTGGTCTGGGCATGGGTCATGGACGCCTGCAAGCCGACGATGCCGAGCACCCCGATCACGAAGATCAGCATGGCTACGAGCGCTTCTATCAGGACGACGCCGGCTTGGGCGTGGATCGGCCGCGGACGGCAGGTTTTTCTTGCTTGCATGTCTTGTCCTCAGCAGCTTCGGGGATCGTCGGCGCCAACCGCCGGGTCGCACAGGCGCACCGCGCCGGCCGCGCTGACCGCCACCCTCAGATTTCGGTAGTTGCCGCTGGCAACGCTCGAGATGCCGACGACGGAGATCGGATCGGCTCCCGTCAGGCGCCCGAAGCCATTGAAGGTGAGCGTGCTGGCGGCCGCACCGCTCGACGCGGTGGCTTCGATCAAGGCGCTGAGATGGCCGTCTCCGGCGGCATGCGTCTCGATGATGCGCGGCGCCGTCGCCCCGTCGGGTGCGGCGTCGCATTCGCCATCGGGCGCATCGAGGCTGATGACCCATGAACTGCCCGCCGCCGAAGCGGCGCAGCTGGAATCCATGTTGCGTGCGTCATCGAGCGCAACCAGCGTGAACCGGACGTTGCGGTTGCCGCGCACGGCCTCCATGCGCGCACGCTGGATGCCGTTTTGGATCGACTCCGCCGCATTGCGGATCTGCGTGTTCTGCAGCCAGGTCTGAAAGCTCGGCAAGCCGGCCATCATCAACAAGGCCGCGATCGTCAGGGTGATCGCAACTTCGATCAGGGAAAAACCACGTTGGCGACGCATGGTGCTCATCGGGTGCTCAGCACTCGCTGCCGCGTGCCAGCCAGCAGCCATCCTTGGCGACCGCCACCCCCTTGAAGCTGCTCGTGCCTTTGCGGTTGGCGCTGCTCAGGGTGTAAACGTTGCCGCTCGCGCCGTTGATGCCCGTGGCCGTGAGCGTGTAGGCCTGCGTCGATCCGTCTGCGAGAGAGCAGGAAAACGAGAAATATTCCACGTCGCCCGGCGCGAAGTCGTTCCAGGCGGGCGCGCCCGCGCCGTTGGCGCAGGCGCCGCCGGCCGCGGTGCCGTAGTTGCGGTAGTCCTGGTAATACTGCCCCAGCTTGACGCGGTAGTCGGCCAAGTGACCGAAGGCTTCCTGTACCCGTCCGCGCCGGACGTAGTCCGAATAGGAGGGAAAAGCGATGGTGGAGAGAATGGCAACGATCGCCACGACGATCATCACTTCGATCAAGGTGAAGCCTTGAAGCGAGCGTCGCGCGGGCTGGAAAGCGTTCATCGGATTCCGATCCTGAGGTTCACCCTCTATATCGGAGCCGAGTCGCTACGGCTTAAACCGTTCATCGCCTGTCTGCGACCGATCGTCGGAGGGCCGTCTGCGGAATGGCTAGCCCGAGTGAACTAGTTGGCAAAGTTCGCACGGCGCGGGGCTCCTTCGCCAGCCACGGCGGCCAGGACACTGCCGGCAAGAACCGGAACCCGACTCGATCGATGTTCCTATGGGGTCGCCTTGATCAGGCGATCACGGCTTCAAGCGCGCCGCGCAGCGCGTTGCACACCACGATCCGCTCGGCGCGCTGCATGTCGGCCAGGTCGACGCTGCGTTCGGCCGCGGCCCACGACGGGTCGTCGAGCACAACGGCACGCATCACGCCGGGCAGGGCGCCGTCGGCCAGCGGCGGGGTGAACCAGCGGCCGTCCAGGCGCACGAATACCGTGCTGCGGCCGCCTTCGACGAGGCGGCCGTCGGTGGTGAAGAAGAGCGTGTCGAACGCGCCTTCGGATTCGGCCGCCGCAACACCGGCGTCGTACTCCGCGCGCAGCGTGGTCTTGTGCCCGGCCAGAGGTCGGGCATCGGACAGCGGTTGGGTCCCGATGCGCACGCGCACCTCGCCTTGCGGCAGCGCGATCAGCGGCGCGTTGGTGAGGGCGACGCTGCCGCTCGCATCCAGCTCCAGGCGCAACCGCGCCGGGCCGCCGGGCGGCAAGGTGGGCAACTGCGCCTGGATGCGCGCCTTCACCAGTTCCAGATCGCAGGCGAAGCCCAGCGCCTGCGCGCTGGCTGCCAGGCGCGCGAGGTGGCGCTCGAGATGGCGCACGCCGTGCTCACGGCTGGCGTGCATGGTTTCGATGAGCGCGAAGCCGGGGTCCAGCGCGGTGAGAAAGCGGCCCTTGAGCCGGCATTCGGCGTACTCGTCTTCGGCCTCGCTGTCGAGCACGATGCCGGCACCGATGCCGAGCCGGCCGGGCCGAACGCCGTCGTTCTGCCCATCACCGAGAGTGAGCGTGCGAATCGCCACGGAGAGGCACGCATCGCCGCAGCGTGCACCGGTCACCGGCGCGTCGACCCAGCCGATCGCGCCGCAATAAAGCCCGCGCGGCGTCGTCTCCAGTTGCTCGATCAGCTCCATCGTGTGGTGCTTGGGCGCGCCGGTGATCGAGCCGCACGGAAAGCTGGCGCGCAGCAAATCGGGAAAGCCGGTGCCGGGGACGAGCTCGGCCTGGACCGTCGAAGTCATCTGGAACACCGTGGCGTGCGACTCGATTTCGAACAGCTCGGGCACCCTGACCGAGCCGACGCGCGCAATGCGGCCGAGGTCGTTGCGCAGCAGGTCCACGATCATCAGGTTTTCGGCGCGGTTCTTGGTGTCCAGGCTCAGGTGGCGCGCGGTTTCGCTGTCGCCCTCGAACACGTTGCGGCGCGGTGCCGTGCCCTTCATCGGCTTGGCGGTGAGGTGACCGGCAAGGTGGCGGATGAACAGTTCGGGCGAGCACGAGAGCACGTGCGTGGCCGCGCCCGGCGTGTCGCTCGAAGGCAGCGCGATGAAGGCGCCGAAGGGCACGGGCTGGCGGGCGCGCAACCGGCGGTATAGCGCGACCGGTGTGCCGTAGGCGGCGAAGTCGAGCCGGTAGGTGTAGTTGACCTGGTAGGTCTCGCCGGCGCGGATGGCTTCGTGGATGCGACCGATCGCTTCGTGAAAGGCGGTGCGGTCCACGCTCGCCTCCACGTCCAACGCGCCGGCCGGGCCGGGCTCGGTGCTGCCTTCCTGCTCGGCCAGCCAGAGCGCGACGGCGCTCGCCGACAGGTGTTGCAGTTCGTGGAACAGCAGGACACGCAGGGCGGCCGCGTCGCTGCCCTTGCGCACGCCGGCGCCGAGCAGCTTGTTGCCCCATTCGTAGTCGGCCAGCACCAGCGCGTGCAGGCCAGCGCGCTGGTCGGATTCGACCTCGGCCCACATCGCGTCGAGCGTGGCGGGGTCGGTGCAGCGGCGCTCGTGCGCATAGCCGGTGTAGAGCCGGCTGGTGGGGTGCTCGTCGGTCGCGTTGCGGTCGTCGAGGAGGGCGAAGGGGGTTGTTTGCATGAGGGTTCGGTGCTGCGCCGCGACCCCCTCACGCCGGCCCTCTCGCCCGTGGCCGGGGGCGAGGGAGCTGTTCCTTTTGGTTCATGCGCTCAGTGTGCGCGGTTCGAGGCTTTGCTCCCTCTCCCGCTCGCGGGAGAGGGCTGGGGGCGAGTCGGGGCTTTCGAGCCGCATGCGGCGAGCCCGCCGAGCGGCAGCGGCTTGCAAGCCGCTGCGCGCACCGCAGGTGAGGGTGAATCGATTCAGCTCCAGTCATCCATGTCGTGCCTGATCTTGTGCCGGTTGGCGATCAACTCCTCCACGCTCGGCTCGTTGCTCAGCGCACGCTTGATCGCCAGCATCGTCGCCTCGTGGTTCGTGCGGTACATGTCCTTCCTGTCCAGGTTCGGGTCCTTCGCGCAGCGCGGGTCGATCCACACCAGGCTGATGATGCACAGGTCGTTCGCCACTTCCTTCGGGATCGTGCCGTCGATCAGGCAATCGACCACCGCGTCGGCGGTCGCGGACTGCACCACGCCGCCGAACAAGTCGATGTTGGCGCTGTCCTTCAAGGTGACCTTGGGAACCATCATCGTTGCCGGGCGGACCAGCTGGTTGCAGGCGCGGATCGCGAACATCGCGGTGTGGCCCTTGCTCTGCGCCATCATGTTTGCAAAGGCTGCCCCCACCGGGCCATCGGTGCGGCCGATGAGGATTTCGGGCATGGCGTCGGTGAACTGGCCGTCGGCGGCGAGCACCGTGGCTTCACCGGCGTGGAAGGTGTAGGTCTTGCTCATGGTTCAGGGTGGTTTGATGGACTGGAATGCGAGAGGTGTGCACGAAGGACGCGAGGCTTGCTCGATGCTTGCAATGAATGAGGAAAGCCTGGTTCGGCGCCGCGGTTCAGAGGCTCAGCGGCACAGCAGCACTTCACCTTTGCCGCCCGCGCCGAGGTCGCCTACATGGCGCTCCGGCCGCCGCGCCGCGAGGCCGGCAAAGGCGCCGCCGTGCCGGGCCAGGCTGGTGGCCAGTAGATGCCAGAACACGGCGACCGAGGTGTCGTTGGGCACGAAGGTCGCAGGCAGCTTCGGCGCCGCGCCGGCGCAGATGACGGTGCCGCGCCGCATGCCGTAGCCGACGTGCGCGCCGAGGCGCCCGGCCACGGCGATGCTGCCTGCGACCATGCGCGAGGCGAGGAAGTCGCCCGCATCGCCGAACACCAGTGCATTGCCGCGCCGCATGCGGTCGCCGAAGCGAGCGCCGGCGTTGCCGCGCACGAGCAGGGTGCCGCCGCGCATGCCGTCCATGCTGCCGGGCAGGGCGCTGGCGGCAAAGTCGCCGGCGTCGCCGCCGATGTCGAGCAAGCCGCCCGACATCTCGCAGGCGGCAAGCAGGCCGGCGTTGCCGCTGCACACGATCTCGCCCGCGGTCATGGCCGCGCCCAGGTAGTCGCCGGCGTTGCCTTCGATGCGCAGACGGCCGCCGGCCATCTGCCAGCCGATGCGGTCGCACTTCGCCAGATCGCCTTCGAGCAGCAGTTCGCCGTCGGCGTGCGGCGCGACGCCGAACAGATCACCGAGCGCGAGCGTCTCGTTGCCGTGGTGCAGCGGCAGCTTTGCCACCGCGTCGGCGGAAAGATCGGCCAGGACCGAGGGCGCCAGCGAACGCAGATCGACGCGCAGGGCCGGTGATTGCCGCAGGGTGAGACGCCAGCCGCTCATCGCGAGCCCTCCGTCCATTGCATCGCGGTTGGCCGGGCCGCCGAGACATTGCAGTCGTCAGCGGTTGCGATGGCCATGGTGCTTCTGCGCACGACACTCATGCGACACCGCCTTGCGGCAACAGCTTGCGCAGATGAAAGTGGAACGGCCCGAGCTTGCCGCCGTAGTTGCCGGCCGCCACGCGCGTGACGCCGGCGCCGACGCCGCGCTCGATGATGGCGGCCAGGCCAGCGCGCATCGCATTGGCAACGTCGGCATCGGTCAGTCCGTCGATCACGATCTCCATCACGCTCCTTGTCTCGGCATCGAGTTCGCTGTGCGCCGCCAGGCCGCGCAGGCTGGGGCAGTAGGCGTCGTTGGTCGAGGCACCCAGGGCAGGGTACTTACTGCCGACCTTGGAGCCCGAGCGCACCACGCCGCCGGGGAAGGGCATGATGACGTTAGGCACTTTCTTCATCGCGGCCACCGCGGCTTCGGCCCCCGCGAGGGCCGCGTCGGTGTCCCTGGCGAGAAAGAGGAGGTTGCCGCCGCCGACGGCCTTGGTGGTGACCGGCGTGGTTTCCTGTGCGACGAACTCGCCGTCCATGACCGGCACGCGCCAGTAGCGCGTGGGCGTGCCGTTCACCTCGATCATCTTGCTGGTCTGCCAGCCGTCGCCGAAGAAGCGCAGGTTCTTGCCGAGCGGCACGGCGTCGCCGGCCTCGGGCGGCAGGCCGGCATAGACGGCGGTGGTCGGGCAGGTCAGCACGCACTGGCCGACTCTTCTCTCGATCTGCTTGGCTAGCTCCTTGCCGCTCATCGAGAAGATGAGGATCGCGTAGCCGGGTCGGCCGTCGGGCGTTTCACCCGGCTGCAGTTCGCGCTCGATCGCCGCTTCGCAACCGCAGGCGATGACCGAGGTTGCGAAGCCCGTGGTGGCCACGGCTGCATGCCGGGCCCACTCGAGCGTGTGCGCGGTGACGATCAGCCGCGTGCCTTTCATCGGAAAGGCCTCGGCGAACGTGTCGTCGATCTGGATGCCGCCGGTGGCGGCGCGGTCGTAGGGGGTGCCTTGCGATTCCATGTTCTTGTCAGTTGCTCCACCGCGCTTCGGCCGACCCGTGGCGCATGAAAGGCCGACAAGTGGTGAGAGGCTGGCTGTTTGTGCCGTTTGTGCCTTTTATGCCGGTTGGTCTGGCTTGCCGTGTGAAGGTTTGGCGGGGGCAAAGCCGTGGGCGGGTGCCCGGCAGCGCGCCGGTGCGGCGGTCGCCGCTGTGCGGCGACTGCGCTGTGCTGCTCGGGCTCGTGGCCGCGTCGCGGAACTCGCTACGCTCACTGCGTTCGCTGCACTCAGACAGCCGCGACGAGTCAGTTGACGAAGCGCGCTGGCGCGCGCCGGCCACGAGCCCTGCGCTGCTCGCCGCCGCACAGGCGCGCCGCCGCACACCCGCCCACGGCTTTGCAAGAGGCACCGTTTCTCTTTTCAGGAGG
>NZ_JACDCW010000163.1 GCF_013817345.1 Methylibium sp.
GACGCGCCACGAAGGTGCACCGCAGCGGCAGCTTGGCAGCTGCGAGGGTGAACGCTTCGCGGGCCAGCGCTTCGGGCACGCCGTTGATCTCGTAGAGCACCTTGCCGGGTTGGATCTCGGCCACGTAATACTCGGGATTGCCCTTTCCGTTGCCCATGCGGACTTCGGCAGGCTTTTGTGAAATGGGCTTGTCCGGGAAGATGCGGATCCAGATGCGGCCGCCACGCTTGACGTGACGCGAGATCGCGCGGCGCGCGGCCTCGATTTGCCGTGCCGTGATGCGGCCACGTTCGGTGGCCTTCAGGCCGAAATCGCCGAACGAGACGCTGGCTCCACGGGTGGCGATGCCCGTGTTACGGCCCTTTTGTTCCTTGCGAAACTTGCGACGAGCGGGTTGCAGCATTGCTTATTCTCCTTTCGCCTCGCCGGGTCCACCGGTCGGGGCGGGCGCGGGGGCCTTGCGCACGCGCTTGACGGCCGGCTTGGCGGCATCTAGGCCGGCGGCGGCCTCGGCCGGCTTGTCGCTGCCGGCCGCCACGGGGTTGACGACATCGGTTCGCGGCGCCGGACGTGCGCCCGGGCCACCGGCACGGGCACCGTCACGCGACGGCGGGCGGCGATCACCACCGGGGCGGTCGCTGCGCGGGCCGCGGCGGTTGCGGCGGTCGTCGTCGCGGTCGTCGGTCTTGATGGTCGGCGCCTCGCCGTTGGCCAGGCGGTCGCCGCGGTAGACCCAGCACTTGACGCCGATGACGCCGTAGGTGGTCTTGGCTTCCGAGAAACCGTAGTCAATGTCGGCGCGCAGCGTGTGCAGCGGCACCCTACCTTCGCGGTACCACTCGCAACGCGCGATCTCGATGCCGTTGAGACGCCCCGAAGACATGATCTTGATGCCCTGCGCACCCAGGCGCATCGCGTTCTGCATGGCACGCTTCATGGCGCGGCGGAACATGATGCGTTTTTCGAGCTGCTGGGTGATCGAGTCGGCCACCAGTTGCGCATCGATCTCCGGCTTGCGGATTTCCTCGATGTTGACCGCGACCGGCACGCCCAGGCGGCGCGTGAGTTCGGCCTTGAGGTTCTCGATGTCCTCGCCCTTCTTGCCGATCACCACGCCCGGACGCGCCGAGTAGATGGTGATGCGGGCGTTCTTGGCAGGGCGCTCGATCAGGATGCGCGACACCGCGGCGCTCTTGAGGCGCACCTTGAGGAACTCACGCACCTTCAAGTCTTCGGCCAGCATGCCGGCGAAGTTGCGGTTCGACGCATACCAGCGCGAGGACCAGTTGCGTGTGACGGGAAGGCGGAAGCCGACCGGATGAATCTTCTGTCCCATGTCTTCCAGCCTTTTAGTTGCCGACGGTCACGAAGATGTGACAAGTGGGCTTGCTGATGCGGTTGCCGCGGCCCTTGGCGCGCGCGGAAAACCGCTTCAGCGTGGCGCCTTGCTCGACGTAGATGGTCTTGACCTTCAGTTCGTCGATGTCGGCACCGTCGTTGTGCTCGGCATTGGCGATTGCGGACTCGACCGCCTTCTTGATGATGAGCGCCGCTTTCTTCTGTGTGAAGGCCAGGATGTTGAGCGCCTGGTCCACCTTCTTGCCGCGGATCAGGTCGGCCACCAGCCGGCCCTTGTCGACCGACAGGCGTACGCCGCGAACGATTGCTCGGGTTTCCATCGCCTTACCTCTTCGCCTTCTTGTCCGCCGGGTGACCCTTGAACGTTCGGGTCAGGGCGAACTCGCCGAGCTTGTGGCCGACCATCTGGTCGGTCACGTACACAGGCACGTGTTGCTTGCCGTTGTGCACGGCGATCGTCAGGCCGATGAAATCGGGCAGGATCGTCGAGCGGCGCGACCAAGTCTTGATCGGCTTCTTGTCCTTGATCGCCGTGGCCTTTTCGACCTTGGCGATCAGGTGGTGATCCACGAAGGGACCCTTCTTCAGTGAGCGAGACATTGCATGCGCTCCTTACTTTTTGCGCCGCGAGACGATCATCGTCTGCGTGCGCTTGTTGCTGCGGGTGCGGTAGCCCTTGGTCATCGTGTTCCAAGGCGACACCGGCACCTGGCCCTCGCCGGTGCGGCCTTCGCCGCCGCCGTGCGGGTGGTCCACCGGGTTCATGGCAACGCCGCGAACGGTCGGGCGTATGCCCTTCCAGCGGCGGGCGCCGGCCTTGCCGTACTGACGCAAGCTGTGCTCTTCGTTCGACACCTCGCCGATGGTGGCGCGGCACTCGATGTGAATCTTGCGCACCTCGCCCGAGCGCAGGCGAACCTGCGCGTAGGTGCCTTCGCGTGCCAGCAGGGTCACCGAAGTGCCCGCCGAACGCGCAATCTGCGCGCCCTTGCCCGCCAGCAACTCGACGCAATGCATGATCGAGCCGACGGGGATGTTGCGGATCGGCAGCGTGTTACCCGCCTTGATCGGCGCTTCCGAGCCGCTCATGACCGTGGAGCCCACTTCGAGGTTGCGCGGCGCAATGATGTAGCGACGCTCGCCGTCGGCGTAACACACCAGCGCGATGTGCGCGGTGCGGTTCGGGTCGTACTCGATGCGCTCGACCTTGGCCGGAATACCGTCCTTGTTGCGCACGAAATCGACCACGCGGTAGTGGTGCTTGTGACCGCCGCCCTTGTGCCGGATCGTGATATGGCCGTTGTTGTTGCGGCCGGCGTTCTGCATCTGTGGCTCGAGCAGCGACGCTTCGGGCTTGCCCTTGTGCAGGTGCTTGTGCACCACCTTGACCACGGCACGGCGGCCGGGCGAGGTAGGTTTGACTTTGACGACGGCCATTACGCGCCCTCTCCGGAGAAGTTGAGCTCCTGCCCAGGTTTCAGGCAGACGTAGGCCTTGCGCACGTTGTCGCGCCGACCCACACCCTTGCCGAAACGCTTGGCCTTGCCCTTGGTGTTGACCACCGAAACCTTGTCGACCTGGACCTTGAACAGCAGCTCGACCGCCGCCTTGATCTCCGGCTTGGTCGCGTCTTGCAACACCTTGAACAGCACCTGGTTGTGCTTCTCGGCGACCGCCGTGGCCTTTTCGGACACGATCGGCGACACCAGCACCTGCATCAGGCGGCCTTCGTCGATCGGCTTTTGACTGGGATTGGCGCTCATGCCAGCATCTCCTTGAGCTTGTCGAGCGCGCCCTTCGTCACCAGCACCTTCTTGTAGAAGACGAGCGACAGCGGGTCGGCGTAACGCGGCTCGATCACCAGAACATTGGCGAGGTTGCGCGAGGCGAGGAACAGGTTCTCGTCCACTTCGTCGGCGATCACGAGCACGGAGTCCAGGCCCATGGCCTTGAACTTGGCAGCAAGTTGCTTGGTCTTGGGCGAATCGACCTTGATCGAATCGACCACGGCCAAGCGACCATCACGCGCGAGCTGCGAGAAGATAGCCGCCATGCCGGCGCGGTACATCTTCTTGTTGACCTTGTGGCTGAAGTTTTCGTCCGGGCTGTTCGGGAAGATCCGACCGCCTCCGCGCCACAACGGCGAGGAAGTCATGCCGGCGCGTGCGCGACCGGTGCCCTTCTGGCGCCACGGCTTCTTGGTCGAGTGCTTGACGGCTTGGCGGTCCTTCTGAGCACGGGTGCCCTGGCGGGCGTTGGCCTGATAGGCCACCACCACTTGGTGCACCAGCGCTTCGTTGTAGTCACGGCCGAACACGGTGTCGGGCGCGTCCACCTTTGAGGCGGCCTGGCCTTGTTCGTTGAGGAGCTCGAGCTGCATCAGTTGGCTCCCTTCTTGGCGCGAACCTTGACGGCCGGGCAGACGGTGACGAAGCCGTTCTTGGAGCCGGGCACGGCCCCGCGCACCAGCAGTAGCTGGCGGGTTTCGTCAACGCGCACGATGTCGAGGTTCTGCGTGGTCACGGTCGCGTCGCCGCGGTGGCCGGACATCTTCTTGCCCGGGAACACGCGGCCCGGATCCTGCGCCATCGAGATCGAGCCCGGCACGTTGTGCGAACGGCTGTTGCCGTGCGAGGCACGCTGCGAGCTGAAGTTGTGGCGCTTGATGGTGCCGGTGAAACCCTTGCCGATCGAGGTGCCCTGCACGTCAACCTTCTGGCCCACCTGAAACAGGCCGATCGGCAGCGTGCCGCCCGGCTTGTATTCAGCGGCAGTTTCGGCGCTGACGGGGAATTCGCGCAGCAACTCCCCTGCCTCCACACCCGCCTTGGCAAAGTGGCCCGCCGCCGGTTTGATGACGCGCGAAGCCTTGCGGGCCCCGAAGGTGACCTGGATGGCGCTATAGCCGTCGGTTTCGACGGTCTTGACCTGGGTGACGCGGTTGTTGGACACGTCGAGCACTGTTACGGGAACGGCGTCGCCGTCGTCCGTAAAGATGCGCATCATGCCCACCTTGCGGCCCAGCAAGCCGAGCTGATGGCCCGGATTGGCTGTCGTCATGGTTCTTCTCCAATGCTCGGCATCGATTGGCCAAGCTGATTTGCAAGGAGGCCGCCTGCGACTGCAGACCTGCCCCGATGTTTCGCGCGCAACGCACGAATGCGTCAGCGGAAAAGCTCGCGATTATAGCGGCCGCAGCGAAACTGGCAACCACCGGGGCTCGCGCCGCCCCCTTCAATTCTTACTGCAGCTTGATCTCCACGTCCACGCCGGCCGGCAGGTCGAGCTTCATCAGCGCGTCCACGGTCTTGTCGGTCGGATCGACGATGTCCATCAGGCGCTGATGGGTACGGATCTCGAGCTGATCGCGCGAAGTCTTGTTCACGTGCGGCGAACGCAGGATGTCGAAGCGCTGCATGCGCGTGGGCAGCGGCACGGGGCCCTTGACGATGGCGCCGGTGCGCTTGGCGGTTTCGACGATCTCGGCGGCCGACTGGTCGATCAGCTTGTAGTCGAACGCCTTGAGGCGAATGCGGATCTTTTGCTTGGTTGCCATGACGTTTCCTTCAAAGAGCGGTGCGGCGGACGCCTGAAGCGCCTGCGCCGCGGTAGTGGGTAGAGAAAAAATCGGCCCCAGGCTCTCACCCGAAGCCGAACGTCATGCAATCACTCGATGATCTTCGCCACCACCCCTGCGCCGACGGTGCGCCCGCCCTCGCGGATCGCGAAGCGCAGGCCTTCTTCCATGGCGATCGGGTTGATCAGCTTGACGGTGATGGAGACGTTGTCTCCG
>NZ_JACDCW010000164.1 GCF_013817345.1 Methylibium sp.
GGCCCGCGCCGAGGCGCGGGCCGCCGGCGTGGTGGTGCGCTGGGTGCCGGGTGGCGAAGAGGGCGGCTTTCGCTTCGTCGGCCTGCCGGCTTCGCTGGCAATGCCCACGCAGTGGCTCGGGGACGAGGTCAACGCCGAAGTGCTGACCGAGTTCGGCCCGGCCACCGGCGCCCTCCTCGGCCCCGAACCCGTGATCGGTGCGCAGCGCATCGTCATGCGCATCGATTCGCAGATGCTGATGCTGGCCACCGACGGACTCGGGCCCTTCGTGGTGACGCCCGCCGAGGCCGAGAGCCGTGCCGCGCGCTGATTCGTCTTCCCGCCGGGCCCGCGCCCTGCTCAGCCGCCAGCGCCAACGCGGGCTGACGCTGATAGAAGTGCTGGTCGCGCTGGCCGTCGTCGCCGTGACGCTGGGCGCCGGCATCAGGGCGGCCGGCGCGCTCACCGACAACGCCCAGCGCCTGGCCGACGTGACCGCGGCACAGTGGTGCGCCGACAACCAGCTCACGACCCTTGCGCTGGCCAAGCAGTTCCCCGGCGTGGGCGACAGCGATTTCGGCTGCGAGCAGATCGGCACCGTCTACAACGGCCGGCTGGTGGTGCGGCCGACGCCCAACCCGAACTTCCGCCGCGTCGACGCGGTGATCGAAACATTCGAGGGTCGCCCGGTGCTGACCCTTTCGACCATTCTGTCGAGGTACTGAGGCATGCGCTGCGCTCCACGCTCGCGCGGCTTCACGCTGATCGAGTTGCTTGTCGCCCTGCTGATCATGGGTGTGATAGCGGCCATGGCGTGGCAAGGCGTGGACGGCATCGTGCGTTCGCGCGACATCAGTCAGGAGCGGCTCGAACAGACGCTGCGCCTTCAGTCGGTGATCGCGCAATGGGAGGCCGATCTGAGTCAGCTCCAGGACAGCGAGGTCGTGCCGGCCCTGCAGTTCGACGGTGCCAACCTGCGGCTGACGCGGCGCCACCCCGCCGGGCTGCAATTGGTGGTGTGGTCGCTGCGCGGCGATGCCTGGACGCGCTGGGCCAGCCCGCCGGCCACGCGCAACGCGGCGCTGCAGGAATACTGGCTGCGCGCGCAGCAACTGCTCGGCAACGAGCCGGGGCAGTTGCGCGCGCTCGGCGGCATCAGCGGCTGGCAGCTTTATTTCTGGCGCGGCAACTCCTGGAGCAACGCCCAATCCACCGGCAACGTGGCGCCCCGCGCGGGCGTGCCGGGGCTGCCGCCGCGCCAGGCGCAGCAAATACTCCCTGAAGGGGTGCGCATGATCCTGAGCTTCGCCGAAGGCAGCGGCTACAGCGGGGCGCTGACGCGCGACCTGCGCGTCGGCCCCTAGTACCAGCGCCATGCAGCACCGGACACAGCGCGGCGCGGCACTGCTCACCGCGATGGTCATCGTGACGTTGGTCGCGACCCTGGCCGGCTCGATGGTGTGGCAGCAATGGCGTGCGGTGCAGGTCGAGGCGGCCGAGCGAGCGCGCGTGCAGTCGCAATGGATCCTCGACGGCGCCATCGACTGGGCGCGGTTGATCCTGCGCGAAGACGCCCGTACCGGCGGCGTCGATCACCTCGGCGAGCCCTGGGCGTTGCCGCTGGCCGAGGCCAAGCTTTCCACCTTCCTCGCCGCCGACCGGGAGAACACCGACGACGCGCCCGACGCCTTCCTGTCGGGCGTGATCACCGATGCGCAGTCGCGATTCAACCTGCGCAACCTGGTCGAGCCCGGCGCCAATTCCACCGCCGAGGCGCAGGCCCTGGCCGAATTGTTCGAGCTGGCCGGCGCGAGTGCCGACGCCGCCGCCCGGGTCGTCGCGGGGCTGCGTGACGCCGCCCCGGCGCGCGCACCCGTGACGGACGGCAACGCCGGCACGGGCACGAAGACCGAGACGGGCACGACCGCGCCGCAGACAGCACGAAGCGCCGATCCGCCGCTCATGCCCGAGCGCATCGACCAGCTCGCGTGGCTCGGCCTCGACGCCGAAACCCTGCAGCGCATCACGCCGTATGTCACCTTGCTGCCGGTCCGCACGCCGATCAACGCGAACACGGCGTCCAAGGAAGTGCTGGCGGCGGTGATTCCGGGGATGGACCTGGCCGGCGCCGAGCGGCTGGTGCAGCTCCGCCAGCGCAACCCGCTGCGGCAATTGACGGAGATCACGAATCTGCTGCCGCAAGCGCAACGCAAGAACGTCGACCAGGGCACGGTGGACTTCAAGTCGCGCTACTTCGTGGTGCGTGGCCGCTTGCGCCTGCAGGACCGCGTGGTGGAAGAGCGCGCGCTCGTCGAGCGCCGGCAGCTGGAAATCGTGCTGCTGCGCCGCGAGCGCGTCACGGCGCTCGACAGCGTGGCCCAGTGAACCGGCCCCTGCGCCATCCGGGATACCCGGGGACACATCAAGAACGCCGTCTAAGTGCTTGATTCCACAGGTTTGTAACCGACCGGCACCTAGAATTGCCTGAACCCTTGCCGACATGACCACGCTCGCCGTCTCGATTGCCGCGCGGCCGCGACTTCGCGCCGCCGCCCAGCCGTCCGCCGCCCAGCCCGGCGGCGACTTCGCCTTCGTGCTGAGCGACGACGGCCTGATCGTGCAGCGAGAGGGCCACGCCGCCGCCGCGCTGCTGCCCAAGGCCGATCTGGTGGTGGCCGTGCTGGCTGCGGCCGACGTGAGCTGGCACCGCATCGTCTGCCCCAAGGCGCCCGCCGCACGCATGGGCGCCGCTCTGGCCGGCGTTCTCGAAGAAGCGGTGCTCGACGACGCCCAGCTGCTGCATTTCGCCCTGGCCCCCGGTGCCAAGGGCGGCGAGCGCGTCTGGGTGGCCGCGACCGACCGCGCCTGGTTGGCAGCCGAAATCGGCGCGCTGGAGAAAGCGGGCGTGCGCGTCGATCGCGTCGTGCCGGCTGCCTGGCCAGACGAGCCACCCTGCGGCCACTTCTTCGAAAGCGCCGGCGGCGACGACCGCAACATCGACCTGTCGCTGACCTGGGCCCATGCCGACGGCGTGGCGACCTGGCCAGTGCGCGGCGGCCTGGCCCGCGCCCTGCTGCCGCAGCCGCTGCCGCCCGAGGCCCGCTTCACCGCCACGCCGGCCGTGGCCGCGCCCGCCGAGCGCTGGCTCGGCACCAGTGTCGCCGTGCTGACGCCGGCCGAATACGCGCTGCAGGCGGCACGCTCGCTGTGGAATCTGCGCCAGTTCAGCCTGGCGCCCAAGCACCGCGGCATGAGCGCTTTGCGCGACGTGATGCGCCGCCTGCGCGGCACGGCCTGGCGGCCCGCCCGCTGGGGCCTGGCCAGCCTGATCGCTGTCCAGGTGCTCGGTCTGAACCTGGCTGCCTGGCAGCAACGCAGCGAACTGCAGACCAAGCGCGGGGCCATGGACAGCCTGCTGCGCAGCGCCCATCCGCAAGTGCGCGCCGTACTCGACGCGCCGGTACAGATGCAGCGCGAGACCGACGCTCTGCGCGTCGCCGCAGGCCGCCCCGGCGAGGGCGATCTCGAAGCCGCGCTGCAAGCCGCCGCGAGCGCCTGGCCGCCACAGCAGCCGGTGCAGACCCTCGCCTACGAGGGCGGCCGCCTGACTCTGGCCGCCCCGGGCTGGAGCGAGGCGCAGATCACGGGCATGAGCGAGGCCCTTGCGGCAGGCGGCTGGATCGTCGAGGCGGCCGACGGCCGCATCACGCTCAGCCGCGCCCCGGTGGCGGCCGGTGCAGCAACGAGCGGACCGCGCACATGAAGCAAATGAACGCCAGCCGGTCGCAAAGCGGCGCCGTATCCGGCCCGGGGACGCCGTCATGAGCCCATCGCCAATCCGCCCCACCCTGCCCTCCGGCCTCAGCGCGGGCTTGGCGCGAGGGCGCGCGCAGTGGGCCGGCATGGCGTTGCGGGAACGCCGGCTGATCGTGATCGCCCTGACCCTCGTCGCCGTCGCGGCGGTCTGGCTGCTCGCGGTGCAGCCGGCTTGGCGCACCTTGCGGGAAACGCCGGCACAGATCGACGTACTCGACCTGCAGCTACAGCACATGCAGCGCCTGGCAGCCGAAAGCCGCGTGCTGCGCGAGCTGCCGGCCGTGCCGCCCAGCCAGGCGGAGGCAGCGCTGCGCGGCGCGACCGAACGGCTCGGAGCAAACGCGCGGATTTCCCTGCAGGGCGAGCGCGCCACGCTCACGTTGAGCGGCGTGGCCGGCGAGGCGTTGGCAGCCTGGCTTGGCGAAGTGCGCAGCGCCGCCCGCGCACGCCCCGACGAAGCCAAGCTCTCGCGCGGCCCCACCGGTTACAGCGGCACCGTCGTGCTGAGCCTGCCGCGCGGCGGCAACTGACCGCCTCAACGAGACCCGCCCTTGAAACACCCCGACGCCCGATTCGCTCGCTGTTCCTCCAGAGGGCGCTGAAATGAAACGACTGTCTGTTCTCGGCCCGTTGCGGACGTTCGATGCGCATTGCTGTTGCTTTGCGGATGTTGTGCTTGGGCCAAGCCGCGGGCGGGCGGCGGGCTTCGCTTCGGTGCGGCGGTCGGCCCTGCGGGCCGACTGCGCTGTGCTGCTCGGTCTCGTGACCCCGTCGCGGAACTCTCTTCGCTCACTGCGTTCGCTGCACTCAGACAGCCGCGACGAGTCAGTCAACGAAGCGCGCTGCGCGCGCAGCCACGAGCCCTGTGCTGCTCGCCGCCGCACAAGCGCTGCGCCCGCCGCCCGCCCGCGGCTTGGCTCAGGCAGCGCTCGTTCTCTATGGAGAGGTACGGAGCAATGCAGGCGTCGAGCCTGCATTGCTCCGGCGCTTCGCGGGCTCGATGCCCGCAAAGCGCCTTCTTTCTTAAAAGGAGAACGGTGCCTCTTGCAAAGCCGGGGGCGGGTGTCCGGCGGCGCGCCTGTGCGGCGGCGAGCAGCGCAGGGCTTGCGGGGGCGCGCGCAGCGCGCTTCGTTGTCTGACTCGGCGCGCCTGTCCGAGCGCAGCGAACGCAGTGAGCGAAGCGAGTTGCGCGACGCCCCGCAAGCCCGAGCAGCGCAGCGCAGTCGGCCCGCAGGGTCGACCGCCGCACTGAAGCGCCGACGGGCACCCGCCCACGGCTTTGCTCCAGCCGAACACCCGCATGGCCGTCAGCCGAACGTCCGCAACGGGCC
>NZ_JACDCW010000165.1 GCF_013817345.1 Methylibium sp.
TCGTAGAGCCGGTAGCCGCCTTCGCTCTTGCCGCTGGGCGCGACCAGGCCCTCGCGCTCGTAGTAGCGCAAGGTGTCGGCGCTGACCTCGGCGAGCGCGGCCAGCTTTCCGATGGTGAACATGCGGTGCGAATCTCGCCTACGCCGCCCGGCCCAGTCCGGCGAGCCGCAGACTCGCCTCGTCCACGCCGCGGCCGGCGCAGCAGCTCGCAAGCGTGCCGTCGATCGCCACGGCGGGCACCGAGCGCACGCCGAGCGCCTTGGCGCGCTTGACGACATCCATGTCCCGCATGTCGAGCACGTTCACCTCGCACGAGGGGCAGGCGATGCTCTTGATCAGCGTGATCGCTTCCTCGCAGGCCGAGCAGCCCGCGCTGAACACTTCCACCTTGCGTTTTGCAGCCATTGCTTCACTCCTTCGTTCGGTTGATGCGGCCGATCGCTGTTGCACAGCCGCGGGGGCGAGAGCCGTGAGGCTCGTGTTGCGACAGGGGCATCTTGAACCTTGGAGCAGGCTCCAGTGTCAAGCGAAGCGCCGCAATCCGTGTGCGCGGGCGGCGTGACGGCTGCGCGTCGCTCGGCAACCGCAGGGTTCGGATGCGTGCCTTTCACGAAGCTTTCTGCCGTCGCGCCGAGAGCCGGTGCGCAGGGGCCGTCACCGGTTCGTTCGGCGACGGCCCTGCCTGCTCCTGCCCCAGCTCGTCGAGGATGGGGCAATCGGGCCGGCTGTCGCCGTGGCAGCACGCCGCCAGGTGTTCGAGCGTCTGCTTCATCGTGGCCATCTCGGCCATGCGCCGCTCCAGATCGGCCACGTGCGCCAGCGCGATGCGCTTCACGTCGGAGCTGGCCCGGCGGCGGTTCTGCCAGAGCTTGAGCAGTTGCGTGATCTCCGCGATGGAAAAGCCCAGGTCGCGCGCGCGCCGGATGAAGCGCAGCATGTGCACCTGCCGCTCGCCGTACTGCCGGTAGCCCGATTCCGTGCGGGCCACCGAGGGCAGCAGGCCCAGCGATTCGTAGTGCCGCACCATCTTGGCTGACACGCCCGAGCGCGCGGCGGCTTCGCCGATGTTCAAGGGCCCCGAGGCGGCCACGATCCGGTTCATTGCCCGCTTCCTTTCCAGCGCCGCAGCATCAGCGCATTGGTGACCACGCTCACGCTGCTCGCCGCCATCGCCGCGCCGGCGATCACCGGGCTGAGCAGTCCGAAGGCCGCCAGCGGAATGCCGACCACGTTGTAGACGAAGGCCCAGAACAGGTTTTGCCTGATCTTGGCGTAGCTGCGGCGCGAGATGTCGATCGCGTCGGCCACCAGCGCCGGGTTGCCGCGCATGAGCGTGATGCCGGCCGCGTGCATGGCCACATCGGTGCCGCTCGACATCGCGATGCCCACATCGGCCGCGGCCAGCGCCGGCGCATCGTTGATGCCGTCGCCGACCATCGCCACGCGCCGGCCGCCCGCCTTGAGCTCGCCGATGATCCGCGCCTTGTCTTCGGGCAGCACTTCGCTGCGGATCTCGTCGATGCCGAGTTCGCGCCCGACGGCTTCGGCGCTGCCGCGGTTGTCGCCCGTCACCAGCACTGTGCGGATGCCTTGCTCCTGCAGCAGCCGGACCGCTTGCAGCGCCGAGGTCTTCAGCGTGTCGCCGAAGGCCAGCAGGCCGACGAGGCGTGGCGCACCGGTCACGTCGGCCAGCCAGGAAACGGTGCGGCCTTGCGACTGCAGTTCGGCGGCGCGCGTCTTCAGCGCTCCGAAGTCGATCTTCAGCTCTTCCATGTAGCGCGTGCTGCCCAACCGCAGCTCGCGCTGGGCCACCGTGGCCGCCATGCCGCGCCCGGCGACGGCGCGCACCTGGCTGGCCGGCGCCACCGCGACGCGCTCGCGCTCGCCCATCTGCATCACGGCGCGGGCCAGCGGGTGTTCGCTGCCGGCCTGAATCGCTGCGCTGAGCGCTAGCAGCGAGGCGCTGTCGCCATCGGCTGCCTCGTAGGCGATCAGCTCCGGCTTGCCTTCAGTGAGCGTGCCCGTCTTGTCGAAGGCCACGACCTGCACGGCGTGCGCCACCTCCAGGGCTTCGGCGTCCTTGATGAGGATGCCGTGGCGCGCCGCCACGCCGGTGCCGGCCATGATCGCGGTCGGCGTGGCGAGGCCCAGTGCGCACGGGCAGGCGATGACGAGCACCGCCACCGCGTTCAGGATCGCTGCCTCCCAGTTGCCGGTGATCAGGCCCCAGCCGAGCAGCGTGGCCAGCGCGACGGCGATCACCACGGGCACGAACACGGCGCTCACCCGATCGACCAGGCGCTGGATCGGCGCCTTTTTGGCCTGCGCCGACTCGACCATGCGCACGATGCGCGCGAGCGTCGACTCGGCGCCCACCGCCGTGGTGCGCACGATCAGCAGGCCTTCGGCATTGACCGCACCGCCGGTGACCTTGTCGCCCACATCCTTGGCGACCGGCAGGCTCTCGCCGGTGATGAGCGACTCGTCGATCTGGCTGGCGCCTTCGATCACCACGCCGTCCACGGGCACGCGCTCGCCGGGGCGCACGACGACCAGGTCGTCGGTGCGAACCTGCGCGACGGGCAGCTCCAGCTCCTGCCCGTCGCGGCGCACGCGCGCCGTCTCCGGGCGCAGGGCGTTCAGCGCGCGGATGGCCTCGGTGGTCTGGCGCTTGGCGCGCGTCTCCAGCCACTTGCCGAGCAGCACCAACGTGATGACGACGGCCGAGGCCTCGAAGTACAGGTGCGCCATGCCGCCGGCGGCGCCATGCGCCAGCAGCAGGTAAAGGCTCAGGCCGTAGCCGGCCGAGGTGCCCAGCGCCACCAGCAGGTCCATGTTGCCGGTGCGCGCCTTCAGCGCCTTCCAGCCGGCGCGGTAGAAGCGCGCGCCGAGCCAGAACTGCACGGGGGTGGCGAGGGCGAGCTGCAGCCAGCCGTTGATCATCCAGTCGGCGCCGAACAGCGAGCCGATCATCGGCAGCACCAGCGGGGCGGAGAGCACGGCGGCCAGCGCGACCGGCCACCAGTCGGGCAGCGCCGGTTTCGCCGTTTCATCGGCAGCGGCGCCGGCATCGCTCGCCGGGCGGGCGGTATAGCCGGCCTTCTCGATGGCCGCGGTGAGCTGTGCCACATCGACATCCCGGCTCGCAAGGCGGACCTCCGCCATTTCAGTGGCCAGGTTCACTTCCGCGGATTCGACGCCCGGTACCTGCCCGAGCGCCTTCTCGACCCGGGCCACGCAGGAGGCGCAGGTCATGCCCTCGACCTTCAAGCGCAGCGTCTGCTCGCCGACGCTGTAGCCGGCTTTCTCGACCGCCGCGCGCAAGGCCGGCAGCGCCACGGAAGCATTCCCCCGCACGCTGGCCGCCTCCGTCGCCAGGTTGACGCTGGCCTCGCTGACGCCCGGCACCGCGGCCAGGGCCCGTTCGACGCGCGCCACGCAAGAGGCGCAGGTCATGCCCTCCACGGGGAAGGACCAGTCGCGCTGGGCTGCGGCGGGGGCGGCGGCCGGCTTCAAGGTCAGGGTGGTGTCCATGCTGTTGCGTCGTTTCGAGCCGAAGGGTGCGGCGAAGGCTCGACTGTGAACCTTGCCATTGTGGGAGGGTAAAGCGGCTGCGCTTCATCTCCCTGTCGGCCACCGGGGATTCGGGCGGCCGGCTTGAGCTTGCCATGGTGGCAAGGTTCACAGTCGTGGCCTCGCATCCTTTTCACGGAGACTGCCATGATCGAGTTCGATATCCCATCCATGAGCTGCGGCCACTGCGTCGACCGCGTCACCCAGGCCGTCAAGTCCGCCGACCCGGCGGCGACGGTCGAAGTGGACCTGCAGACCAAGAAGGTCAAGGTCCGGAGCAGCGCCGACCGCGAGGTGGTGTCGGCGGCGTTGAGCGAGGCAGGCTATGCGCCGAAGTGAAAGGGGCGGCGGGCTGATGCCGGCCCGCCGTTTCCGGCAGCATGTGCTTAGAGGAACGGCGCTTGCTCGAATATTGTTTCCGACAATAGAGGAGCTGCGCTTCTTGCATGCCGTGGGTGGGTGTGCGGCGGGTATCAGGAGGCCACGATGGACCAATCCATGATGGGCATGATGATGGGAAACATGATCGTCGGCGTGCTGTTCGCGCTGGTCATCGTCGTCGCGCTGGTCTGGCAGGTCGTGCTGCAGCGCAGGCTGCTGGCCGAGCTGCGGGAGCTGCGCGCCGACAAGGCCGCGCGCGCGACCTGACGCCAAGCTTGCCGGGCCCCGCGTTGCAGGTCCGAGAGGCGGACCAACGAGCGCGGGCGTCGGTCACAGCACGAAGCGATCCCAACTCCCGTAGTGCTCCACGCTGCGCGGGCCTCGCGGCAGGCTGAGCGCGATGACCGCAAGGCCGATCGCAACGCTCGCCGCCGCGGCCAGCGTCGAAGCGCCGCCCAGCACCCAGGGTGCCGCGATCAGCCACAGGCCCAGCGGCACGTTCAGAAAGCGCAGCAGCCGGCCCACCTCGGCCATCGCGCACACCGCCACCGTGAGGATCAGCGCGCCGACCAGGTGGTCGCTGTCGGCCATGGGCGGCTCGCTGCCGAACAGCGGCCGCGTGAACATCAGGGCGACACCCAGCAGGGCGCTGGCGACCAGCGTCCACGGCACGGTGACGCCGCGCAGCGCAGACGCCACCGACTTGCGCAGCGGTGCGTCGAAGCCCGCATGCCGGTCCTTGCCGCTGCCCGGTGAGGCGCCGCCGGTGAAGAAGGTGCGCCAGAACGGCTCGCCGCGGCGGTGGCTCTGCACGAGGTACTGGCCCATGGCGACCAGCTCGTCCAGCGTGTACGGAATCATGATCAGCATCGCCAGCGCGGCCATCAGGCAGAGCGTGCACCAGGTGCCGATCATGATCGGCTGGATGATGATGAAACCGATGCTCACCACGCCGAGCGGCACCACCACGACGCCGAACATGGCCACCATCCACGGCATCGTGCGCCAGCGGCTGCGCCCGCCCATCACGCCCATCAGCACCTCGAACACGTAGCTCACGGCGCCCAGGCCGGCGTCGGCGATCGGCAGGGCCTTGGAGACGTCGGAGGTGATGATCGTCTCGGTGGCGTTGAGCCCGCCGGTGCCCGCGAAGAAGGGCTCCCACACGCC
>NZ_JACDCW010000067.1 GCF_013817345.1 Methylibium sp.
AGTCGGGCAGGCCCGGCGCCAGAACGACGGGCAGGGCGAGGCCCTTGGCGGCGGTGCGGCCGGCCACCAGGCCGACGACCGCATCGACGGCGGCCGACAGACGGAAAGCACGCCGCTCGACACTCAACTTGCCGGCCTCTAGCTTGGAGAAGTCCAGGATGTCGTCGACGATGCTCAGGAGATGCCGGCCTGCGTCCAGGATGCCCTGAAAGTTCTGGGGCGCTGCGCGGCCGCTGCGATCGCGGGTGCCGATCTGGGCCAGGCCGAGCACGGCATTCAACGGGGTTCGGATCTCGTGGCTCATGTTGGCCAGAAACTCGCTTTTCACGCGGGCCAGGCGTTCGGCCTCGCGCCGGTTGGCCTCGCGGACTTCCTCGAACTCACGGCGCTCGGTCACGTTGCGCACCACCATCAACAGCTGGTCTTCGTCGAGCGGCAGCACGCGGGCCTCGTAGAACTGACGCCCCGTGGACAGGGTCATTTCACATTCGGCGATGCACTGCTCGGCGCCGTGCGCCAGATCGCCGAGCGCCGCCGTCACCTTCTGCGCCATGTCCGTCGGGACGACGTCTTGCAGTTTGCGGCCCAGGAACTGCTCGGGAACCAGGAAAAGGCCCGCTTCGCGTCCGGCTCGATGCTCGAGGAGGGTGCCGTCGCGCGCCATGCGGAAGTAGCTGTCCGGCAGCGCGTGGAACAGGCGGTTCAGCTCGGCGGTGCGCCGGGTGACCAGTTCTTCCAGATGGTCGCGGTGGCGCTGCAGTTCGGCCTCGATGGCTTCGCGGCGGCGGATCTCCTCCGACAGCGACTCGTTGCGGCCTTGCAGGACGTGGCGGTGGGCGTCCGAGCGGGCAGCGTCCAGCTCCAGGGCGCGCGCACGTCCCTGCAGGCGGTCCGTTCGCCAGGCGGCGAGCAGAAGAAGCACGGGAAAGGCGCTCAGCGAGAACAGGAGCACCGAGGAGCTGAGATCGCCATAGATCTCGTCGCGGGACAGCGTCGTGACGAGCACGGCCGCCATGCCCGGGACCGGGGTCGCGATGGCGACGGCGTCGCCCTTGCCTGCGTCCCGGGCCGCAGCCGACAGGGGCGCGACGCGGGCGGGTTGACCCGGTGGCAGCCGCGCCAGCTCGACCGCCAGTTCGGGAGCGAAGGCGAGGGCGCCTGCCGGGGTGGCGATCTCGCGCCCGTCGCTGGTCACAAGGGTCTCGCGATAGGAGCCCTCGGCAACCATCTGGATCAGCGAGCGGTAGAGCTGACCGATATCGCCCACCGTGACGACGGTCCCGACGAGCTCGCCCTTGAAGACCACCGGAGCGGCCGTCACGATCGTGCGATGTTCCACATCGATCTCGAACGAGGTGCGACCGGCAGGCTCTGCCGGCGCGGGCAGCGTGGCGGGGTCGTGCCCCGTGTCGACCAGCACGTGTCCGGCGGCATCTACCCACGCGATGCGCGTGTAGGCCTGGCCGTCACCGATCTTGTCGCGTCCGATCCAGTCCCGAAAGCGCTGTTCCACCGCACCGAGGCTGGCGTCCAGGCCGTACAGCGGTGACATGCCCAGCGCCTTGTTGACGAGGTAGGTACGCAGCTCGTGCAGGGCCGCCAGCTCCTCGGCGGTGCTGCGTTGTTGGGCCGCGAAGTCGCCGAGCGCCGCAGCGCGCCGCTTGCTGTCGGCGATCATCCGGGCGTCGGCCGCCACCCTCAGCTGTTCCTTGGAGTCGAACGCGTTCCACAGCAACAGCACCGAGTAGATGCAGAAGATGCCGGCGACGACGACAGGCCAGCGCGCGTTGAGGCGGGAGGACATGGCTGCCTTCCTGGCCCCCGGGGTCAGCCTGACCCGCCGAAGAAGGCCGGAAAGTAGCGACGGATGCCCGGGTAGTACTTGTCCACGAGCTTGTCGTACCTGCCGTCGGCCTTGATGCCCACCAGGTATGCGTCGAACGCGCGCCGCAATTCGGGCGAAGTCTTCGGGAACGCCGCCGCGAGTTGCTGCTCTTCGGAGATGGGGCCGATCACCTTGATCTGGCCGGACCACTTCTGGAGGTCGAGGATGACGTCCGGCACGTCGAGCAGGGTGAACTCCGCATCGCCCTTGAGCAAGGCGGGCACCATCTCGTTGAGGTTGGTGCTCTTCGTATAAGCGCGAAGGTCGATGCCTTTGCCCTTCAGGCCGTAGTTCGCGGGGTCGAGGCAGGTTCGCTCCATCACCAGCAAGCTCTTGCGCCCGAGGATGGCCCGGGTCTGGGCGATATCGCCGGCCAAGGTGCCACTGCCCTGGATCGGCCGGTCGGCCGAATCCGCCCGGGCCACCAGCAAGACCTGCGACGGAAAGGTAGGTGCGGAATAGTCCAGCACCTTTGCCCGCCACGGCAACACGGTGAAGCCGGTGGCGATGATGTCGCCCTTGACCGGGAAGTCCCCTTGCAGGTTGACCTGGTCGCCCTGGCGCACGACGTCCTTGCCCAGCAGGTCGCGGATGACGTTGTAGAAATCGGTGGGCACCAGCTTGTAGGCAACGCCGATGTACCGTGCAAAACCCTGCACCAGCTCGACGTCGAAGCCGTCGCCCGCGCCGGTGACGAAGTTGGCGTAGTTGATGCCGAGGTGCCTTATCTCGCCACGCGCCTTGATCTCCGCGAGGTCGGTGGCCGAGGCCTGCCCCAGCGTGAACACGAGAACAAGTCCGGGCACGATGTGCCGCCAGCGGAGGGAAGGTTTCATGACAAGGCTTCGAAGGCGCGGTGTTCGCGTCCGCGTTGTGTCATCGGCCGGTCGGCCGGGAGACTTAAGCCTTCACGAGGCTCCTGTCTTCAAGGAGCCCTGAAACTGTCCTCTGCTTGCCAAGTTGTTGACACGCGCCTGTATTTGCGGCGCTGTCGCTCATACCAGGCCGCATTCAAACGCATCAATGCTGGTGCTGCAGCGTAGCTGCCGAGGGCCTCGGGCGACTGCAGAACCGACATCTACGGTGGTGGCAGGAGCGCTGTGACGGGTTGCTGTGTGGAGTGAAGTCAAGGAGGAGGGCTGGGCGTGAGCCCGGCCCGGGGGACATGAACGCAACACAGCGACCCGGCGCAGCGCTCGCGCGCTGAGCTTGCACGCTCGGCATTCCGAACACGAACCGAAGCCCGCTACGACTCTTCGACGGCTTCAATTCGATGCGTATGAACGCAATTTCGTATCAGGCGTAGCGATGCGCAACCCGGAAAGGCCCGAGCGCTTCCAGATCGACATCGATGCCCAGGCCCGGTGCTTCGCCGAGATCGGCCCGACCGTTCCTGATGGTGTTCAGCGGCCCGGCCAGCAACTCTCTGAGCGGGTTCGGGTTGGCGTCGATCTCGAGCAGGCCCGTGCCGTTGCCGGTGGTCAGCAGGTGCGCCGAGGCCAGCAGCCCGATGCCGCCGCCGAGAAAGTGCGGACAGAAGCGCTTGCCCGCGGCTTCGATGCGTGGGACCAGTGCTCGGCACGCGCTGAAGCCGCCCCACTTGGCGATGTCCGGTTGCACGACGTCGATCGAGTCGGAGTCCAGCGCGGCCTTGAAGGCGTCGCTGCCCGCCAGGTTCTCGCCGGCAGACAGTGGGACGGCGCCTTGCGCTTTCAACTGCTGCCATTCCGACCACGGGCGGTCGGCGCGCAAGGGCTCCTCCAGCCAGCTCAGTGCGTAGGGTGCGAGCAGGGGCACATAGGCCAGCGCCTCGTCGAGCCGGAAGGCCTGGTTGGCATCGGCCATCAGCGTGGCCGCATCGCCCAGCGTTTCGCGCAGCGCCGTCAGGTTGCCGAGATCGCGCTCTCGACCGAAGCCGATCTTCTGCTTGAACGCGGTGTAGCCCTCGCGTTGACGCTCAGCCGCCAGGCGCTCGGGATCGGTGGGGTTGAGGCCGCTGGCGTAGACGCCGATGCGCGCCGCGCGACCGCCCAACAGACGCCACAGCGGCAACTTGCGCCTGCGCGCGATCAAGTCCCATACGGCAATGTCGACACCGGCAATGGCTTGGGCTAAAGGGCCGGGCTCGCCGCATTGCAGAGCCAGGACCTCGGTGCGCCGCGTCAGCTTGTCGAACAGTGCTGGGGCGTCCTCGATGGCTTCGCCGCAGGCCAGGGGCGAAAGCACGTGATCGACCAGGCGAGCACGGTGCTCGGCGCCTACCTGCGGAAAGTTGCACCACACCTCGCCCCAGCCGATGAAGCCGTCTTCGCAGGTGGCCTGCACCAGGACCATGGGCCGGTCGGTCATCAAACCGAACGAGGTTTGTACCGGTGTGGCCACGGGCGCTCGCAGCACGTGCGCGCTGACGGATTTCAGTCGGAACACGGGTGCGGCCTCGCCGGCCTCAGAACTTCAAGGCTGGCAACAGCTCACCCGCAGGCAAGCGCACACCCAGCACCTGCTGGAACAGGAGCTGCAGGGCCAGCACCAGGACCAGTCCGACGACGGCATAAAGGGCCGCTTTGCGCAGCGACGGCCGCTCGCCGCCGGCAATGAGGGTCAGCGCGACGAAGCCGACCCAACTCGCGAGCGTGAAGCCCGCGACTTCGAGCATCAGGATCCAGACCAGCATGACGACCATCAGTGCCACGCTGCTCAGCAGCCCGCTCGACGAGCGCTGCGCAGCTTCGGGCCCCATGCCGAGCAGGGCGCGCCCCAGAACGAACAGGCTGCCGAGCAGCAAGACGCCCCCCGCCACCCGCGGAAAGATGGAACCGAACGGCGAGAACTCGCTGGTTTCCCACAGCATCACCGCGGCGACCGCGGCGATCAGCGCCGCCATCAGCGCCGCGCCGGCATCACTCTTGCGGCGTGATTGCATCGCGTAGCTTCCTTTTTTCCTTGCGGCGGGCAATCACCGGGTACATCAGCGTCAGGACGGCGATGACGATGATCGCAATGGAGATGGGACGACCGAAGAACATGCCGAGCAGGTTGTCGCTGGCCGAGCCGATCATCCAGGCCTGAACGAAGCCCTGTTCAGCGAGCGGCCCGAGGATCAGCCCGAGCACGATCGGCGCCGCCGAGTACCCGAAGCGGCCGAGCACCCAGCCGACGATGCCTACGCCGAACATCACGATCACGTCGTCGACGTTGCCGTGGATCGCATAGCTGCCGATCACGGTGAGCAGCGCAATGGCCGGCACCAGGATGGCTTTCGGCACCGCGATGATCGAGCTGTACGCATAGCGGCCGAGGACGAGGCCGACCGGCAGCATCAGCACGGTGGCGATGAGCAGCCCGAACATGAAGGTGTAGACGATGTCGCTCTGCTCGGTGAACAGCGACGGCCCGGTCTTCACACCCTGCACGAGCAGCGCGCCGAGCACCACCGCGTCGGCCGGCGTTCCCGGAATGCCGAGCACTAGTGTGGGAATGAAGCCGCCCCCGACGGTGGCGTTGTTGGACGACTCGCTGGCGATGAGGCCGCCCGGGTTGCCGTGGCCGAAGGTCTCGGCCGACTTCGAGGCGCGCCGGGCTTCGGAGTAGGCGATCAGCGCGGCGATCGAGCCGCCTGCGCCTGGCAGCACGCCGATCACCGTGCCGATCACCGAGCTTCGCGCGAGGTTCAATTTGTTCGCCAGCGAGAGGCGGATCGCTTCACCCAGCCGGTAGCTTGCCACCTTGCCCTCGATGCGCAGGTGCTCCTCCTTGGTGGCCACCAGGTCGATCAGCACGGGAATGCAGAACAGGCCGATCAATGCCGGGATCACGCCGATGCCCGACAGCAGGATGGTCGAATCCATCGTGTAGCGGATGTCGCCGCCGATCACCGCCGAGCCCATCATCGACATCATCAGGCCGATGCACGCGCCGACCAGTCCCTTGACCCAGTCGCCCCCCGACAGGGCGGCGACCAGCGTCAGGCCCAGGATGGCCAGCCAGAAGTACTCGATCGGCCCGAACGCCAGGGCCACTTCGGCCAGCGGCGGCGCCAGCAACAGCAACGCGAGCGCGCCGACCAGGCCGCCGAAAACCGAGGCGATGCAGCTCACCGTGATCGCCAGGTCGCCGTCGCCCCGTTTGGCCATGGGATAGCCGTCGAAGGTGGTGGCCACGGCCGACGGCGTGCCCGGCGTGTTGAGCAGGATGGCCGAGTACGCGCCGCCGTAGATTGCGCCCGTATATATGGCGCCCAGCATGATGAGCGCCGGCGCCGGCTCCATCGTGAAGGTGAAGGGCACCAGCACGGCGACCGCCATGGTCGCCGTGAGGCCCGGCAACGCGCCGATGGCGGTGCCGGCGGCCACACCGATGAAGGCCAGAAGCAGGTTCTGCCACGACAACGCCGCGAGGAACGTGTCAAACAACTGCATGAAGGAGGCTCCTGCGATGTCCGGCCCGACGATCGATTACTTCAGCAGCCCGACATCGCGCGCCGCCGCTTCGTACTCCTTGCTCTGTTCCGCCATGAAGGCCGGGGCCTTGGCATAGTCGATGTCGACGAGCACATAGCCGGCATCGGTCATCTTCTTGCGGAAGTCCGGGTCCTGGTTGACCTTGCTGAACAGCGCCGAAAGCTCCTTGCGCTTGGCTTCCGGTGTGGCCTTCGGCACGGCCACGCCGCGGTACACGCCCGACACCATGTCGAAGCCGAGTTCCTTGAACGTGGGCACGTCGGGCAGGTTGGGCAGCCGCTCGTCCAGCGCGACCGCGAGCATGCGGACCTTGTCGCCCTGCTGGATCGCCGCGGTGGTGAAGGTCATGGCCGCATTCACCTGCTTGCCCAGCATGGCGACCACGGAGGTTGCGGTCCCGGAGAAAGGCACGTAGGTGGTCTTGATGCCGGCCAGCTTGTTGAACGTGGTGGCGCTGAGGTGCGGGCCGGTGTTGGTGCCGCTGCCCGACAGCGTGACGGCGCCTGGCTGCTTCTTGGCCGCGGCGATCAGGTCGGCGAGCGTCTTGTAGGGGCTGTCGGCCGGCACCACTATGGCGTCGGGTGTGAGCTGGAACACCGCGACGTGGACCAGATCCTCGGTCTTGTAGCCGACATCTTTCTGCATCGGCTGCAGGAAGATGTGCGGCAGGTTGGTGCCCATCACCGTGGAGCCGTCGGCCGGCATGCTGTTCAGCGAAGCCCATGCCTTGGCGCCGCCGGCGCCGGCGTTGTACTGGATAACCACGTTGTCGCCGGAAATCTTCTTCAGCACCGGCTCCTGCAGCCGGGCGGTGACGTCCGACTCGCCGCCCGCCGGGAACGGGATGATGTAGGTCAGCGTCTCGGCAGCCGCCGGCGACGCGAGCATCACGCCGCCCAGGCCGAGTGCCGCTGCCGTCATGCGCCAGCCGCCGCCCACGGCGAGACGTTCGGTCGTGCACGACGACGTTTCGGTGGCGCGGGCGTCCGAGCCCTCGCTGTGGTCGATGCTGTGAATGTTGCGAGTGTTCATCTTCAATCTCCTTCGATTGCGCCGCTCGGCGGCGAGGTTGCATGGGGCGTTCCGAGCTTTGTCTCGGTCGAAGCGTGATTCGTTCTCGGCGGATCGGAGCCGCTGCCGATCAGGTCGATTTCCAGACACACCACATCGGCGCGATAGGTGATCTCGGCGAGGTAGACCACCGTGTTGTCCGGGTCCACGATCAGCCGCCTCACGTTGGCGACGGGGTCGCCGGCATCGAGGCCTAACTGCTCGGCGATGATGGGGTCGGCCTTGGCGATCCGCACGGTCTGCCACGCTCGTGCGATGCGGTGGCCGGCCAGGCGGGTCAGCAAGGGCAGCACCAGTTCCTTGTCGAAGCGCTCTGGGTCGATGCGGTGGATGTCGTCCGCCAGGTAGAGGCGGATCAGGCAGAACGGGCGCCGATCACGGCTGTGAAGCCGCGACAGGAAGCGGTAGCCGTCGGCCGCCCGGCCTTCGCTGGCATCGAGCCTGGGCACGATGTGATCCAGACGCACATTGACCATTTCCACCGCGACATCGCTCAGCGAACTGAGCAGCGAATCCCAGCGGGTGCCGAGCTTGAGCCAATCGACTGGGCCCGACTTGCCGATCACGAATGTTCCCGCGCCTTGACGGCGCTCGAGCAAACGCTCGCCTTCCAGCATCTCGACCGCCTGGCGCACGGTGACGACTGCAACCCCCGTGCGGGCCGCCAGACTTTCCAGCGACGGCAGACGCTGACCCATGGGCCAGTCGCCGTTCTCGATGCAGTGGCGCAGGAGGCTGGCGCACTGGACATACAAGGGAAGCTTGCCGCGCTTCATCAATGCTCCGGGCACCGGCAGCACACACGCGCGGGTCGCTGCGGTGGCTTGAAGGGGCTGAAGAGGTTTGGACAGCACGGCGCCGTTGGTGAACTGAATCATTAGGACATCGCAAAGATAGTAGGTGGCGGTCCGGCAGCCCATCGGGTCTGACCCTTTGTCGGGAATGCTATGCTTTAGCCAAACAATCGTTTGTCTTTCCAGCATCTGAATTCGAAGGACTTCCATGCCCCCAATCAGCAAGGCACAGGAAGCGCCGACGGCAAGGTCGCTTCACTCGGGCGTAGGGCTCGAAGCCGTCTCGGGCGACGCGAAGATCACCCGGCGCTCGCACAACCGACTGCCCCGCTTGCTCGATGAAGCCGCCCGGGTCTTCGCCCTGCGCGGATTCGTGGCCGCTTCGGTGCGCGAGATCGTCGAGCCCGTCGGCATGCTGCCCGGCTCGCTGTACTACCACTTCGAGACCAAGGAAGACCTCTTGGTCGCCGTTTACCGCGAAGGGGTTCGGCGCCTCTCGGTGAAGGTCGACGATGCGACCCTGCAGCTTCGAGAGCCCTGGGCGCGGCTCGAGGCCGCGTGCGTCGCCCACCTGTCGGCTCTGCTCGACCGCACCGACTACTCGCGTGTCGTGATCCGCATCCGGCCCGACGACGCTCCCCTGGTCGCCGCGGAGCTGACGATGCTGCGCGACTCGTACGAGCAGCGCTTCGTCGCCTTGATCGACGAGCTTCCCTTGCCCCGGTCCGTCGAGCGCCGCGACCTGCGCCTCATGTTGATGGGCTCCTTGAACTGGAGCCAGACGTGGTTCAGGGAAGACGGCGCCTTGAGCCCGGAAGAGATCGCCCGGCGCTTCGTGCGCCTTCTGAAGACGAGCCTGCTCGAACCGTGAAGGAAGCACCATGACCCCACAGGACTTCAAGCCCCGGGTGCTCGTGACGAAGATCGGACTCGACGGCCACGACCGGGGCAGCCGGATCGTCGCCGCGGCCTGCCGCGACGCGGGCATGGAGGTGATCTACACACCACCCTGGCAAAGCATCGCCGCCGTCGTGAAGCTCGCCCTCGAAGAAGACGTCGACGTGATCGGCATCTCCTCGCTGGCGACCGACCACCTCATCGTTCCCAAGCTCACCCGCGCGCTCAAGGAGGCCGGTCTGGGCAACGTGCGCGTGGTCGTGGGCGGCATCGTTCCGGACAATGAGGAAGCGCACCTGCTCGAGAGCGGCGTGCGGCAGGTCTTCCATCCGGGCAGCACGATGGACGACATCACCACGCGCATCCGCGACTACGCGCGCGAAGCCCGCACCGAAGGCGCGGCGCAGGTGGCGAACGGAGACTGACCATGAACAAGCCGCTCGATCATTCCGTCGCCGAGGGTCTCGATCCGACGTCTGCCCACACCGCGTGGGAAGCTGAATACCGCGAGTCGCTGCCCACCGAACGCCCGATCGAGAACGTGTCGGGCATTCCCATTCAGCCGCTCTACACCCCGCACGACTGGCCGCAGTACGGCGCGGACGATCCACTCGGCTACCCCGGTCAGCCCGACTACACGCGCGGCATCTACGCGACCATGCACCGGGGCCGCACCTGGACGCAGCGCCAGCTCGTCGGCCTGGGCACCCCGGCCGACTACAACGCCCGCCTGCTGGGCCTGATCGACCACGGCGCCACGGCCGTTTCGCTCATCCCGTGCAACTCCGTCTATCGCGGCTACGACATGAGCTCGGTCGATGCCGAGCTGCTCGGCACCTGCGGCGTCGTCATCAACAACACCGAGCACATGCAGCGCAGCCTGCAGGGCGTCGATGTCGGCGAAGTCTCCTGCGCGATGAACGACCCTTCGCCGTTCACGCTGCTGGCCTTCATGCTGATCGCGGCCGAGCGGCAGGGCACCGACTGGAAGTGCATCACCGGCACCTCGAACCAGAGCGACTACCTCTCGCACTTCGTTGCGAACCACATGTTCTACCGGCTGTCGCTGGCGGGCTCGCGCCGGGTGCTGCTCGACCACATCGCCTGGTGCAAGCAGCACGTGCCGCGCTGGAACCCCATGTCGGTCGTTGGCCAGCACATGCAGCAGGCGGGGGCGACACCCGCCGAAGCCATGGCCTTCACGCTGTGCACGGCGATCCAGAACGCCGAAGACTGCATCGCCCGCGGCATGGCGCCCGATGATTTCCTGCCGCGCTTCACCTTCTTCTTCGACATCTCGCTGAACTTCTTTGAGGAGGTCGCGAAGTTCCGCGCCGGGCGGCGCATCTGGTCGCGCATCGCTCGCGAACGACTCGGCGCGAAGGACCCGCGCTCGGCACGTTTCAAGTTCCACGGGCAGACCTCCGGCGTCGATCTAACCCGCCAGCAGCCGCTCAACAACATCGCCCGCGTCACGGTGCAGGCGATGGCCGGCATCTTCGGGGGCCTGCAGTCACTGCACACCGATGCCTTTGATGAAGCACTGGCCACGCCGAGCGAGTTCGGCGCGCGCATCGCGGTCGCGACGCAGAACATCCTGCGCGAGGAGGCTCACCTCACCGATGTGATCGATCCGCTCGGCGGCTCGTTCTACGTGGAAGCGCTGACGGATCAAATGGAAGAAAAGATCCTGTCGCTCATCGCGCTCGTCGATGAGGCCGGCGGCATGTTCAAGGCCGTCGAGTCGGGGCTGGTGCAAAGAATGATCGGTGCCTCGGCCCAGCGCTTCCAGCGGCGCATCGAGTCGGGCGAGCAGGTCGTCGTGGGCGTCAATGCCTATCAGGTCGATGAAGATGCCAGTGCGCGGCCGTTTATCGAACGTCCCGAGCCGGCCGTGATGCAGCGGCACCAGGACGACTTCGCCGCCTGGAAGGCCGCGCGCTCGACTGCCGAAGTGGACAAGGCGCTCGACCATCTGTCGCGCACCGCCGACGACCCGAAAGGCAACCTGTTCGGCGCCGTCGTCGATGGCGCGCGCGCCGGGTTGACCCACGAGGAGATCTGCGCGCGCCTGCGTCGCGATCTCGGCTTCGGCCAACCGCTGATCGTCGTTTGATGCTGTCGCTCGAAGCCGACCGGCAGGCCTTGCTCGTGCGCGTGCGGTCGGGAGACCGACGGGCCATCGCGCGCGTTCTGACTTACCTGGACGACGGGGCCGCCGGGAGCCGCGAAACCGCGGAACTGCTCGCCTCGCATGCCGGGCACGCGCTCGTGGTCGGCATCACGGGTGTGCCCGGCGGCGGCAAATCGACGCTGGTGAACGCCCTGCTCGGCGTGTGGCTCGCCCGCGACCTGCGCGTGGCGGTGATTGCGGTGGACCCGTCGAGCCCCGTCACCGGCGGGGCGGTGCTGGGCGACCGCATCCGCATGGGCGAACACGGCGCCCACCCGAACTGCTTCATTCGCTCGCTGTCCGCACGGGGTCAGTCGGGCGGCCTGTCGCGCACCGCGCGGGCCGCGGTCGATTGTTTCGATGCGGCGGGCTTCGACCGAATCATCGTGGAGACGGTGGGTGCCGGCCAGTCCGAGACGGCCATAGCTTCGCTGGCCGACACCCGCGTGGTCGTTTGTCCGCCCGGTCTGGGCGACGGCGTGCAGGCCATCAAGGCCGGCATCCTGGAGATTGCGGACGTGCTCGCGGTCAGCAAGGGCGATCTGCCGCTGGCCGAGGAAACCGCCCGCGACTTGCGCGAGATGCTGACGCTGCGCAAGGCGCTCGGCGAGGACGCCTGGGCGCCACGCGTGATGGTGGTGAGTGGGGCGCAGTCCAAGGGCGTGTCCGAACTGGTTGCTGCGATCGAGGAACACGCTGCCGGTGCGGGGACAGGCCGCCGACTCGCCGTGAAGAGCAAGGCCACTGCACGGGACGCGTCTTCGGCCGACAGGCGCAGCGCGGACGCGGAACACTGGTTGGCGCTCATGTCGTCCTGGGTGCAGCGCGACGGGCTTTGCTCGACCTTCGGAATCAGCGTGACCGAGGGCGGACCGGGGCGCGCCGTGGTGCGCATGACGGTCGACCGCCGGCACATGAACTTCAACGGTGGCTGCCATGGCGGCGCCATCTTCGCCCTGGCCGACACCGCGTTCGGCCTGGCCTCCAACTCGCACGGCGCCCTGGCGACGGGCATCGACGCCCACGTGACGTTTCAGGTCGGCATCCGCGCCGGCGAAACGCTTGTCGCCCGGGCCACCGAGCTCTCGCGCGGCCATCGCATCGGCATGTACCGGGTCGACGTGGCCCGTGTCGAAGCGGACGGTCGGGAAACGGCCGTGTCGAGCTTCACCGGCACGGTCTACATCAAGCACAGGCTCGAAGAGAAGAGCGGGCCGCAGGCATGAGAGTCGGCGTCGAGTCAGAACCGGCCGGCAAGGACGGTGCGAGTTCGAGGGCTGCCGAAAGCGAGCTGCGAAGCGTGCGGCGCCGGCACCGGGGCATCACGTTCGCGCGCCTTGCGTGCGGTATTCACGGGCAAGCAGCGCAAAGCTGCAGAGACGCCGCGCCGGCCGCACCGATCTTTTGGTTTCCTCCGGCGACACTTGCTTACGGACTCCGCGGCGGGTCCTTGTGATGGAGGCGGCCTTGCGCGCATTCATGTCAGACGAGACAGCGTGGCTGGAAGACGACTCGCACATGCAGCTGCCGGTGCAGGGGCTGTTCGCGGATCTCGATGCCGCGGCCGGCTCCATTGCCCTGACCGACGATTTCCTGCGGCTGCCGGCCTCCGTGCGTGCCGAAGTCCTGCAACACTGGGTGCGTGGCCTCGAAGAAAAGCGCCGACAGGCCATCGTGCAGATGTTTCGCGAGATGATGGCACCGCTCGGCGATCTGAGCATCGTCGAGCAGGTCGAGAACTTCCGCCACGCGTGCGCGCAGCTCGGCATCGACTGCCCGAGCGACCTGCCGCTGCTGCTGCAACGCTACTGAGAGATCGATGCTGGAACCACTCGCTGCCCGGCTCGGACTGACCGTCGATCGCGACGTGCGGGAGTACGTCGCCGACGAGCAGCTCAAGCTGGTCTGGGCTCATGCCGCGGTCAGCACGCTGATCGCGACCGCCTTTGCAGCGGTTATGGCCATTCACCTGAGCGGCAGCGTGGACGCGCACCTGGTGCAGCTGTGGATAGCCCTGAAGGTGATCGTCGCGGTACCGCGCGTCGTTCAGGCGCATCTTTTCCGGCGTCTGGCGAAACCCGGCGGCCAGGCCTGGCGGCTGACGACGTGGTGGATGCAGATCCTGGACGGCGCGGTCTGGGGGCTCGGCGGTTTCTGGTTGATGGGCAGCGACATCAACACCGCGTCGCTGGTCACCGCCAGTTTGTGCTGCGTGGCCTGTGTGGCGACCTTCGGCCTGCAGGTCTCGAGGGCCGCCACGGCCGCGTACGTGGCGCCGATCATCGTTCCGATGATCCTGGGCATGGCGCTTCGTGGCGACTCCTTCGGCGTCTATGGCGCCGTCGGGCTCGCGCTGTTCCTCGCGCAGATCCTCATCACGTCCAAGCGCGCCGAAGGCAAGTTCATTGAAATTTTCCTTCTGCGCCTTCATGCCGCGAAGGTCTCGGCCGAGCTCGAAAAAGCCCTGGAGTTGGCCCAGCGCCAGTCCTCGGTGAAGAGCCAGTTTCTCGGCACGGTCAGCCATGAATTGCGCACGCCGGTGCACGGCATGCTCGGACTCGCCCGACTGGTGCATGTGGAGACCGGCGACCCGCTGATCAAGAAGCGCATGGAGCTGATCGAAACCTCGGGCACACACTTGCTGTCGCTCGTGACCGAACTGCTCGACATCACGCGCATCGAGGCCGGGCAGATGCGGCTGCAGCGCGTCGAGTTCGACCTGAACGCGGAAGTCGCCCGCGTCGGCGACATCTACACCGTTCGCGCCGCCGAAAAGGGCCTGGCGTTCACGCTGGAGAGCAAGGTTGCGGGGCCTTGCTGGGTCACGGGCGATCCGTCGCGCACGCGGCAGGTGCTGCACAACCTGCTGGGCAACGCCATCAAGTTCACGCACAAGGGCTGGGTGCACCTCATGTTCGAGTGCTGCTCGACGGACGGCGAAATGCGTTTCGAAGTGCGCGACACCGGCCTGGGCATCAGCGACGAGGACCAGGCCACGATCTTCAACGCCTTCCGCCAGATCGGCGGGGCCAGCACCTCGCGCATGGAAGGCACCGGCCTGGGGCTGACGATCGCGCGCGAGATCGCGCGGCTGCTCGGCGGCGACATCACGGTCAGCAGCCGGCCGGGTTTCGGTTCGATCTTCTGCTTCACCGCGCGTTTCGCCCCCCTCGAAGCGGGAGCGCCTGCACAGAAGATCCAGGCCGATGCCGATGCGCCGCCGGCGGTGGCGCCCGCGCGCATCCTGCTGGTCGAGGACAACGACGTGAACGCGCTCATCGCCACCTCGATGCTGGCCAACCAGGGCCACCGGGTCGAGCGCGTCTCCGACGGGGCCGAGGCGGTCCGGCGCGCACTGCGCGAGATCGACCGGCCGCAACTGGTGCTGATGGATTGCATGATGCCGGTGATGGACGGCTTCGAGGCAGCCCGCTCGATCCGCTCGCAGGAAAAGGCGCTCGGCCTGGACCGCGTTCCGATCATCGCGCTGTCTGCGCTGCTGCAGGAAGAAGGCGAGCGGCGCTGCGCCGAGGCCGGCATGGACGACGCCTTGCCCAAGCCCTTCACCGATGTGGACCTGCAGCGCATGGTGGGCGCCTGGTTGGCGCCCGCGCCGCAGGGCCTGCTTTCAGCCCGCTTGCAACACGTCAGTTGAGCAGCGAGAGCCCGCCGCACGGAGCGGGCCGCAATGCAGAAACGCTCGCGCGGCGCGGCGCCGGCGAGTGCAGCAGGCCGAGGCCGGCAGTTTCGCGCTCCACGCCCGCCGAGCGCGGCATGGCCGGCGCCGTGCTGAAGAGCCGGACGTCGGGGTGCGCCGTCTCGATCATGAACTGATACAGCGCATGGCCGTTCTCGCGCCACCGGCTCTCCGCGGTGGTGACATTGAACGCCAGCACCCGGTGCTCGATCTGCATGACGTGCATCAGGGGAACCGAAGGTTGGCCGGCGAAAAGATCGGCGAAGCCCAGGCGCTGGTACTGGCGGATCAGGGCCTCGCTGCGCGCGCTGATCACCATCCAGCGAATCTGGCTCGCCATGCAGAAGAGGTAGCTGGCCTTCATCAGGCACAGCTTGGCCAGGGGGTCGGCGCCCGGCACGACCGAAAGGCGGGTGATCTCCACGCGCGTGTCGCTCTGCATGGCGGCGGGCAGGCGAACACTGTGCTCGATGAGCAGGGGGCCTGCGGTGTTGGTCTGGAAGCGGGCCGTCGCGATTGCCCGGCCGCTGGCTTTGTCCACGCACAGCACCACGGTCGTGTGCTCGTCGGCATCGAGCAGGTCCGGCTCCAGCAGCACGGAGCGCAGATGGGGCAAGTGGCGCCCGTAGGCGGCGGCACGCACCTCGCAGGCGGCCAGCAAATCTTCGCGGGTGCGCACGATGCGCAGATCGAACGAGAGCGATTGCGTTTGCACGAGGATTCCTTCAACGACGGTTCTTGGGATAACTGCAATCGCCGGGATGCGATGAGCCGCTCTGCGACTTGTGTGAAAAGGTACACGTTTCGTGCGTCTGTAGTTGCGATTCACTGCAAAAATGTTTCGTCCTAAACCGGCCAAAGTTCACGCTTGCTCGATTGACAAGCGATGGCGCTGCTGATAACCGCTGCACGCGAAAAGGAGTCTCATGTCGCGTTTGAACCGCTCGATCGGCCTGCTGCGGTCCTTGGCGATCTACCACGGCATTCCCTGGCGCGCCGCGCAGTTGCGGTCGTTCTACCGGGGCTTCGTGCGGCCCGGCGCACTGGCTTTCGACGTCGGCGCGCATGCCGGCAACCGGGTGGCGGCATGGCGGCGGCTCGGCGCGCGGGTGGTGGCGGTCGAGCCGCAGGCTGATTTCGAGCGCCTGTTGCGCCGCCTGTTCGCCGGCGACCCGCAGGTGACCGTGCTGGCGCAAGCGCTCGGACGCCAGAGCGGGCAGGCGCAGTTGCTGAGCAGCGAACGCAACCCCACCGTCTCGACGCTCTCAGCGGACTGGGCGCGCCGCGCCGGCGCCAGCGAGGCCTTTCGCGGCGTGCGCTGGACACCCGGGCCGATGGTGAGCGTAACCACGCTCGACGCGTTGATCACGCGCTTCGGCACACCCGATTTCGTCAAGATCGACGTCGAAGGTTTCGAGCTCGAAGTGCTGCAGGGGCTCAACCAGGCGCTGGCTGCCCTGTCGTTCGAATACCTGGCGCCACAGCGCGACCTTGCCGCGGCCTGCATCGACCGCCTGCAGGCGCTGGGTCGCTACGAGTTCCGCGCCTCGGTGGGCGAGAGCCTGCGTTGGCTGCACCCCGGCTGGCTCGACGCCGACGAGGCGCGGCACTGGCTCGCCGGCCTGCCGCCCCAGGCGCCCTCAGGCGACCTTTACGCGCGGCTCGCAGAGTCGTTCCGCCGCTCGCATGCTGCGGCTGCTTGAGGCTGCGGCGGGAAGCAGTCGACGGTTGGGCCGGGGAACGCGCCTCATATCGTCGCCGACCTCGGGCAGCCGTGGCTGCAGTGCTTACTGTGCTGCCGGCGCCACCGACGCACTGGCTGGGTCGACCGGCGCCGCGGCGGCAGGCACTTCAGCGACCGGCTCGCGCTGCGTGAAGAAGGCCGTCACGGCGGCAATAGCGACGACGAGGACGCCGACGAGCACGATCAGGATGCGCATGCGGACTCTCCAGGGGTGTTGGCAGTGCAGACAACCCTCCGGGACAGCAGTCGCCGTGCCCGCAGCGCGCGAACCGCTTCTCGGGCCCGAATCGCGCGTTCAAATTTCATCGGAAAGAGCGACCCAGTGGTTGTCCAGTCGCATCGCTGGAAGGGCCACCGAGCGCGGCGGCCCTTTCAGCGCGAGCGCCTGTCCGGCTCCGCCGGCCCACACGCCGCCGGCCCCGCTGGCCAGCGCGCAGCCGGAGGCCAGCGCAATGAAGCCTGCCCACCGGCCCCCCGCGCGCCACAGCGCGATGCCACCCGCTCGCGGACACGCCACCGCGAAGCCATCTCGCCAGGCCGCGATGTCGCCGCCATAACCGGCCAGCGGTTGCGCCGGCTCGGTCAAACGCAACGCGCTTCCATCGAAAAGGGCGAGCACCGGCGCCGCCGCACGCCGCTGTTCGTCGTCGTGCTCGGCCTGCAAGGCGATGCCGACGTGGCGGCCTTGCCGAGCCAGGTGGCGCAGGCTCAGTCGGGCATCGTCGAGCCGCCATTGCCCGAGCAGGCGCCCGTTCGCTGTCGCATCCAGCCGCACCAGCGAAGCGTCCATGCGGTCTAGTCCGCGCTTGGCGCGGCCGGTCTCGGACTGCGTCGGGATGCCGCCGTTGGCGACGAGGAGCCGGCCCTGCGCATCGAACAGCAGCGCATGCGGATCGAGCCCATGGCTCGGCCATTCGTCGAACTGCTCCAGACTGTTCGCGTCGCGAACGCCGATGAGGCCGGCGCCGGTGTCCAGGTCGGTCTGCGGGGTGTAGAGCGTGCGGCCGTCGCGGCTGGCCAGCACGTGGCCGTTGAAGCTGCGATCCGGCTCGGCCCACGCGCGCTGCACGGTGCGCCGTGTCGGGTGCCAGCGCATCAGCCAGTCGCCCGGCCGCCTGGCCACTGCCAACAGGGTGCCGCCGTTCTCCCACAGCAGGCCGTGAGCGCGGGTCGGAACGTCGGTCGAGGCGACGACGCGCAGTGCGCCGGCGCTCTCTGCCAACAGGCCGATGTGGTGACCGGCTTCGTCGTCCCAGGCGGCGGCGAGCGTGCAGCGGGCAGCGGCGCCGCGGACCAGCGCAGGGGCCGCGAGTGCGGTCAGTGCGGCCAGCGCGGCGAGGCAGTCGCGGCGGTTCAATGTCGGCATCACGTGGACATCGCGGCTCGCGATCAATCGCCGTCGGCATCGGAGAAGCCGATGCTGACCTCGAGCGCGGGCGCGACCTGCTCTTGCACCACGCGCCCGAGGGCCGCCAATGCTTGTGCGGCGCTCGCCAGGCGCTCGGGCGCCTCGACAGACAAGCCTTGCAGCGGCGGGTCGGCCTGCAGCACGGCGCGCCGCAGCGCGTCGGCCGTCGCGTTGAGCCCGCGGCCGCGCAGGTAGGTCTCGATCGTCACCAGGCCTTCGCCGGGGTGCGGCGCAGTCGCCTGCGACTGCAGCGCCAGAGCGCGCAGTGCCTGCCACTGCGCAGACCAGCTTGCAGCGCTGAGGCCGCTGGCGATGCGCGGAAACTGCGGCGCATTGCGCCCGCCGTCGCCGGCCGCCTCGAGCGGCCGTTCCAGGTCCTGCCAGCGCAGCCGCTCGAGCCCGCCGAGCCATTGATTGATCGCCTCGGCCATCGCCGCCGAAGCCGCCGCTTCGTCCCATTCGCGTGCCGCCGTCGCCTCGAAGGCCGCAGCCAGGGCGGCTGCTTCCCGGCCGATGTCGGCTGCCACTTCGGCGGCATAGCGGCAGTCCGGCGAGTGCGGCGCGACCGGCTGGGTCCACAGCAGCCATTCCAGCGCCGGCAGTCCCTTGGCCGGCGCGCCGATCTTTTCCATCGCCGCCGCTCCGACGGGCTGCGCCTTCACGGCGCGCTCGATCAGCGCCGGCCGGGGCGGCGTGAAATCGAGCGTGCGCAGGGACCGCCGCTCGATCAACGGGCCGACCGCCACCGCGGCGAGCCGCTCCCAGGCCTGGACCGCCGCGGCCCAGCGCGCCCGGGCCTCGCCGAGCGCCGGGGAGAGCGTGCCTTCGTGCGCCGCGGGCGGGGTATCGCCCAGCGCCTGCGCGGCTGCGGACGCTGCGTCGCGCGATGAAGGTGCAGGGACCGGTGCCGGCCGGCCTTTGTCCGGTGCGCGCGCAGGCGCGGCGGCATCCGCTGTTGCCGCACTCGACGAGCACAGGCGGTCCAGTGCCGGTGCCAACGCGGCCGCCTGCTCGGCGAAACCGGCGGCCGCCGGTGCCGTGCCGTAACGGTGCAGGCCCTGCATGAAGTGGCTGGGCGTGTAGTAGGGCACGGCCACGGCCGGCGCCGCGTTCTGCGCCGAGACGAGCGAGTGGCCCGCGATCAGCAGCGCCGGCACGACGCGCTTGAATGCAGGCAAGAAGATCGACATCACAGCGACTCCACGAACCTGACCAGCGCGTCGCGCTCGGCCCGGCTCATCGTCAACACGCGGTCGCGGCTGGCCCGGGCCTCGCCGCCATGCCACAGGATCGCCTCGAGCACGCCGCGCGCTCGGCCGTCGTGCAGCAGCCGGTCGTGGCCGTTCACGCCGGCGATCAGTCCGATGCCCCACAGCGGCGGCGTGCGCCACTGCCGCCCGCCGGCCGCGAAATCGGGGCGGCCGTCGGCCAGGCCTTCGCCCATGTCGTGCAGCAGCAGGTCGGTGTAGGGCCAGATGCGCTGGTTTTGGAGCGCCGGGCTGCTCAGTCGAGGGAAGGGTGGCGCGGTGGTCACGTAGCTCGGGCGGTGGCAGGCGGCGCACTGTGCGTCTGCAAAGAGGCGCTGGCCGCGCAGCACCTGCGGGTCGCTGGCATTGCGCCGTGCCGGTGGTGCGAGGGTGGCCTGATAGAACACCACGTCGCCGAGCGTGCGGTCGTCGATCTCGACAGGGGCGGCGCTTTCTGCAGCCGCCGCCATGCCGTGCGCTGCGGAGGGCCTGCTGACGCGAGACGCCGGCTCGCCCTCGCGCGCTCCGGCCGAGCCGCTGGGCGCCGAGCGGCCCGTGGCTATCGGTAGGTGCTCAGGCGTTGCAGGCTTGCTCTGGCGCCCGGCACCGGCGCCGCGCGGCGCCGAGAGGCAATCGGTTTGTGCCGCGCTGCAGGTTTCATCGGGAAACTGGCGTGAGGTGATGCCGATGTCGCCGACGAAGGCGGCCGCCGTCTGGTGCGCGAGGCTCGCCACGTTGGCCTTCCAGCCGTAGCGGCCGATGCGCTCCGCCTGCGCGAACGCGTCCCACACGCGGTTGGGCCGGCCCTTCACCGGGCCCTTCGCTGCGGCTTGCTTGCGCGCGTTGCGCTCGATGTCCTCGTCGGCGATCGCTTCGAGGAGCCCAACGCCGATGAGCTGCGGCGCGATGCGCGGGCTGGTCATCGTGCCGGCGGCGAGCGGCCCGTAGGCGAGGTCTTCGAGCCCGTAGTGCGGTCGCTGCAGCGCGTAGGGCGTGCCGTCGGCGAAGCGGCCGTGCACGGCGCTGTAGTGCAGCGTGATGCGGCCCTCGGGGCGCACGCCGGTGATGGCGGCGTTGCTCAGGGCCTCGCCGTACACCGGCTCGGGTTTCGGGCCGCCGTGCGTGCCGCGGCCGGGTACCGACAGACGCATCAGCAGGGCGACGGGCTGATCGTGCTCGTCGCCGCGCAGCCCGGTCGGCGAAGCAGGCACCTCGGCGAGGACCGCTTCGCTGTTCGGTGCAGACGCAGCAGCAGACGCGGTAGATGCAGACGCCGATGGCTGTTTCGGCGTCGATGCCGGGCCGAGGCGCCGGCGCAGATCGGGCGGCGCGCCGCGGCCGTCCTGCACGTGGCAGCCGCCGCAGGAGCGGGCGATGAAGTGCGGCCCCAACCCATCGCGCGCGCGGGTCGATGCGGGGGCCTCGACCCAGTTGCGCTTGAAGAAGGAGTTGCCGATGACGAAGCGAGTGCGCTCCTCGTCGGTGAGGTTGGCCGCCGGCAGCGAGAAGGCATTGCGGCCGTCGGCATACACCGTGGTCGCGCCGCCCGTCAGTTCGCCCAGAGGATTCGGCTCGGCGTCCGTCCGAGGCTCGGCACCGACCAGGGCCGACGCGAGCAGCAGCGCGGCGCCGGCGACGATCGATGCGTCAAGGAGGAACGCGCCACCCCGCCCAGGCCATGCAAGAGGCGCGTGCTTCATGCGCTGCATCCGAGTGCTGCGGCGCCCTGCTGACCCGGCGCGCCTCGCGCGATCCGCGGCGCATGGAACGCTGTGAACGACGCTGCGAAAACTCGTTCTTCCGCTTGCAGAACAGGGGCGGTGCAGTACGCAAGACCCTCATCCCTCGCCTTCTCCCGCGTGCGGGAGAAGGAGCCAACACGCTCATCCTCCGGCTCCCGCGAGCGGGAGAAGGCGCCGACACCCCGCAAGCTGCTTTGCGTCACTGCGGCTGCACCAGGTTCAGCCGCTCGATGCCCACGGCGTTCGCTGCCTCGACCAGCGTCTTGCTTTGCAAGGTGAGCGCGGCGGTCGCGCGCTCTATGCGCTCGCGCCCGTGGCCGTCTGCGCCGCCGGTGATCTCGCGGTCGAAGGGCGGCTGAATCGCCTCGGCCGCCCTCACCGAGGCGGCGATCTGCTGCGAGGTGCGCTCGGCCAGCGCAGCGTCCTGGCGAGCGACCCAATCGCGCAGCGAAGGCCCCTGCAGCACGCTGCCGTCGGCGCGGCGCAGGCGGCCGAGCCACACGTTCTCGATGCCGAGCGCGTTGGTCGCCGCATCGCGGTGGGTGTTGTCGGAGAAGCAGGAGTGCTCGTCTTCCTGGTCGCGGGTGGCGAGTGCTACCTCGAGCCGCTCGCCGGCCAGCTCGCCGCGCGACAGCGATCCCAGGCCGACGAAGAGCTTGCGCATCGACTCGGCTGCGCCGCGCTCGAAGGCCGCGCGGTAGTTCTGACCGGCCGGCGCCCACGCCTGCACCAGCGTGCCCAGATCATCGATGAGCAGTTCGGTCGCCACGCGCAGGTACTGCCGGCGGCGGTCGGCGTTGGGTGCCTTGCCGTCCACGAAATCCTCGAAGCTGCGCTGTCCGGGACCGTTTTCGCTCACGTCCTGGCCCCACAGCAGGAACTCGATCGCGTGCCAGCCGGTCGCCACGTTCTCCTCCCCGCCGCGCTCGTTCTGTGCGGCGAGGTTCGTCTTGTCGATGATGAAACTGCGGTCGGCGATCAGCCCGCTGTCCGGCCGGCCTTCAACGCGATCGACATAGGACTCGTCCATCGGCCAGGCGTTGAGCCGGCCTTCGGGACCGTCGTCGCCGTCGATCGGACCGCCGTAGAAACGGAAGGCTTCCGTCTGCCCGTAGAACTCGCGCGCCGCCCGCCAGGCCTGCTGCGTCGCCTGCAGGCCAGCGGCCGAAGGTCGGGCGGCGAAGGCCTCCACCTGCTGCTGCATCGAGCGCGCTGCGGTCAGCGTGTCGAGGTAGCTGGCGTGCACCAGCGTGGCGTGGTGGGTCAACACGGCGGAAAGGTCCGGCGAAGCCTTCGCTGTCGCCGCTGCGGCCGGTGCTGACTTCAGTGTGGTCTGAGCCAGAGCGGGCAGGGCGCAGAAGAAAGCGAGCGCGAGCAGCAGCGAAGCCGCTTGTGTCGAGCGTCGCGCCGCGCCGGACGCCGGCGCGAGGCTTTTCGGCAGTCCGCCGATCGGCGCGGGAAGCTTCATCTTCATTTCCTGGTTGCAAATGCGAGTAGTTCGTATTTATACTTCACTCATGCTCTCTCGCGCTACCCCTGCCGCTTCATTGCTGGCCGCTGCCGACGCCAATTCCCGGTCTGCCGGCGCGGCCGACACCGCGGCCGACACCGCGGCCGGCTTGCGATCGGCCGATCGGCCGGCTGGGCTTGCGGCGACGCCCGGTGCAGCCGTGCGCCGGCTCGTCAGCGACGCCGTCTTCGCGGGCGCTGCCGAGGTGCTGATCAGTCATCACGGGGTCGATTACCGGCTGCGCCAGACCCAGCTCGGCAAGTTGATCCTCACCAAGTAATCCGCGCGGCGCCCGTCGCCGCTCGCTCATCGCGCCAGCCAGCCGTCGCCAGCCCGCGCTCCCGAAAGGAAGCACCGTGCTGCACGAAGACCTGTCCGCCGAGGGCGCACCGCCGAGCGCCGGCGAACTGCTGGAACTGCAGTTGAGCGCCTTGCTGTTCCTGCTCACGCGTTGCGCCTGCCGCCCCGGCGACGGCGCTGCCATGCGCCTGGCGCTCGAACACCTGGAACTGCTCGGGCGCAACGGCCAGGCGCCGGTCCTCGTGCGGCGCACCGCCTCTCGCGTGGCCAAGCAGTGGCGAGAGGAGACCGAGCCGGCCGGCGAGTCGGGACCGCCCGCGCCGTGCTGCGGGCGCCGGCTGCATTGATGCGCTCGTGCGCCGCAGCCTGAAGCCTCGTTTTCCGAAGCCCGCCCTCGCATCTCGCCGCTACCTGGAGTCCCCTGATGTGCAACTTGTGCAAGTCGAAGAGCGCCACCGCGCCGGGTGGCGCCAACGTGTCTGCCGCCGCCAAGGCGACGGCGGCAGGTTCGCAGGTCGCCCGCCTTGGCGGGACCGATACCTTTTCACCTCGCCTGCCCTTCGCTGCCCCGGACGAGCCGGGCGGTTCGCGCCGCCGCCGGCTGTGGGAGCTGCCGGCGCATTGCCATTGCCCGGTGCTCGGCGTGTGCCTCCCGCTGGCGTTGCTGCGCAAACGTGTCGGCAAGGCGCTCGATGTGCAAGTGACCATGGACGACTACGCGCTGCACGTGCGCTGCGTCCATGAATGCAAGCGCCGCACGCCGGTTTCCGAGGCGCTGCAGCGTGAGCTCGATCTCCGCTCGGCGCCGGCGCTGCGGCGCTTTGCCGCCGCCAAGTCGGCCGATGCCGTGCTGGCGCTGTGGCAGGACGCCGTGCGCCGCGGCGACATCGCCGAGGCGCTGTGGGCCGCGCTCAGTCATCCCCGCTGCGACGCCGCGACGACCGAGCACATCTACGGCGACGCCCACATGATCCAGCACCAGGCCGGCGCCGCACGGCGCGGCGACCAGCGGGAGATCGAAGCGGCGCTGCGCCAGGGCGCCGAGGCCGCCCGCGAGCTGGTGCAGTTGCAGCAGCGCCAGCACCAAGGGCAGACCGAGCGTGCCGCCGAGATCGAGCGCCTGCAGGCGCAATTGCTGCGCGCGCGCGCCGAGCTGATCGGGCGCGACTCGCTCCTCGCCGCCACGCAGGCGGAACTGGCCGAACTGCGCCAGGCTGCGCCCGACCTGGCCAGCCGGAGCGCACTGGCCGAACGGCTGGCCGAGATGACCGAGCGCAACCGCGAGCTGGCGCGCCAACTCGCCGAGCGCAGTTG
>NZ_JACDCW010000166.1 GCF_013817345.1 Methylibium sp.
CCGACCCGCCTGCTGCACCCGCGCTACCCGCTGTACGTCGCGCCCAAGCCCGAGGGCGTGTTCGTGATCGGCGCCACAGAGATCGAGTCCGACGATTGCTCGCCGGCCAGCGTGCGCTCCGCGCTCGAACTGCTGAGCGCGGCCTACACCGTGCATCCCGGCTTCGGCGAAGCGCGCATCCTGGAGATTGCCTCGCAGGTGCGGCCCACACTGCCCGACAACCTGCCCGCGCTGCGCTGTCTTGGCCCGCGCCGCGTGCAGATCAACGGCTTGTACCGGCACGGCTTCATGATCGCGCCGGCGTTGCTCGACGCGGTGCTGGAAATCATGGACACCGGCCGCCCGGCGCTGGCCGACCACTTCGAACTGCGCCTCGAAGGTTTCACCGATTGAGTTCAACGACCGAGCCGCTCATGCAGATTTTCATCAACCACCAGCCGCGGGAACTGCCCGAGGGCGCCACGCTGGCCGACGCCATCCAGGCCCTGCAGCCGCAGCCGCCCTTCGCCGCCGCCGTGAATCTGCAATTCGTGCCGCGCGCGGCCTACGAGCGGCAGCCGCTGCACGACGGCGACCGCATCGAAATCATCGCGCCCGTCACCGGAGGCTGAGCAAGACCATGCCGAAGATGGAACCGAACTGCCCGAAACAACCGCTGCAGCGTGTTGGCTCCTTCTCCCGCTCGCGGGAGAAGGCGGGGGATGAGGGTGTAGCGCACTGCGCCGACCCTCACCCCAACCCTCTCCCGCACGCGGGAGAGGGAGCAGAGCGCGTTCGCAACCGCATTGCGCGATCGTTTCATGCGCCGAGGACGAAGCGAAGCGCGATGGAGCCGCAGACATGACCCCTCAAACCTCCGTACACGCCACGGCCGAGCCCCTGGTGCTCTACGGCGAACCATTCGCCAGCCGCCTGCTGCTCGGCACCTCACGCTACCCCTCGCCCGCCGTGCTGCACTCGGCCGTGCAACGCGCGCAGCCGGCCATGCTCACCGCATCGCTGCGCCGCGAAGGCGCCGGCTCGGGCGAAGGCAACGGTGGCCAAAGTTTCTGGCAACTGCTGCAAACGCTCGGGGTGCCGGTGCTGCCCAACACCGCCGGCTGCCACAGCGCGGAAGAAGTCTTCACCACCGCCCAGATGGCCCGCGAGGTCTTCGACACGCCGTGGATCAAGCTCGAGCTGATCGGCGACGACTACAGCCTGCAGCCCGACACGCTCAACCTCGTCGAAGCGGCGCGGCGCCTCGTGCGCGACGGCTTCAAGGTGCTGCCCTACTGCACCGAAGACCTGGTGCTCTGCCAGCGCCTCGTCGATGCCGGCTGCCAGGCCGTGATGCCCTGGGCCGCACCCATCGGCACCGGCAAGGGCCCCGTCAATCCGTATGCGATGCGCCTGCTGCGCGAGCGCTTGAGCGTGCCGCTGATCGTCGATGCCGGCCTCGGCCTGCCTTCGCACGCCTGCCAGGTGATGGAGTGGGGCTTTGATGCGGTACTGCTGAACACCGCGGTCGCGCTCGCACAGGACCCGGTGGCAATGGCCGGCGCCTTCGCCGACGCGGTGCGCGCCGGGCGCAGCGCTTTTCTCGCCGGCGCCATGCGCGAGCAGCACGCGGCGCAGCCGAGCACGCCGGTGCTGGGCACGCCTTTCTGGCACGAAGCATGAACTCCAACGACGCCAACAGAAACCGCGACGGCAACCGCACGGACAAACGCATCGGTGGCCGCCCGGATGACCACGCCGGCGGCAACACGGCCAGTCGCATCGACGGGCGCATCAGCGGTCCCGAAGACAGCCGCATCGATGAGCGCACCAGCGACCGGATCGACAGCCGCACCGACCGCCGTATCAACGAGATGGCGCAGGCCATCGTGGCTGCCCACGGCCCCACCCTGGCCCTGCCGCTCGCCGACCCGGCGCCTCCTGTGCCCGAACACGATGAGCCCGAGTACCTGGCCGCGCTGCATGCCTGCACAGCGCTCGGCTTCATTGCGCCCGATGCCTTGTGCGTGGCCCGCGCATGGCGAAACAGGACGCATCGCACCGCAAACTTCGACGCGCGGCATTGGCCCGACGACCCCGCCGACTTCGGCGTGGCGCCCTACCCGCGCACCGACGCTTTCGCGCCGTGTCCGCACGCGCTGGGCCTGTACGCCGTGCTGCCCGACGCGGCCTGGGTGGGGCGCATGGCACATGCCGGCGTGCCGACCGTGCAATTGCGTTTCAAGTCCGACGACCCGCAAGCGGTACGCTGCGAAGTGCGAGCGGCCGTGGCCGCAGTGCGCGGCACCGGGGCAAGACTGTTCATCAACGACCACTGGCGCGACGCCATCGAAGCCGGTGCCTACGGCGTGCATCTCGGGCAGGAAGACCTGCGGGATATCGATGCCGACGGCCTCGCCGCCATCCGCACCGCCGGCCTGCGCCTGGGCCTGAGCAGCCACGGCTACGCCGAGATGCTGCGCGCTGATGCCCACAGCCCCAGTTATCTCGCGCTGGGCGCCGTCTTCCCCACCACACTTAAGCGCATGCCCACGCCGCCGCAAGGCATCGGCCGCCTGCACGCCTACGCGCGGCTGATGCGCAAGCTTGCGCTCGTGGCCATCGGCGGCATCGACGCGAGCCATCTTTCGGCCGTGCTGGCGAGCGGGGTCGGCTCGGTAGGCATCGTGCGCGCCTTGATACAGGCTCCGCAGCCCGAGGCGGCGGCGGCGAGGCTGGCCGCGATGATCGACGCGGCGACGGGCGCCAGCGACGGCCGCTGACGCGGCAAACCCTCGCGGCGCTCACCCCGGCTCGTACGGCAGCGAGCGGCACGGCCTGACACGGCGGCGCCATGCCGAGCGCTGCATCGCTCCGCCGAGCCTCAACGGGATTGCGGCAACCCCCTCCCGGAGCAGAATCCCGCCGAGGCCCGGTGCGCGAGTCGGCGGGCCGTCTCACGAGGAGGCGCGGCTTGACAAGCATGCAGCCGATGGCGGCTCCGCGGAGCATCTGTATCCACCTTCATGCCTATCCGCAGTTGCTGGTGGACGGCCGCAGCGTGCCCCTGCACCTCAAGCGCGCCTGGGCACTCGTCGCCTGCCTCAGCGACGCCGCGCCCAAGATGTCCCGCGCTCAGGCGGCCAACCTGCTGTGGCCGGATGCCGAAACCGGCGTCGGCCGCACGCGGCTGCGTCGCCTGGTACACCAGATCAACACCACCTGCGAGTTCGAGTCGGTGACGGGCGATACCGATGCGATCTGGCTCGCGCGCCGGGCCATCTCGCTCGCCATCGACCTGGCGCAGACACAGCTCGCCGCGCTGGCGGTGCTCGACGCGAAAGCCGGCCCCCTCGATGCCGCACGGCTGCTGCAACCCGCCTCGCACACGGTCCTGGCCGGCTTCGCGCTCGATTCCGAAACCTTCGAGGCATGGCTCGCGACCCGGCGCCGGGAGCATGAGCGCCTGTTGCTGCGGGCGCTGCAACGCCTGGCCGAGCACGAGCTGCTGCTCGGCCGCTTCGATGCAGCGCTGCAAGCGGCACGCCGGCTGCTCGACATCGACGGCTGTGTCGATGCGGGCCACGCGCTGACGATCGAAGCACTCGCCCGGCTGGGCCAGGGCGCGGCGGTCGAGGCGGCCTACGACCAGTGCGCCAGCCTCATGCGCCACGAGTTCGGCGTGCGGCCCTCGGCCGCGGTCGAGGCCGCGTATGCGGCGGCCTGCGCAGTGCTGCAGGGCGAGCCCTCGTCGCCGGCGGCCCGGCCACTGGCAGCGACCGCGACCGCGACGGCTCCGGTGCTGCGCTACGCGAATACCGCGCTGGGCTCGGTGGCCTTCGCGACCCTGGGCACAGGGCCCGACACGCTGGTGCTGGTGCCCGAGGTCTGGTCGCACGTCGAGGCTGCGCTCGACGAGCCGCGCATGCGCGGCGCGCTCGACCGGCTGGCGCAGCGCTTTCGCGTGGTGATGCTGGACCGCCGCGGCGCGGGTCTGTCCGAGCGCATCGGCGTGCCCAACACCCCGGAGGCGGCCGTCGAGGACGTGCTCGCGGTGATGGACTGCCTGGGCGCGCAGCGGGCCTGGCTGCTCGGCTCCTCGACCTGCGGGGCCGCGGGCATCGAACTCGCCGCGCTGCAGCCCGAGCGCGTGCTCGGCCTGATCCTCGTCGGCGTCAACGCCCTCGGCGCCTGGGCGCCCGACTATCCCTGGGCAATGGACGCCAAGGCGATGGAGACCTGGATCGCGGTCCTTCAAACGAGCTGGGGCAAGCCGACCGGCCTGCCCGCCTTCGCACCGAGCGTGGCGCACGAAGCGCAGGTGCAGGCGTGGTGGACGCGCACGCTGCAACACTCGACCACGCCCAACGGCATCGCACCGCTGGTGCGCACCTTGCACGCGATCGACGTGCGGCACCGCCTGGCGGACCTGCGGGTGCCCGCGCTCGTCGTGCAGCGCAAGGACGACTGCATCGTGCGCGCCGGCGCAGCCCGCTACCTTGCCTCGAGCATCCCGGGCGCGGAGCTGCTGATGGTCGAAGGCGCGGACCATTTCTTCTGGCACGGCGACAGCGACACGGTGCTGAGCGCCATGGAAGCCTTCGTGGACAGGCACTCTACGGAGTCACCGGGTTAATGTGCTCACACGAAGTTGCGTTCGATCGGCCACGGATGCTGTGATCGATCGGGACCCGCAGGGGTCGGCAGTCGGGGCCGTTGCGGGCGTTCGACAGGGTTGGTATACGGCGGTTCGGGGGGAGCAAAGCCGTGGGCGGGTGTGCGGCAGCGCGCCGGTGTGGCGGTCGGCCCTGCGGGCCGACTGTGCTGTGCTGCTCGGGCTTGCGGGCCGTCGCACAACTCGCTTCGTTCGCTGCGCTCACTGCGCTCAAACAGGTGCGACGAGTCAGATCACGAGGCGCGCTGCGCGCGCCGCCCACAAGCCCTGCGCTGCTCGCCGCCGCACAGGCGCGCTGCCGCACACCCACCCACGGCTTTGCAAGAGGTGCGTCCCCTCTATTTAGAAAGAAGGCGCTTCGCGGGCATCGAGCCCGCGAAGCGCC
>NZ_JACDCW010000167.1 GCF_013817345.1 Methylibium sp.
GCGCGGCGGCCACCGTGATGGGCGCGCTGGCGCTGCTGCTGGCCTGGCGCGCGCAGCGCTTCGTGTATGCCTGCTTCGGTGCGGCCAGCCTGCTGTGGGCCTGGCGCATGTCGGGCGTGCAACTCGGTGGCGGCGGCGTGTGGCCGCCGGTCGGCGCGGTGCTGTTTCATGCCTCGCAGGCCTGGTTCGTGGTGCTGATGGCGCTGTATGCGCTGGCCGCGATCGGCCGCGACACGCTGCGGGTGCGCCGCGTGCTGGCCGGCTGGGCGCTGACCGTGTTGCTGCTCGCGGTGACGATCACGCTGGTCGATGTGCCCTTGCTGCGCGGCGTGCTGCTCGGCGGCACGCTGCTCGTCATCGGCTGGCTGCTGCCGGTGCTGTTCGCCGAGGCCTGGCGCGAGCGCAGCACCGCGGCGCTGCTGCTGAGCGCCGCGGCACTGGGCAGCGTGGTGGTCGGCGCGCGCGATTTCGTGGTGTTTCGCGTACTGCATGACTACGGCGCGGTCACGTGGAGCCGCTACACCATCTTGTTGTTGCTCGCCGTGCTGGCCTGGCTGCTGGTGGACGAATTCGCGCGCGCCGGCGCGGCGCTGCGCGGCCTCAACCGCGACCTGCAGGGCCGCGTGGCCGAAAAGGAGCGCGAACTGCAGGCCGCCTTCGAGGCCACTCGCGAGCAGGAGCGCACGCAGGCGGTGATGGCCGAGCGCGACCGCATCCTGCGCGAGATGCACGACGGCCTGGGTGGGCGTCTGGTCGCCGCGCTGGCCCTGACCGCGCAGGTCGCGCGTCAGTCGGCACCCCCGGCCGGCGGCGAGCGGCGCAGCGTCCACCAGCCGCTGAACGACCTGAAGCTCACGCTCGACGACTGCCTGGTCGAGCTGCGCCTGGCTCTCGATTCGCTGGAGACCGATCAGCGCCCGCTGGTCGAGTCGCTCGGCGAACTGCGTTTTCGGGTCGAGCCCTCGCTGCGCGCAGCCGGCGTGCGCCTGGTCTGGCAGGTGGGCGATGCGGCCAGTGAGGTGGAACTGGCGGCCGGCGACACCCTGCACGTGCTGCGCATCGTGCGCGAGGCGCTCACCAACGTCATCAAGCATGCGCAGGCCACGGTGGCCTGGCTTCAGTTGGAGACGAAGGAAGACGGCGCGCTGGCGCTCAGCGTGATCGACAACGGCCTGAAGCAGCGCAGCGCCGAAGACAGCCAGCCCGTGCCGCTGTTCGTGCCCGAAAGCATCGTGCGTGGCGGTCGCGGCCTGGCCAACATGCAGCGCCGCGCCGCGGCGCTCGGCGCGGCGCTGGAGAGCGGGCCGCATCCGGAGGGCTGGGCGGTCACGCTGCGGCTGCCGCCGCGGGGCTCGGAAGCCGGGCTCAACCCGAATGTGACTCGATCGACGGTGTGACCGCGGGAGCCTTGCTTCGCCACGGCCGCCGCGACGGTGACGGCGAGTGAGGCTCGCTTAGCGCGGCGCCGTGTCGATGAAGCTCTGCCGCAGCGCCAGCTTGTCGGCCAAGCGGGCCAGGCTCGGGTAGGTCTGCCGCCATTCGATCTGCGGGAAGCGGAACTCGAGCCAGCTCAGCGCGCACCCGACGGCGATGTCGGCCAGCGTGAAATGCCCGCCGGCGCACCACGGCCGCTCGTCCAGACCCTCGCTCATCGCCCGCAGCGTGGCCTGCACCTTGGCCAGCTGGCGATCGACCCAGGCCTGCGAGCGCTGCTCCGGCGTGCGGCCGCCCCACTTCTCCTCCAGACGGGCCAGGATGGCGGCGTCGAGCAGGCCGTCGGCCAGCGCCTCCCAGGTGCGCACCTCGATGCGCTCGCGCCCGAGCGGCGGAATCAGCTTGCCCACGGGCGAGAGGGTGTCGAGGTATTCGACGATGACGCGCGAATCGAATACCGCCTCGCCGCCTTCCATCACCAGGCAGGGCACCTTGCCCAGCGGGTTGGCTTCGGTGATGCTGCTTTCGCTGGCCCACACGTCCTCGAGCTCGAGTTTGTAGTCGAGCCTTTTTTCGGCCATCACGATGCGGACCTTGCGCACGTAAGGGCTGGCGAGCGAACCGATGAGTTTCATGGGGCAGGGGGTGGGTCGGGGATGGCGGGATTCTAGGGAACGGCGGACCCCCCGCGCGTGAGCGTCTGTCCGCATGGAAGACGGGCCGCAGAGAGTGCAGGCGGCTACAGTGCCCGCCATCTTCTCGTCCGACAGGAGCCGTTCATGGCCGAATCCGCGGCGCTGCCCAGCCGCCCGCCGACTTCGCGGCCGGTCGATCTGTCGCGTCGACACCCCGAGGTCGACGACTATCTTCAACCGGGCCCGCGCCGCTTCAGCGGCCATGCTCATCCGCTGACCTTCAGCGGCTCGGGCAGCGAGTACTTCCGCATCTGGATCGTCAACCTGCTGCTCACCCTGCTGACCCTCGGCGTGTATTACCCCTGGGCCAAGGTGCGCAAGCTGCGCTACTTCCATACCAACACCGAAATCGCAGGCCATGCACTCGATTTCCATGGTGAGCCGAAAAAGATGCTGCGCGGTCTGGTGCTGATGGCGGTGCTGCTCGGGGCCTACAGCGTTGCCGGCGAGGTGTCGCCCACGGCCGGCACGATCGCCTTCGTGCTGCTGGCCGGCGTGTGGCCGGCGCTGTGGCGCGCCTCGCTGCAGTTCCGGCTCGCCAATACCAGCTGGCGCGGCTTGCGTTTTCGTTTCACCGGCGGAATGGCGCGCGCCTATGGCGTGTTCGCCTTGCCGCTTGCGGCCGCGGTCGCGCTCGGCGTCGGCCTCGCGGTGTTGCTGCCGGCCCTGCGCAACCAGCCGCTGGCGGCCGGGTTGCTCGCGTTCGGCGCGCTGGCGGCAGCCTTGCTGCTGCTGCCCTACGGCTGGCTGCGCCTGAAGCGCTACCAGCACGGCCACTACGCCTATGCGCAACAGCAGACCGAACTGCGCGTGGCGCTGCGCGTCGCGTACGGCGCGTTCGTGCGCATTGCCGGGGTGGCGCTGCTGGTGCTGATCTTTTCCGTGGGGCTGCTGGCCGGGCTGGCGGTACTCCTCGGCGAAAGCACGCGGGCGTTGCTCGGCCTGGCACCGGTGGCCTTCGTGCTGCTGCTGTTGATGGTGCAGATCGTGCCCCGCGCCTACGCGACCTCGCGTCTGCAAAATCTTTTGTGGTCTCGCACCGGCAATCCCGAACTGCGGTTTCGCAGCGATCTTCACTTCGCCCCGCTGGCGCTGCTGATGTTGAAGAACTGGTTGCTGGTGCTGCTGACCCTCGGCCTGTACTGGCCCTGGGCCGCCATCGCCATGGCGCGCCTGCGCCTGGAGGCGGTCTCGCTGCACACGCGCCGGCCGCTCGACGAGCTGCAGAGCGAAGCGCGCGCCGCCAGTGGCGATGCGGCCGGCGATGCCGCCGCCGACCTGCTCGGCATCGACCTCGGTCTGTGAATCCGGTGCGCCGCATCAACGCGGACGCGTTGCGGGCCTTCGTGCCGTCCCGGCCGGTGCGGCCTGATTCGGGGCCGCGACCCGCGGCTCCCAGGGTCGCTGCATGACCGAGCCCGGCCTCGCCGCCGACTACTTCGACGGCCGCAGCGCCCGACCGCGGCGCGTGCGGCTGCAGCTGCGCGCTGGCCGGTTGCTGATCCTCGACGACACGCCGTCGAGTGCCAGCGCCGTCGTCATCGATCAGGGCACTCCGCTGCGCAGCGCCGCGCTCGACGAGGTGCGCTGGCCCGAGCGCACGCGGCATGGCGCCCGCATCGCGCATCTCGCGGGCGGCGGTGAGCTGCATGCGCTGGCCAGCGCCGACTGGGACGCCTTCGTCGCCGGTGCCGGCCTGCGCGAGGGCTTCGTCGTTCGCAGCCAGCAGAGCTGGCGGGCAGTGCTGGCGGTCAGCGTGCTGCTGCTGGCCCTGGTGGCGGCCGGCTGGCGCTGGGGCGTGCCCCTGCTGGCCGACGCCACGCTGGCCGTGTTGCCGGCCAGCGTCGATGCGCAGGTCGGCGAGATCGCTCTCCAGCAAGTCGAGGCGCGTTGGCTGGCTCCGAGCAAGCTGCCGCCAGCGCAGCAGGCCGCCTTGCGCAGCGCCTTCGACCAGGCTGTGCGCAGCGCAGCCGCTGAGGAACAGCCGGCGCCCTACCGCCTCGAATTCCGCGCCGCGGACATCGGCCCGAACGCGTTCGCGCTGCCCGGCGGCACCATCGTCATGACGGACGAGCTGGTGCAACTGGTCGAGGGCGACGAGGCGGCCCTCGTCGGCGTGCTGGCCCACGAGTACGGCCATGTGCGCGGCCGACACGGCATGCGCCAGCTGGTCCAGGCGACGCTGCTCGGCGCGGCCGGCAGCCTGGCCTTCGGTGACTTCAGCGGCCTCCTCGCTGCCGCGCCGGCGCTGCTCGGCACGCTCGGCTATTCGCGTCAGCTCGAACGCGAGGCCGACGGCGAAGCCATCACACTGCTGCGCGCGGCCGGCCGCGACCCGGCAGCGATGGTCGGCTTCTTCGAGCGGCTGGCCCGGTGGCGCGCCGCGCGCGGCGAGACGGCCGACGACTCGGTGCTCGGCATCGCGTTTTCCAGCCATCCGGCCGACGCCGAGCGGATCGAGCGCTTTCGCGCCGCGGCACGGCAGTGAGTCCCATGCCGCTGCACTTGCCGCGAAAAGCGTGCGGGCCGCTCGGCCGGGTTCTTGTCGGCCGCATCCGCTGATTGCCGCACGCCGGGACGCCTGCGCGCAGGTCTTCGGCCGGCTCCGGCCTGAAGCGCTCAACAGCCAAGGCGTCGTGCAGGGCACGGTGGACTGCTTCCTACAATCGGCGCTTCTTCCCCCGATCGCCGCCGAGCCATGCAGCCCTCCGCCCTCACCGCCCTGTCGCCGCTCGATGGCCGCTACGCCGCCAAACTCGATGCGCTGCGCCCGCTGCTCAGCGAATTCGGCCTCATGCAGCGCCGCGTGCAGGTGGAAGTGGAGTGGTTCATCGCGCTGGGCGAGGCCGGGCTGCCCGAGTTCGCGCCGCTGTCCCATGAAGC
>NZ_JACDCW010000168.1 GCF_013817345.1 Methylibium sp.
CTTGTGCGGCGCGCCGCACAAGGCCGCGGCTCGACAAGGAACCTGGAATGTCAGCGCGGCAGGCCCATGCCGCCCGGACCGCCCATGCCGCCCATGCGTTTCATCATCTTCATCATGCCGCCGCCCTTCATCTTCTTCATCATGTCCTGCATCTGCTCGAACTGCTTGAGCAGGCGGTTGATCTCCTGCACCTGCACGCCGGCTCCGCCGGCGATGCGGCGCTTGCGCGAAGCCTTGAGCAGCTCGGGTTTGCGGCGCTCCTGCGGCGTCATCGACCGGATGATCCCTTCCATGCGGCGCACCTCGCGCTCGGCGCGGTCCATGTCGGCAGCTCCGAGCTGACCGGCCTTGCCGGCGAGCTGGCTGGGCAGCTTGTCCATCAGGCCAGCCAGGCCGCCCATGTTCTTCATCTGCGAGATCTGCGCGAGGAAATCGTCGAGGTCGAACCCGCCGCCCGACTTGACCTTGTCGGCGAGCTTTTGCGCCGCCTGTACGTCGACGCCCTTTTGCACCTCCTCGACCAGCGCCACGATGTCGCCCATGCCGAGCACGCGGCCGGCGTGGCGCTCGGCGTCGAATACCTCCAGGCCGTCGATCTTCTCGGACACGCCGGCGAACTTGATCGGAGCGCCCGTCACCTGGCGCACGCTGAGCGCCGCGCCGCCGCGCGAGTCGCCGTCGAGCTTGGTGAGCACGATGCCGGTCAGCGGCAGCGCCTCCTTGAAGGCCTTGGCGACGTTGACGGCGTCCTGGCCCTGCATCGCATCGACGACGAACAGCGTCTCGATGGGTTTGAGTGCCGCATGCAGATCGCGGATCTCGGCCATCATCGCCTCGTCGATCGCCAGCCGGCCGGCGGTATCGACCAGCAGCACATCGAAGAAATGCCGCTTCGCGTGGTCGAGTGCGGCGCGGGCGATGTCCACCGGCTTGTCGCTCGCCTGCGAGGGGAACCACTCCGCCCCGGCCTGCTTGGTCACCGTGCGCAGCTGCTCGATCGCGGCCGGCCGGTAGACGTCGCCCGAGACCGTCAGCACTTTCTTCTTGCGCGCGATCAGGTGACGCGCGAGCTTGGCAGTGGTCGTGGTCTTGCCGGCGCCCTGCAGGCCGGCCATGAGGATGACCGCCGGCGGCTGCGTTGCGAGATCGAGTTCGCTCACGCCGCCGGCGCCCATCGTCGCGGCCAGCTCCCTGTGCACCACGCCGACCAGCGCCTGCCCGGGCGAGAGCGAGCCCACCACTTCCTGGCCCAGCGCCTTTTCCTTCACCCGCGCGATGAAGTCGCGCACCACCGGCAGCGCCACGTCGGCTTCGAGCAGGGCCATGCGCACCTCGCGCAGCATGTCCTGCACGTTCTCTTCGGTGATGCGGGCCTGCCCGCGCATGGTCTTGACCAGGCGACTGAGGCGTTCGGAAAGGGCGGAGGCCATGCAGGAGTTCTCGGGTTGGTGTGCGCAGCCATGCAGTCGTGACGGCCACCTCGCGGCCTACGAATTTATTGCGTGGACGCGCCTGTGAAGAGCACCGTACAACGGCTCTCTCGAGAGCCGCGAAAGTACACTGCGACCCATGATTTTATCGCCAGGGGCCTCTGTCGCGAGCCTGCTGCCGCTCGCCGCGACCAGCGTGGTCGCCTTGCTGGCTTATCTGCTGGCGGGCCTGGGCCGGCAGGCGGACTGGCGGGGCGGCGCGCTGGTGATCGGCTGGGTGGCGCATGCCTTCGCGATCGTCGTGCACGGCGTGGGCGTGGGGGAGCCGGCGCCGGGGGCTCGCTTCGGCTTCGCACCGGCGCTGTCGGTGACGCTGTGGCTGGTGCTCGCGGTCTACGCCATCGAGAGTCGCTTCGTGCCGATCGCCGGTGTGCGCCGTACGCTGGCGCTGCTCGGGGCCGGCGCTGTGAGCTTGGCGCTGCTCTTTCCCGGCGAGCTGCGCGCGCATGGCGGCTCGCCGTGGGCGCCGCTGCACTGGGTGCTCGGCATCGCGTCTTACGGTCTGTTCGGTGCTGCGTTGTTGCATGCCGCGTTGCTGCGCCGCGCGGAGCAGCGATTGCGCGGCAAGCCGGTGGCCGGCGAGGCGCTGCCTGCACCCGATGCGCTGCCGCTGCTGCGGCTCGAGACGCTGACCTTTCGCTTCGTCGGCGCGGGTTTCGCGGTGCTGTCGGCCACCCTGCTGCTCGGCTGGTGGTTCGCCGACCCGTGGCGCTGGGATCACAAGGCGGTGTTTTCGGTGCTTGCCTGGGCCGTGTTCGCCGCGCTGCTGGCCGGGCGCCGTGCTTTCGGCTGGCGCGGCCACCTCGCGACACGCTGGCTTTATGTGGGCGCGCTGCTGCTGCTGCTGGCTTACGTGGGTTCGCGCTTTGTGATCGAGGTGCTGCTCTTGCGCGGCACCACGCAGTGAATGCAGGCTGATTGCGCACCGATGGCGCATCGACGGATCGAATGGCGATGATGAAGTACGTGGTGCTCGTGCTCGTGATCGCCGCCGTGCTGTGGTGGGCGCGCTCGCGCTCGCGCACGGCGACGCGCAAGCCGAACGCTGCGCCGCCGGCCTTGCAGGCCATGGTGCCGTGCACGCATTGCGGAGTGCACCTGCCGCGCGCCGAAGCCGTGCCCGGCGTGCTCGGCCTCTACTGCAGCGACGAGCACCGCCGCGTGTGCGGCGACCGCTCCCGATGACCGGACGCGCCGGCCGCGGCGGTGCTGCGGCCCCCGAGGCTTCGTGGTTCGGCGCGCTCGAGGGCCATTCGCCCAGCGACGACGCCGCGGCGCACTCCCGCCTTGACCGCGGTGAATCACGCGACGGCAACGCTGCCGATTCGCGTTTCCTGTCGCGCCAGGCTCGGCGCATTGCCAGCACCGGGCAAACCGGTCTGATGCTGCTGTACCGCGCCTTCGTCGCCGCGCGTGCTGCGCTCAGTGTGGTGCTGCTCGCCACCGAGGTGCTCATCACCTGGCTCGCTGCACAGCCGCGCGCCGACCTCGTGCTCGCCCTGTGCGCCGCTTATGCCTTCGCGGCCGTGGCACTGTGGCTGATGCCCGAGCTGCTCGGGCGCGCGCCGGCCACCGGCACGCGGCTGCGCAACCGGCAATGGCTGGCCACCATCGGCCTTGATCTGCTCGTGTTCGCCACCCTGCATCTGCTGACCGACGGGAGCGCGCTCAACTATTCGGCGCTGCTGGTCTTGCCGGCGTTGATGGCCGGCGTGCTCACACCGCAGCGGCAGGCGCTCGGCGTGTCGGCCGCCGGCACGCTGGTGCTGCTGGCGGCGGCGTGGTTCAACGGTGGTGCTCATACACCGCTGCTGCTCACGCAGGCCGGCCTGGCGGGCGCGGGGCTCTTCGTCGTCAGCCTGCTCGCGGGCGAGCTGTCGGGCCGGCTCGCCCGCGAGGAGCGAACGGCGCGGGGCAGCTTCGAGCTGGCGCGCCAGCAGGCCCAGCTCAACCGGCTGGTGCTCCAGGAGATGCAGGATGGCGTGATGGTGGTCGATCGCCGGGGCCGCGTGCGTGCCGCCAACCCGGCCGTGCGCCTGCTGCTCGGCGAGCCGCAGGTCACGCTGAATGAAAGCTTCGCGCTGACCGGCGTGGCGGCGTGGGAGCCGTTGGTGCTCGCGGTCGATCGCGCGTTTGCCGACGGCAGCTGGCCGGAGAGCGGGCGCGACGTGAGCCTGCCCCGAGCGGCGACCGGCAAGCCCGGGCCGCGGCATGGATCGACACAGATGCGACTGCGTGTGCGTTTCACGCAGCGCCAGGAAAGCAGCCAGCTGGAGGAGTACTGCGTGCTTTTTCTGGAAGATCTGCGTAGCGTGCAGGCGCGCGCGCGCCAAGAGAAGCTGGCCGCTATGGGCCGCGTGTCGGCCGGCATCGCGCACGAGATCCGCAATCCGCTCGCCGCCATCCTGCAGGCCAACGCGCTGCTCGCTGAAGACGCCAACGACGCGCAGGCACGCCAGCTCACGCGCATCGTGGCGGAGAACGCCGAGCGCCTGAAGCGCATCGTCGATGACGTCATGGAAGTCGCTCCCGGTCCGCAGCGCGCGCCGTCTCCGCTCGACGCCAGCGCGCAGGTGGCCGCGATCTGCGGCGAATGGGCGCGCATAGCCGGCCTGCGCCTCGGCACCGACAGCGCGGTGCAGATCGAGCTCCCCGCGCAGCCGCTGGGCGTGGTGTTCGATGGCGAGCACCTGCGCCGCGTGCTGGTGAATCTGCTCGACAACGCGCTGCGCCACGGCAGCGCCGCGCCGGGCGCCGTACAGGTGCGGCTGGCCGAGGCCGGAGAGGGCCGCGCTCTGCTCACCGTGCACAGCGACGGCGACGTGATCGCGCCCGAAGTCGAGCGCCATCTGTTCGAGCCCTTCTTCTCGACGAGGAGCCGCGGCACCGGCCTGGGCTTGTATATTTGCCGTGAGCTGTGCGAGCGGTACGGCGCCAGCATCGACTACCGCGCGCGGGCCGGCACCGAGCGCCACCGCAACGAGTTCTCGGTCACGATGCGCCGCGGGGCGCTGGCCGCCAGCGAAACCCGGCTTCCCTTGAGTTCATGAGCTCCGCTTCCCACTTCAGTGTGCTCGTGGTCGACGACGAGCCCGACCTGCGCACGCTCTACGAGCTGACCCTGCTGCGCGAGGGCTACGACATCGAGACCGCCGGCAGCGTCGAGGACGCGTGGGCGCAGTTGAAGGACCGCAGCTTCAGCGCCGTCATCACCGACATGCGCCTGCCCGACGGCCTGGGCCTCGAACTGCTGCGCCGGCTGGAGGAGGCGGGGCGCCGCGAGAAGATCATCGTCATCACGGCCTACGGCTCCGCCGAGAGCGCGGTCGAAGCGCTCAAGGCGGGGGCCTACGATTACCTGACCAAGCCGGTGGACCTCAAGGTGTTTCGCAGCGTCGTCGCCGCCGCGCTCGGCCGCGGCACGGCCAGCAGCCCGACGGTGCAGCCCGATCAATTGCCCTCGGAGAGTGGCGGTGCGCGCGCCTTGCGGCCGGCGCGCGCTCCGGCCG
>NZ_JACDCW010000169.1 GCF_013817345.1 Methylibium sp.
GAACCAGGTCGGAGCGGTTTGAATAGAAGCCCTCCTGCACCAGCAGGTCGACTTGGCCGAGATCGACGACACCCATGTTGATGGTCATCTTCTCCGTCTCGCCGACCCGTTGTCTGGGTTCGATCACTCTGCTCGGCATCGTTTGCATCCATATGGAATCCATTTGGATGGCTAGTAGACCATATTTTTGCCACTAGGATGCGATGCGCAGGAGACGCCGGACGTCCTGCACGCGCACGACTGCCATGCGGCGAGGGCCTGCGCCTACCTGCGAGCACATCCGGCAACCCGCGCCACGTCGGTCTTCACGGTTCACAACCTCGCGTCGCGCGACGCCGCGTAGGCTGAACCGCTTCGCGTGGCGGTGCGCCTCGTCTACGACGAAGCGCTGGCCCATCGCGTCATCGCCGGCGCCGACGCGATCCTCGTGCCCTCGCGCTTCGAGCCTCGCGGCGCCATGTCCGCGAACCGATGAGAACCCGATCCCGCGTCCCGGACCGAGCGAAGGTGGTCCATCGATGCCGGCACGCAGGCTCGCCTTGTCCTGGGGGGTGCGTCCCTCCCGCGCAGACTTTGCGACCGTGGTTACGGGCCGTCGAACGTGGCTGCCTGCAGTGGCGGCTTGTGGTCCGCCGCCTGCTCCCCGGCTTCGCGCGGCTGACAGCCGCTCGGACGGAACTGCGAGGTGGCCCCCGCCTGGCGCTGCTCGTACTGGCTCACGCGGAACAGACGTTCATCAACGCCGCGCACGAACAGGATGAACAACGAGGCAACGAGCGACGCAAGGGCCAGCACGCCGAGCGCCAGCCCCGAAATCGTGCGCTGGGCCGGGTCGACGACGGCGAAGTAACCGGCGATCAACAGCACCGCGCCCGAAAACGCCGCCACGAGCTGCATGTTGTTGATGCGAAGGATCCACATGAGGACTCCTGGAGACAGTGCGAGGGCCGCGAAATCGATTCGGGGCGGTTGTACCTCTGCATAGCAACGTCCGGCACGCCGCGCCTCGCACAGTCGGCGTTAATGAGAACTTGTGCATCCATCTGTGTTGCGCGGCTCACAGAGCGGCCGCTTCATGGACCGATCAATCTCGACGCCCACGATCTGCGGCGAACAAGATCGATCTATGCAAAGTTCACGCGGTCATTCTTGCTGCGGTTGTGAGAATACAAAGCGTTCGGCCCAGCAGACAGCAACCTAAAAGCATCTCAGTTTTGGAACCCGGTAGATGACCCGCTCAATAGGCAGCGATGCCGCAGTGCTGTTCGACGGCCAACGACTGACCATTGAAGACATCAACGCGTTAGCGAGCCGGCAATGCGTCGCCTCATTGAGCGATTCCGTTGAGTTCTGCGGCGCCATCCAAGCCGGGGCCGACTTCGTGGCGCGCCTGCTCGCCGAGGAAGGCGTTATCTACGGCGTGACCACCGGGTATGGCGATTCCTGCACCGTCAACGTCCCGGCGCATCTGGTGGCCGAGTTGCCGCACCATCTGTACGCCTATCACGGCTGCGGCGCCGGGCAGTTTCTCGACCCGGCTCAGACGCGCGCCGTGTTGTCCGCAAGGCTAGCGTCTCTTTGTCAAGGAATGTCCGGCGTGAGCATGGACTTGCTGCGGCAGATACAGGCACTGCTTCAACACGACATCCTTCCCCTGATTCCCTCAGAAGGCTCGGTCGGGGCCAGCGGCGATCTGACGCCGCTTTCCTACCTCGCGGCAGCACTGTGCGGCGAGCGCGAGGTGATGTTCGCCGGGCGGCGCATGCCGGCCGCCGAGGCGCTCGCTGACGTCGGTATGCGGCCCTTGCGCCTGCGGCCCAAGGAAGGGCTGGCCATCATGAACGGCACGGCCGTGATGACGGGCCTAGCCTGCCTGGCCTGGCAGCGGGCCGAATATCTGTGCCGAATGGCCACGCGCCTGACCGCGCTGAACGTCGTGGCGAGCGCTGGCAACGCCCATCACTTCGACGAAGCCCTGTTTGCCGTCAAGCCGCATCCCGGGCAACAACTGGTTGCGTCGCGCCTGCGGGCGGATCTCGCCAGCGATCGCCCCTCCCGCAACGAACAGCGTTTGCAGGACCGCTATTCGCTGCGCTGCGCCCCTCATGTGATCGGTGTGCTGCAAGACGTGCTGCCGTTCCTGCGGCAATTGATAGAGAACGAGCTGAACAGCGCGAACGACAACCCCATCATCGACGCGCGCGAAGAGCGTGTGCTTCATGGGGGGCACTTCTACGGGGGCCATATCGCCTTCGCGATGGACGCATTGAAGACGGCGGTCGCCAATGTGGCCGATCTGCTCGACCGCCAACTGGCCTTGCTGGTCGATACCCGCTACAACCACGGCCTGCCGGGCAACCTTTCCGCATCCACGGGCGAGCGTGCAGCCATCAATCATGGCCTGAAAGCGCTTCAGATCAGCGTATCCGCCTGGACTGCCGAGGCGCTGAAGGGCTGCATGCCCGCCTCGGTGTTCTCGCGTTCGACCGAATGCCACAACCAGGACAAGGTCAGCATGGGCACGATTGCCGCGCGCGACTGCCTGCGTGTTCTGGAGCTGAGCGAGCAGGTGCTCGCGGCCATGCTCATCGCCGCACGCCAGGCCGTGACGCTCCGAGCGCTGAGGCAAGACATCACGCTGAGTCCTGCGCTGCAGGCGATGCACGCCGACTTGTGCGATCGCATCGAGCTGGTGGTCGAGGACCGTGCGCTGGACGGCGACCTGCAGCGCATGCTGGTTGCCTTGCGCAGCGAAAGCTGGCGTCTGTACCAATCGTGAGCCCCACGCTGCGTGCCCCATTGAACGGCGATCCAACCATTCTCGCCAAGCGCAAAGGCGACTCGCCGCGGCCTTAAACACGGTGCGTCCCGAGCCGATAAGCATCGGGTCGGCCTTGGCCGACCCTCGTCGGTGCCTTTAAGGCACCGATATGTCAAGGCCACTGGCCGGGCCGACACAGAAGGCTCCTTTCAACGAGATCTACAACCCTAAGTCAGGAAGTACCGATGACCGTTGCCATCCTCGAAACCGTCGCATTCGGCAAGACCGATGTCGAAAACGTGCTGTCCAAGATGAACGATGCGCAGCTCAACAAGCTCGCCTTCGGCGCCGTCGAGCTCGACGCCACCGGCAAGATCCTCAAATACAACGCGGTCGAAGGCGCCATCACGGGCCGCGACCCCAAGTCCGTTGTTGGCAAGAATTTCTTCAGCGAAGTCGCGCCGTGCACCAACCGCCCTGAATTCAAAGGCGTCTTCGATGCGGGCGTGAAGGCCAACAACCTCAACACGCTGTTCGAGTATGTGTTCGATCATCAGATGAAGCCGACGAAGGTGAAGATCCACATGAAGCGCGCCATCTCCGGCGGCTCGTTCTGGATTTTCGTCAAGCGGGTCTGAGCATGACCACACCGACAAACACGGCGGGTGCCTGGCACGAACAACCAGGCGCGCTGTCGCGTTTCGTCGGCGACCTGATCGCCGGCGAGGTCGCCCACTTGCGCCCGGGAGGCGCCGCATTGCCCGCGCAGCCCTGGCCGCTCGAGTTGTCGCTCGACGAGGACGGCCTGGGGCTGGACTCGCTCGAAAGGCTGTCGGTGGCCTCCGCGCTCAACGAGGCGTTGCACCTGCACGAAAGCGGCATCGAAGACCTGCTTCTCGCCAAGCGCTGCTTCGGGGAGTGGCTGGAAATCGCCCACACCGGACTTCGTCAATCTGATGCCCGGCTGAGTTTTCGCACCTCCGGCAGCAGCGGCACGCCCAAGGCGTGCGCACACGCGCTGGCGACGCTGGAGCAGGAAGCAGATTGCCTGGCCATGATGCTGGGCGGCGCCCGGCGTCTGCTGGTCGCCGTGCCAGCCCACCATATCTACGGCTTTCTTTTCACAGTATTGCTGCCAGCACGCCTGGGCGTTGCCGACGTGATCGATGTCAGGAGAACCACCCCCCAGGCACTGCAGCACATGATGAGCGCCGGAGACCTCGTGATCAGCCACCCGGCGCATTGGTCGCTCATGGCCAAGCATGCCTCCACGATCCCAGCCGGCGTCGTCGGTGTGACATCGACTGCACCGTGCGACGACGCGCTTGCAAGATCGCTCGAGAAACACGGGCTCCAGCGACTGCTGCAGGTCTACGGAAGCTCGGAAACTGCTGCGGTGGGGTGGCGGGAGCAGGCTGGAGCGCCGTATTGCCTGCTGCCGTTCTGGTCATTCGACCAGGCAGACGACTCGCGCCTGCTACGCGCAACCCCTCAGGGCTCCGTGCACGCGCACGATCTGCAGGACCGGCTCGAGTGGCTGGCCGACGGGCGCTTCAACCTGCGGAGCCGGCGCGATGAAGCCGTACAGGTCGGCGGTATCAACGTCTTTCCGGCGCGTATCAGGCAGCTTCTGCTCGAGCATCCTGAAGTTGCCGACGCAGCAGTGCGTTTGATGAGCGCTGGCGAAGGATCAAGGCTCAAAGCGTTTGTCGTCCCAGCCTCAGGCACCGACCGTGAGGCACTGCGCGCGGACCTCGAGCGCGCGACGCAGACACGCCTGTCGGCCGTTGAAAGACCGAAAGCCTGGGCCTTCGGCGCCAGCTTGCCGGTCAACGACCAGGGCAAGCTTTGCGACTGGCCGCTTGCCACGAACGTGGCTGGCGCAATGCGCACCTGAGTCGCCAGGGACGGATTCACCGTAAGCGCTCAATGAACCGCGTCCTTGAATGACGCGCCGGTTGCTGACAGCCTACGTTCCCACGTAGTTGAACGTGGGAATGTGATGTCAGACGATTTGGAAGACCTGGCGCGCCGACTTGTGATCGGCCGCAAGAGCGACGGGCGCAGCGTGTACGACGACGCGGCGAAGGCCAAGTTGGTGGCTGCGTGCGGCAGGCCGGGCGCGTCGGTGTCGCGACTGGCTCGCGAGTGCGGGATCAATGCCAACCAGCTCAGCCGCTGGGTGCGCGAGCACAGCGAGCGACGCCAGCGTGCGGTCGTGGCGAGCCCCGGCA
>NZ_JACDCW010000068.1 GCF_013817345.1 Methylibium sp.
ACCGCCGCACTGAAGCGAAGCCCGCCGCCCGCCCGCGGCTTTGCTCAACACGCCGAACATACAAATAACGCAGCGGACTGACGGCCCCCAACGAGCCGAGAACAGACAGTCGTTTCATTTCAGCTGCGTCAGGTAGGCGGCCAGCGCCTTCAGGTCCGCCTGGCCGACATGCGCGAACGAGGGCATGCGTGCGCCGGGCTTGAGGTCCTGCACGTTGCTGATCCATGCCATCAGCGTGCCGGGGTGGTTGGGCAGCACGCCGGCACCGAGATACAAGCGGCTGCCCACGTGGGTGAGGTCAGGCCCGAGCTGCAGGCCCTCGGCCACGCCGCGCACCGTGTGGCAGGCGGCGCAACGCTGTGCCACGAAGGCTTCGCGCCCGAGCAAGGCCAGTGCGTCGGCCGGCTCCGCCGCCGCCTGCGCCTGCCGCGCGAGCCACGCCGCGAACTCGTCGGGCGCGTGCGCCACCACGTGCAGCGCCATGCGCGCATGCTGTGTGCCGCAGTACTCCGCGCACTGCCCGCGGTAGGTGCCGGGCTCGGTCGCGTTGACGAGCAGCCGGTTCACGCGGCCCGGCATCATGTCGACCTTGCCGCCGAGTTGTGGCACCCAGAAGCTGTGGATCACGTCGGCCGTGGTCAGGCCCAGGTGGACGGTTCGCCCGACCGGCAGGTGCAGCTCGTTGGCGGTGACGATCTCTTCGCCCGTGGCCGGGTCGCGGTAGCGGATTTCCCACCACCACATGTGCCCGGTCACGCTCACCACCAGCGCGTCGCTCGGCGTCGCTTGGGCGAAGGTCGCGCTGCGCAGCGTGGTCCAACCGAGAAGCGCCGAGAGCACCACCACCGGAAACACCAGGCCACCGCCGACGATCCACAGCGCCGGCCGCACCGGCCGCGCTGGCTTGCGCATCGCGCGCCACAGCAGCGCCATCACCAGCACGAAGATCAGCGTGCCGCCGCCGAACAGCACCCAGCCAATCTGCGCGATGGAAGCGGCGTCGATGGCAGCTGGTGCCAGCACCGAGCTCGAGGAGACGCTTCGATCGCTCAGGTCTTGCGCCTGGAGCGGCGAGGCTGCTGCCACAACGAGCGCGAGCAGCGGCAATGCCCGCCGCTCGCACAAAGACCTGCGGACCGCGGGACGAGGCTTCGTCTCGCAAGCCGCCGCGCAAGCACGCCGCACTAGCGCGAGCCAACTTGCAGCGAGATTCCCCGTGTGCTTCATTTCAGCGTGAGCAGATAGGCCGCCATGTCGCGCGCATCGGCCTTGCTGGCGCCCATGTCGGGCATGGCGGTGCCGGGGATCAGGGCGGCTGGATCGGCGATCCAGCGGGCGAGCGTTTCCGGCACGCTGGGCAGCTGCCCGGCGATGTAGCTGCGCCGCCCGAAGGCGCCGAGCGGCGGGCCGATGCCGCCCTGTGCCGCCGGTACGCCGGGAATGGCGTGGCAACTGCCGCACTGGTATTGCGAGAGCAGGCGCAGGCCGCGATCGGCATCGCCAGCAGAAAGCGGCTGCGGCGTGGCAGCGCCGCCCTGCAGGACGTCACAGCCGCTCAGCATGAGCGCCAGCGCTGCGCTGGCGAACAGTCCAGGGCGCAGGAGCCCGCGGGGCGTTCGAGTCCCAGGACCGCGGCGCGGGCATGCGCAAGCCGGGTCGTGCTGCGGTGTGCGGTTCATTGCCATCCTTGCTGCCGCGACTAGCGCGAGTCGTGCCCGCTCGATCCGAGGCCTGCGTTCGTGCTGCCCGTTCGCATGCCGTGTGCGCCGTGGGTACAGCGGCTGTGGCGTTGCGCGTGGCGCGCGGGGAGTCGCGCTGCAACGGTGACGCGACCGGTGCAACGAGCCGGCACTTGTCAGCGTTGCAGCACGGTTTGCCGACCGCAGCTCGAGCCTGGCGGTCACGGATCTGGATGAAGGAGTCGAGCCGCGGCACGGACAAGTCGCCGCCCCCGAGAGTCCCGGGCCTTGCACTTGCTTGGCCGGCAAGCGTGAGCGAACCCCCGATGCAGCCTGCGGCCGATGCCCCGCCGACCGTTCCGCCCGCACGCGGGCGCGAGCCCGAGGGCGAGCGCAACGCGGCGCCATCCGCCCAACCGTCCAGCTCTGCACCGTGGAAGGTGGTGGCATCGACGCTTGCGGTGCTGGCCGGCGTCGCCGCGCTGATCGGGGTGGTCATGGTCTATGGCGGCCTGTACAACGTGGCGGCGACGGCGGCGCATCTGCAACCTACGTATTCGGTGCTTGAAACGGCGATGAAACGTTCGGTCCGGCTGCGCGCGCGCAACATCGAGCCGCCGCCGCTCGACGAGCCCGAACTGCTGCAGCGGGGCGCCGCCTGCTTTCGCGACCACTGCGTGCAATGCCATGGCGCGCCCGGCGTCGCGCCGGGCGACTTCAGCCGGAGCATGCAGCCGGTGCCCGTCTCGCTGATCGACGCTGCCCGGCACTGGCGTGCGCGGGAGCTGTACTGGGTCACGCGGGAGGGCATCAAGATGAGCGGCATGCCGGCCTGGGAGTACCACTTGAGCGACCGGGAAATGTGGGCGGTGGTCGCCTTTCTCACCCGCCTGCCCGCGCTGACGCCGCAGGGCTACGAGGAGCGCATGGCCGCAGCCGACAGCGAGCAGTGCCGGGTCGGTGGGGCCGATGAAGCGGTCGGGCCGGCGCTCGTGGGCAACGCCGAGCGGGGCCGCCAAGCCATGCGCGAGTACGCCTGCATCGCCTGCCACAGCATTCCCGGCGTGACGGGCGCGCCCGTCCACATCGGCCCGCCGCTCGGCGGCCTGGCCGGGCGCCAGTGGATCGCCGGGGCATTGCCGAACACCACAGCCAATCTCGTCGCCTGGCTGCGCGACCCTCAGCGTATCGATCCCGAAACCGCGATGCCTGACATGGGCGTAACGGCTCAGCATGCGCACGACATGGCGACGTATTTGCAGACACTGCGTTAGCCGCCACCGAATCCGTAGCTGCAGCGCATATCCGTGGGTCGAAGCCGCTCAGCGTGTAAGCCTTTCCCTACGCACGAGGGTGCCCTTGACCACAGACGCAGAGCGGCGGGGCAGCGAAAGTTTCGCTACGCCAAGGCGCTTGTGCCTTGCGCCAGTTCCGACAAGGAGACAGTCATGAACAAGGACCAAGTCAAGGGTCGCGTCGACGAAGCCGCCGGCAAGGTAAAGGAAAAGACCGGCGAAGCCGTGGGCAACAAGCGCATGGAAAACGAAGGCCGCGCTGACAAGGCGAGCGGCAAGGTGCAGGGTACCTACGGCGATGCCAAGGAAAAGGCCAAGGACGGGATCGACAAGCTCTGATCCACCCCGCTCATTCCACACTGGCGGATCGGCCCGCCCGACGAGTCTGCGCTTCTTGATTGCGCAGGCGTGTCGGGCGGGCCCGATTTTGTTCGCACGTACACGCTCCCTACAACACCCGTGCCCGACAGCGCATGACCGAACTCCTCACGGACCCTGCCGCATGATCCGGCCGGCGCTGATCGTGCCGGAGTCCGGCGCCGTGCTCGACCTGATCGGCAAGCTGCGCAAGGCGCCCGGGCAGATGGCGCTGATCAGCGACGAGTACGGCACCCTGCACGGACTCGTCACGCCGATCGACGTGTTCGAGGCCATCGCGGGCGAGTTCCCAGACGACGACGAGCCAGCCGCCATCCAGCCGCTGGGCGATGGCAGGTGGCAGATCGAGGGCGGCGCCGACCTGCACCAGGTGGAGCGCGAGCTCGAGACGAGCGGGCTGGTCGACGAGCGCGAGGACTACACCTCGCTGGCCGGCTTTCTTCTCGCCAGGTTCGGTAGGCTACCCACCATCGAGGAGGCAGTGAAGCATGATCGCTTCGAGTTCCGCGTCGCCGCGCTCGCCGGGCATCGCATCGCGTCGGTGACCGTCACCGCTCAGTGGCCCGAGCTGTCATGACGCGAGCCTTGCCGACTGCCGTGGAGTCGACCTCCTGGAGCTTCCCCCGCAAGGTCGCGCTCGTCGCGTTCTCGCTGCTGCTGGCGCTGATCGCCTGGCAGTTGATGGACCTGTTCATGCTCGCTTTCGGCGCGATCATCGTGGCCGCGGCGCTTCGCGTCCTGGCCGGCTCGCTGGAGAAGTATCTGCGCGTGCCCGCGGGCTGGTCGGTCATGAGCTGCCTGGTGTTGCTGACCGGCCTGCTCGTCCTCGGCATCTGGCTCGTGGGCGATCCGCTCGTCGAGCAGTTCGAGCGGCTGCGCGAAGGCTTGCCGGCGGCGGTGGACGCGGTGATGGGCTGGCTGAACAACCATCGGGTCGGAACGGCGGTGCTGCAGTACGTCGACGAGGTGCGCGCCGACACGAGCCCGCTGGCGACCCGGTTGGCCGGCTATGCGGGGTTGACCTTTGGCGCCCTGGGCAGCGCCGGGCTGATGCTCATCATGGGCATCTACCTGGCCGTGTCGCCGCGCGTTTATCGCAACGGCCTGATTCGTCTGGTACCGCCGGCATTGCGCAACCAGGCGGCGGACGCCCTCGATGCCAGCGGCGCCGCGCTCTCGCGCTGGCTGCTCGGGCAGTCGGTGTCGATGCTGTTCGTCGGCAGCGCCACGGCGCTGGGCTTGTGGCTGCTCGACGTGCCGCTGGCGTTCTCGGTCGGCGTGGTGTCGGGCCTGCTCGCGTTCATCCCGTTCTTCGGCGCCATCGCGGGCGGCCTGCTGGCCGTGCTGCTGGGCTTCATGCAGGGGCCGCAAACCGCGCTGTATGTCGTGATCCTCGCCCTGACCATCCAGCAAATGGAAGGGCAGGTGCTGATGCCCTTCGTGCAGCGCTGGGCGGTCGATCTTCCGCCGGTGCTGGGGCTGGCTGCGGCCGTGATGTTCGGTGTGCTGTTCGGCCTTATGGGCGTCTTGCTGGCCACCCCCGCGATGGTCGTGCTCATGGTTCTCGTGCAAAAACTCTACATAGACGGTGTGCTCGAGAAGCGCGACGACATGGCCCTGGTGAGCGTGGCGGGTCGTTCGTCACGCGGCTGACCCGATCTGCGGTCAGGCCACCGCGCGTGCGGCGGATGGCCGTTCGCTCGGCGTCGCGAACGGTCCCAACGCTTGCAGCTCGGGTGAGTCGCGCTGTGCCGGCGACAACCGGCTGGCCTGACGCCGTTGCGCCGCCGCGCACCCACCGACTGCCAGCCCGAGCGCGAACGCGCCGTACACCATCAGCAGGCCCGTGCGGGGAAGCCGCCGCTCGAATCCGGGTGTGAGCCGGCTGGGCACCAGGCGCAGGTCTACCAGGGCCGCGCCGGCAGTGGCCAGTCCGGCGTTGCGCAGCATCGTCGGGGCGCCGGCGCCTGCGGGCGGGGCGAGGAACTTCTCGTACAGCACGCCCCAGAACAGCGCGGAGCCGACATGCAACGCGAGCCCCGGCACGGTGTAGCGCAGGCTCGGCGCGTTCTTGCGCAAGGCGACATCGCCCCACACGATGTGGCTCGGCGCGTTGATGGCGGCCGTTGCGCTGCCGACGCTGCGGCTTGCGCACACCGCCAGCATGGCCAGCGAGCCGGCGGCGGCCGCGCCGCCCGAAAATCGAGCGTCCGCGGCGGCGTCTTGCCAGGTCTTCATGTCGTCAAACTCCTTGTCTTGCAGGGCCTCGTGTCGGGCTGTGCAGGGCAAGCTTCATTCCACCGCCTGCACGTCCCGGCGCGGGGCGGCTCCAGCCGCAGCCTCGGCCTCGGCCCGCGGTGTTTCGACCACCCGGTCCACGTACAGCCGCTGAATCAGGATCATCAACAGCACCATCAGCGGCGTGGCCACCAGAACGCCGACCGGCCCGAAGAGCAGCGCGAACATGACCGCCGCCACGAGCCCCAGCACCGGCGGCAGCCGCACGGCCCAGCGCTGGATGAAGGGCAGCAGCACCATGTCCTCGAACTGCTGCACCGCGAGCATCAGCACGGCGGCTTGCAGCGCCTTGTCGGGCCCCTGCGCGAACGACAGCACGACGATCAGCACGCCGGAGGTCACCGCTCCGAAGAACGGCACGAAAGCGAACAGGCCGGCGATCACGCCCAGGCTCAGCGCCAGCGGCATGCCCAGCAGCGCCAGGCCGATGCTCGTCAGCGTGCCGATCGCCAGCATCGACAGCCCCTGACCGAGCAGCCAGCGCGACAGGCCCTCGCCCGCGGCCTGCAGGGCCCCATCGACTGCCGGCCGCTGCTCCAGTGGCAGCAGGTGCAGGAGGCCACGCCGGTACAGCGCCGGGTCCGCGGCCAGATAAATGGCGATCACAACGACCAGCAGCACGCTGCTGATGGCACCGAGCGTCATCGTCGCCAGGCTGGCCAGCCGGGCCCAGAACGCTTCCCCGCTCTTGGCGTTGCTCCACAGTTCGAGCAGGGTCTGGCCGAAGGGCTGGCTGTCGAGCCAGTTGCGCGCCGCGTCGAGCGCCGGCGGCAGCGCTGCGCGCAGGTTGGCGAACTGTTCAGCCACCCGGTCGCCCAGCAGCCAGATCGCCAGTGCGATCACTGCCAATCCGCCCAGCACCACCAGTGCCAGCGCCAGCGGTGCCGGCAGCTTCAGGTGCTCTTGCAGCGGCCTGGCCAAGGTGCGCAGCGCCACCGCCATCAACACCGCGGCGAACAGCAGCACGATCACATCGAGCAGCCGCCAGGCCAGCAAGGCGAGGGCGACGATGGCGACGAAGGCGACGACCCGCGCCAGATAGGACTGGGGCGCGGCGTTCATGCTCGTTCTCCTTGTCTCAACGGCAGGCGAGCCTGCGGGGATGACCCTGCCCGGTGCGGCGGCAAGGCGAGGGACGGAGCTCTCCGGGGCAACGAAGAACACAATTCGCGTTGTTCGGGGCGCCACGCCGGATGGCACTGCGCACGTTCCATTTCATCCACTCTCTCGGCAAGGCATTGCGAATGCGCAAATCGATCCTGCTCATGGTGTGTCTGAGCGGCTTGGCCGGCCTGGCTACCTGGGCGGTGCCCGCGCGCGCGCAGTCGGGGCCGGCCAGCCCGCCGTTGCAGGCCGATACGGCCCGTCCGACGCATCCCGCCGTGGTGGTCGACCCGCGCTGGCAAGCCAGCCTGGACGCCTTCGCCGCCGCCGACGAGCTGCGCGCACCCAAGCCCGGCGGCGTTGTCTTCGTCGGCAGCTCGTCGATCCGCCTGTGGGACGGGCTGGAAACGCAGTTCAGTCAACTGCCGGTGATCGTCAAGCGGGGCTTCGGCGGCTCGCGCATGCTCGACTGCACGCAGTACCTCGAGCGTCTGGTGCTGCCTTACAAGCCGCGGCTGGTGGTGGTGTACGCCGGCGACAACGATCTGGCCGAAGGCCGATCGCCCGAGGACGTATTGGCGAGCTTCCGCGGCTTCGTCGAAGGCGTTCAACGCCAGTTGCCGCAAACGCGCATCGCGTATCTCTCCATCAAGCCGAGCCCGCTGCGCGAGGCGCTGCTGCCCAAGATGCGCGCCACCAATGCGCTCATCGAGCGCTACAGCCAGAGCCGACCGCTGCTCGACTTCATCGACATCTACACGCCCATGCTGCAGGCCGACGGGCGCCCGCGCCCGGAGCTGTTCGCCGCCGACGCGCTGCACCTCAACGAAGCCGGCTACGCGCTGTGGCAAGAGGTCATCGCATCGCATTTGCGTTTGGCCGAGACCGGCGCCGCCGCTGCCGCCGCGACCACCGCTCCTTGACGGCCGCGGCGTAGCGGTCGAGCCGCTGGCTGATCAGCGCCACCGCGTAGAGAGCGGCAAAGCTGCCGATCACGATCAGCACATCGACCGCGAAGGGCCGGTCCGGCTTCGGCGCGCCGAACTGCACCAGCGCCAGCAGCACCAGGACGAGGTGCGCGCAGAACACCGGCAGCGAGGCACTGCCCATCACCTCGAGCCAGGTCAGGCGCGGCAGCCGGTCGAGCAGACGCGGCCCGTAGTGCATGGCCAGCACCAGCAACGCGAAGAAGTTGAACAGGCGCAGCGGCCCGACGTGCCACTTGTCGAACAACAGGTTCAGCGCGCCGTTGTCGCCGAAGGGCACCTGGCCGACCGCCTGGCGCCACACGAAGGCGGTCAGCGCATAGACCAGCGCGAGGAGCACCACCGCCCGCGGAAAGCGCCTCTCGGCGTCGGGCTTCTGTGCAGCGCTCGAACCCATCCACAGGCCGAGCACCCACAGGAACTGCCAGCCGAAGATTTCGAAGGACCCGTAGGCCTTGGGCGGCACTGTCGTCAGGCCGCTTAGCGCAATGCCTGCCGCGTAGAGCCGGTCGCCCAGGTCGAACTGCGCCAGCAGCCAAAGCAGCAGGCTGCCGCCCAGGACGGCGAACCAGCCGCGCGACACGCCATGCGCAAGCAGCAGCGGGCTGACCAGCATGAAGACGATGTAGATCGGCAGGATGTCGAGCAGCGGCGGGTTGTACAGGAGGAGCAGCGAACCGATGAAGGCCGTCAGCGGTTCCTGGAGAAAGAAGCCCATCAGCCCCTTGACCTCGTCGCGGTCGAAGGTGAGCCCGAGCACCGCGATGAAGGTGAAGAGGAACAGCAGCAGCGCCGCCTGGCACCCGTAGATCTTCAGTGCGCGCAGCAGGAAGGCCGTGCGCATGGCCGGAATGCCGTCCTTGAGTGCGCGGCTCGTGTAGACCATGCCCGCCATGTAGGCGGAAAGCATCACGAAGCCCTCGGCCGCCGAGACGAATCCGAAGGGCTGGCCGGCGGGGCCCGAGAAGCGCGTCGGCAGATGGGTCAGGGCCATCAGCACCAGCATCAGCCCGCGCGCGGCGTCGAGGTCGACGCGGCGCTTCACGGCACCTGTCCCGCAGAGAAAGCTGCAAGGCCCGCAGCCCCATCGATCACAGCATTTCCTCCGGCGCAAAGGGCGCCAGCAGCTTCAGCGTGAACAGCAGCAAGGGGCTCGCCTCGGGTTCGGTCTGCACGGTTTTCGGCTCCGGCCCGCCGCTGCTCCAGCGCAGGCCGCTGCCGTCTGCAGCGGGCGTCACGTGCCAGGCGCTTCGCTGGCTAACCGTCTCGAAAAAGCGCTGGAGTTGCCGCGCAAGCACGCGGCTGCGAATGACCAGGCCGATCTCGCTGTTGAGCTTGTCCGAGCGCGGGTCCATGTTCATCGAGCCGACCAGCAGGGTGCGCCGGTCGATGATCAGCGCCTTGCTGTGCAGGCTGGCCTGCGACGAACCGAAGGAGCCGAACCCGCTGCGCGGCGGCGCGTCGAATTGCGGGCGCAGTTCGTAGAGTTCGACGCCGGCCTTCAGCAGCGGCTCGCGGTAACGCGAGTAGCCGATGTGCACCACGGGAGCATCGGTGGTCGCCAGCGAATTGGTCAGCACGCGCAGCGCCACGCCCTTGCCTTGCAGGTCCTCGGCCAGCCCGACCCCGCGCGTGCCGGGCACGTAGTAGGGCGAGAGGACGATCACTTCGGCGGTGGCGCTGCGCATCAGCCGGTTCATGTCGTCGGCCAGGGTTTCCTCGGCAGTCGGGTCCTCCTCGCTGATGATCTTGGAGGGCGTGTCGGCGATCACCGCCGCCGGCGCCCAGACCAGATCGAGCCGCCCGGCGATCACCTCGCGGGCCAGGGCGTTGGCGATGATGCTCTGCTCTGCGGCCACGGGCAGTTCGCCGGGAGCGGCCAACGCTGCGGAGGCCTTGTCCGCGGGGGGCAGTACCGCGATGGCCTCGACCGGGTAGGCCAGCGGATCGTTCCAGAAGCGGTCGAAGGATTGCGAAAGCACCGGCACCACCGGGCCGGCGGCGATCACGTCGAGATCGACGAAATTGCTCTTGTCGCTCTGCACGAAGTAGGCGTCGCCGAGATTGCGCCCACCCATGATCGCCAGCGCGTTGTCGGCCACCATCATCTTGTTGTGCATGCGCCGGTTGATGCGCGCGAAGTCGGTGAGCGAAGCGAGCACGCGGGTCACGGTGGAGCCGCGCCCCGCGGGCAGCGGGTTGTACAGCCGGACCTCGATGTTGGCGTGCTCGGCCAGGCGCAGCATCAGCCCGTCTTCGCCGGCGGTGTTGAGGTCGTCGATCAGCATGCGCACGCGCACCCCGCGATCGGCGGCCGAATGCACGCGCGTGAGCAGTGCACGCGACGAAGCGTCGCCGCGAATCAGGTAGTACTGCAGGTCGAGAGTGCGCTCGGCGTTGTCGGCCAGGGCGGCAAGCGAGCCGAAGGCGTCTTCGCCGGACAGAAGCAGTCGAAAACCCGAGAAGCCGGCCCGTGTGACGCTGCGCGCGACCAGGCGGCCGAGGGCCGTTTGCTCCGGCTCTGCCAAGGCGCGGCTCACCGGACGGTCGGCAGGCGGCGCCGGCAAGGTGGCGCACCCGGAGAGCAGGAGCAACGCAGCGGCGGCGAAGAGCGCAAGGGCGCTCCCGGTTAAAGACAGGCGCGCGCGCCATTCGTTAATCGGTAAATGAGGCCGCACCGACCGGCAAGAGACGCCGGGCGCACATGTCGCACCGTCCGCCACTGCCGCTTCCACGCGTTCCATGTTCACCTCGGCATTGCGAATGGCCCGCTCCTCTAGAGCGACCAGGACAGCAGCAAGTTGCCTACCGTTGCCTTCCATCGCGACGGGGCCGGATATGCAACCGGCATGCCAGGTCAGTGCGGCTGGGCACACCGATTGCTCCAGCGTGTGGTTGAGAGAACCACAAAGAAGGACTGCCAATGAATGCGATCGACCTGTTGACGAGCCAGCACCGCATGATCGAGGCGAACATGGAGAAGCTGCAACAGGGCGGCATGGAGAACTGGGACGCAGCGCTGTTCGCCGAGGTGGCCGACCACCTCACAGTGCACATCGCTTCGGAGGAACAGGTGTTCTACCCGGCCGTCAAGGCCAAGCGAACCGAAGACATCCTGCTCGAATCCCTGGAAGAACATCTTTCGCTCAAGCGCCTGCTCGCCGATCTGCTGGAGCTCGACCCGAGCGCGCAGACCTTCGAGCCCAAGTTCAAGGTGTTGCACGAGCAGACCGAGCACCATCACGAGGAAGAAGAGGAGCACCTCTTCCCCAAGGTCGCGCGAGCGCTGGACGCCGCCGAGCTGGAAGCGCTGGGCGACAAGATGAGCGGGCTGCAGCAAAGCCTGCGCCGCGAAGGCTCGCCCCGCGACGCGGTTTCGGAGCAGACGGACCAAGCCTCGGCGCTGGAGTGAAGAGGCTGTCTTGCAACCCTCCGCCAGTGTTGATTTCCAAGCGAAAACGGCTGCGCAATTGAGTGTCGCCCGCATCCTCATTGCCGACGACAACGTCGACGCGGCCGACACACTCGCCATGCTGCTGGAAACTTCACGCTATGAGACCCGCACCGCCTACAACGGCGAGCAGGCGGTGGAACTGGCGCAGTCTTTCCATCCTGACCTGGCCATCCTCGACATCAACATGCCGGTGATGGACGGCTACGAAGCGTGCCGCCGCCTCAAGAGCATGGATGGGCCGACGCCCATCCTGGTTGCGCTCACCGGGCGCGGACAGCCGGCCGACAAGGCACTGGCCCGCGCGGCGGGGTTCGACATCCATTTGCTCAAACCGACAGACGGCGGAGAGCTTTGCCGCTTGGTGGATCGGGCGTTGGCGGATCGCTGAATTTCGCTGCTCGACAGGCGGGGAAGTTCGGAACCGACTTCTGCGCGACGCCATGCGCGCGCAGACGCGCGGTCAAAGCACCCTGACGCCCGGCGGCGTGACGTCGGTCACCAGCAAGGACCCGGGCGCGCTGCCATGCTCAGCCAGCAACTCATCGATGCGTTTGTTCTGTGCCGGTGCGTCGTTGATATACCAAGCCGCATTCAAACGCATCAATGCTGGTGCTGCAGCGCAGCTGCCGGGGGCATCGGGCGACCGGCTTCGTTCATGTCCTCCGGTGTCGGCCTGCCGGCCGACACCTCCCCCTTTACTTCACCGTGCCGCTCACCCGACGCCCTCGGCAGCAGGCACCGCCGGGCCGGCCGGAGCCGGTGAGGGCGATCGAGGGGACCGCGGCGAGGCGGAGCTACTTCCCGGTCTGGTGATAGGGCAGCAACTGAGCCACATCGACGCCTTGGGCGCGCTGCAGATACCAGCGTTGCGCCTCGGTGGCCCAATCGTCTTCGTCGGCGGTTTCTTCCCGGCGCAGAAGCGGAGGCCGCAGGTCGCTCGAACCGAGGCTGGTCGATGTGCCGACGACGCCGTGCCGTGCCAGCCAGGCTTCGGCCTTGTCGCTTTGGCTTTGAATGGTCATGCGAGTTCCTGACGCTGTGTGGATGAAGGGACGCTTGAGCCGTTCGTTCGAGAGCAAGCGCTGTTCCCGGCCGAGCGGGCCTTGAATCGGGCCAGCGGCAGTCAAGCGGCAAAAGCCGGCGTCGTTTAGGCTTTGTGCACTGCACCATTGCGCCGAGATCGACTCCGGCGACTGATAACCATGCCTGTCCGCCGCAAGCGCACGCCTTCGCTCGCAAGCTCGTACCGCCGAGCTATTTCGCAATGGACGCGTCTGGCCCATTCGAGCCTGAATACCGGCCGCCGCGTCGCCGGGCAGGCAACGGCGCTGAACAAGGCGGCAGCGCGCCAGAGCGTCCCGGTGGCCGGTGGTGCCTGGCTGAGCGGCTTTGCGATGGGCCCCGCTGGCATGCGGCGCTTTCGGCTCTACCGTCCGCGCGCCGTGGGCCTGGGCGAACGCCGGCCGCTGCTCGTCATGCTGCACGGCTGCGGGCAGGATGCGAACGGCTTCGCGCTCAGCACGCGCATGAACCGCATCGCGGCGCGCGAAGGCTGCTTCGTGCTTTACCCGGAGCAGGACCGCAGCGCCCACCCGCACGGCTGCTGGCACTGGTACGGCACGCGGTCCGGCCAGGCCCAGCGCGAGGCCGCCACCCTGGCCGCGGCGATCGATCAGGTGTGCCTGCTCTATCCGGTGGATGCGACGCGCGTGGCCATCGCCGGCTTGTCGGCGGGCGCGAGCATGGCGGCGCTCATGGTCACGCGCGAGCCGGCGCGGTTTTGCGCGCTGGTCATGCATTCGGGCATCGCGCCGGGCATGGCCGATTCGTCGATGACGGCACTCAAGGCCATGCGCGGGCGCAGCGGGCAGGCCACGCCTGCGCTGCCAGGCGCCTTGTGGCCGCCCCTGCTTGTGATCCATGGCGATGCCGACGGCGTGGTGGCCATCAGCAACGGCGCGACGGTGGCGCAGTTCTGGGCCGAGCAGGCCGGCGCGCTGGGCCAGGCGAGCCGCGAAGTCCGGCGCGGCCGGCGCCGGGCCATGACGGTGACGGACTACAAGGCGCAGGGGCGGCTTGTCGCCAGCCTGTGCCGCGTCGAAGGGCTGGGCCACGCATGGAGCGGCGGCGATGCGCGCCAGCCGCTCGGCGACGCGCAGGGGCCCGACGCCTCGCGCATGGTCTGGTCTTTCGCGGCGCGGCAATTCCGGACGCGTGCGTGAGGGCGCGTCCAGCAGCGATCAGCCCAGCGGCGGGAGCGGTGGCCGGGAGCGATCAGCCGAGCGGCGGAGGCGGTGGCGCCGGGTGCTCCGACTCGACGGCAGCGGTACGCGTGTCGAGCAGCTTGATGCATTCGCCCAGGCAGGCAATGGCGTTGGCCATCTGCTCGAAGGTCTTCGCGGCATCGCCGTTTTGCGTGGCGAGGCGGGCCGCATCCATGTCGGCTTTGGCGTGGTCGAGAAAACTGGCGATGGAAACTGACATGAGCGATCCTTCCTGAACCTCGAGTTATTGCCGGCGCCTCGGGGCCGCACGCGGTGCGTGGCACACGCGGGCCGCGGCGCGCAGCGAGCCTCATCATAGGCAGCGAGCGGCGCATCGCCGGGGCAGCATCGATACCGCTGACCGCTCCGCACCGTCGGGTACATCGCTTGCTACGCAAAGGCTTGTTCTACAGCGGTCCCTTGTGCCGCAGGGAAGGAACACCGCCATGAAGCAAACCGTCGTCGGGGTTTTCGATCGCATCGACGCTGCCCGTCAGGCAGCCGACAGTCTCGGCGTGAGCGGCTTCGGAGAGGGCAGCGTGCATGTGAGCGCAGCAACCGGGGACGAAGCCACGTTGTCCGGCGCCCCGCGGCTCGATAGCGGTGAAGCGCGCGGGGAAGGCGGCGTCATGGATGGCCTGCGCAGCTTTTTTGCCGAAATCTTCGGCCCTGGCGACGCCCATCAGCACGAAGCGGAATACGCCGAAGCCGTGCGCCGCGGTGCCGTGGTCGTGAAGGTTGACGTGCAGGATGAAACCCGGCTCGACATCGCCCGCGAAACCCTGCAGTCGGCGGGCGCGATCGACATCGAGGAAAGGGTCGCTGAGTGGCGCGAGGGCGGCTGGGCCGCGGGTAACGATCTGCCCGGTGCGGGCCCTGCGAGCGCTTCGCCGGGCGCCGGCGTCGCCGGCCCGGTGGCGGCCACCCGGCCGGCAGGTTCCGCCGGCGCAGTCGGCCGGGGACGCGTGCGCGTGTACTCGCACAACGGCGCGCAGGGCGGCGGCGGCAGCGCGCCAGAGTCGGTGCAACGCCCGCTCGATCTCGGCGATGACGTCCCGCTGGCGACGGGCGGCTCGGCGCCGAAAGTCGACGCGCTTGAACTGTTGACGAGCGACCATCGCAAGGTCCGGCAGCTCTTCAAGGACTACGAGCGCCTCATCGAGTTCAAGGCGCAAGCGATCGAGCGGCAGCCGCTGGCCGAAAGCATCTGCGTGCAACTCACCGTGCATGCAGCGCTCGAGGAAGAAATTTTCTATCCCGCCGCGCGCGCCGCTCTTATGCCGACCGATCTTGTCGACGAGGCCAGCGTCGAACACGCCAGTGCGCGCGATCTGATCGAGCGCATTCGCGCCATGGACGCTGAAGATGAGCTGTACGACGCCAACGTGCGCGTGCTGGGCGAGTACATCGACCACCACGTCCGCGAAGAGGAAGACCAGCTCTTTCCCGCCGTGCGCGGCGCTTCGCTCGATCTCGCCGGGCTGGGCCTGGAGATGAGCGACCGCAAGGCGGAGCTGCTGGCGCAGTTCGGGCGGGAAGCGAAGGTCTGATCCCATGCGGCGCGGGCGTGCGCACCGCAGTAGCACAGCGCGCACGCCAGCCACCGCCCCGACCGGCACCCGCGTGATGACGCATGACGCTCGATCGACGAGCGCCATTCGACGCGGCGCCTGAGGCAGCATCGGCCCATGGGCTATCACCACACCGTCGCGGGCGAGCGTTTCGCGTTTGCCGACTTGCGCACGCTGCTGGCACGGGCGAGCCCGGCGCGCTCGGGCGATCAGCTCGCGGGGCTGGCCGCGGCGAGCGCGCGGGAGCGGGTCGCCGCGCAGATGGCGCTGGCCGAGTTGCCGCTTGCGCGCTTTCTCGACGAGGCCGTCGTGCCTTACGAGGACGACGAGGTCACGCGGCTCATCTGCGATGGCCACGACGCGGCGGCCTTCGCCGCGGTGCGCCACCTGAGCGTCGGCGATTTCCGCAACTGGCTGCTCGGCGACGCGGCCGACACCGCTGCGCTCGCCGCCCTGGCGCCCGGCCTCACGCCCGAGATGGCCGCCGCTGTCAGCAAGCTCATGCGTCTGCAGGACCTTGTGCTGGTCGCGCGCAAATGCAGCGTGCGCACGCGCTTTCGCAACAGCCTGGGCGAGCGCGGCCGGCTGGCCACGCGCCTGCAGCCCAACCATCCCACCGACGCTGCGAGCGGCATCGCCGCCAGCCTGCTCGATGGCCTGATGCACGGCAGCGGCGATGCGGTGATCGGCATCAACCCGGCGACCGACCGGCTACCGCAGGTGGTCAAGCTGCTGCAGATGCTCGACGGCGTGATCCGCCACTACGACATCCCCACGCAGTCCTGCGTGCTGACCCACGTGACGCAGACCCTGCGCGCGATGGACCAGGGCGCGCCGGTCGATCTGGTGTTCCAGTCGATCGCCGGCACGGAAGCCGCCAACCGCAGCTTCGGCATCAGCCTGGCACTGCTTGCCGAGGCGCGCGACGCGGCACTGAGCCTGCAGCGCGGCGCGCTGTTCGAGGAGGAAGACGGCACCTCGGCGCAGCCCGGTAATCTTTTCGAGACCTCGGGCGCCGCGCCGGTGAAGGCCGCGCAGCTTGCGCGAACGCAGCGCGGCGCCAACGTGATGTATTTCGAAACCGGGCAGGGCAGTGCGCTTTCGGCCGGTGCGCACCACGGCTGCGACCAGCAGACCATCGAAGCGCGCGCCTACGCAGTGGCACGGCACTTCGAGCCGCTGCTCGTCAACAGCGTGGTCGGCTTCATCGGGCCCGAGTACCTGTTCGACGGCAAGCAGATCCTGCGTGCTGGCCTGGAAGATCACTTCTGCGGCAAGCTGCTCGGCGTTCCGATGGGCTGCGACGTCTGCTACACCAACCACGCCGAGGCCGACGCCGACGACATGGACGCGCTGCTCACGCTGCTGGGCGCGGCCGGCTGCAATTTCGTGATGGGCATTCCCGGTGCGGACGACATCATGCTGGGCTACCAGAGCACGTCCTTTCACGATGCGCTCTATCTGCGCCGTGTATTGGGCCTCGCACCCGCGCCCGAATTCGAGGCCTGGCTGCTGCGCATGGGCATCACGCTCGCGGGTACGCCGGGCCGGCTGGCGGAGGGATTGCCGGCGCCGTTCCGGCGTGCCCTGGAGCTGCTGCCGCCATGAAAGAACAGGCCCGCATGAAGGTCCGGCCGGCCCTCACCCTAACCCTCTCCCAGAGGGAGAGGGAACAACACTTCTGCTCGTACCAGGAGAGGGAACCACAGCTCATCTTGCAGAGGGAGAGGGAACAACACTTCTGCTCCCACAAGGAGAGCGAACCACGGCTCATTTCTCAGTCGGACGAAGAACAATGCTTCGTCTGTCTGCGGCTTGTATTGCTCCCTCTCCCTCTGGGAGAGGGTCGGGGTGAGGGCCAGCCCGCATAACCGATGCGCCCCACGCAATGAGTACGCCCACCGACCTGCTCGTCACCGCCAACCCCTGGCAGTCGCTGCGCCGTTTCACCGCCGCGCGCATCGCGCTCGGCCGCGCCGGCATCAGCTTGCCGACCGCGGCGCAACTGCAGTTCCGGCTCGACCACGCGCGCGCTCGCGACGCGGTGCACCTGCCCTTCGACACTGCCGCGATCCGCACGGCGCTCGAAGCGCTGCAATGGCCGGCGCTCACCCTGCACAGTGCGGCGGCCGATCGCCGAACCTACCTGCAGCGCCCCGATCTCGGCCGGCGTCTGGACGACCGTTCACGCGCCAAGCTCGGCTCGCTGCATCTGAATGGCGGGCACACCACCGAGGCGGCGCGCTACGACATCGCGTTCGTCATTGCCGACGGCCTGTCGGCGCTGGCCGTGCACCGCCATGCCGTGCCGCTGCTCGCCGCGCTCCGGCCGCTGCTTGCCGCGGCGCCGCCGTGGCGCATCGCGCCGGTGGCTGTGGTGCAAGAGGCGCGCGTCGCCATCGGCGACGAGATCGGCGCGGCGCTGGGCGCCGACCTGGTGGTGGTGCTGATCGGCGAGCGGCCGGGCTTGAGTTCGCCCGACAGCCTGGGCCTGTACGTGAGCTGGGCGCCGCGCGTGGGGCTGAGCGACGCCGAGCGCAACTGCATCTCCAACGTGCGGCCCGAGGGGCTGCCTCCTTCGGCCGCGGCAGCGCAGCTGCATCACCTGCTCGGCGAAGCGCGGCGGCTGCGGCTCACCGGAGTCGGGCTGAAAGACGAATCGCCGGAGGCGGCGCCCGACACGGCGGGCAACGCCGACAACTTTCTGCTCGACGGCCCACCGCTTTCGCCGGGCTGAACCGCTGTCATGCGGCTGATGCGACGGCTCCTCGCCTGCGAGCGCGGTGGTGCTTCGCCGGCACCCTTGCGCCGTGGCGAGCAGAAGCGGGCGCCAGGGGTAGGCCGTCCCTGTGCGCCGCACGCTCCCTGCGCCGCTCAATGCCGGGCTGGGTGCACCGGTGTTGCGGCAGACCGCAGCGCATCCAGGTAGCAGTCGACCAGCTGGGTGCCGGTGCGGCGCAAGTCGAACGCCTGTGGCTCGAGCAGCCAGAACTGGATGAGCCCGTCGACCAATGCCCACAGGCCGCGCGCGGCGGTGCGCGCCGAAACCTTGGGCGTGAGCAGGCCTTGCGCGATGGCCGCCTTCAGGCACTTCTCGGCGCGCGTCACCCACTGGTTGTAGCGCGCAAGGTGGCGCTCCCGCACGGCACTCAGCTCGTCGATGTATTCGACCTTGTGCGTGGCAATCTCGAAAACCCTGCGCGTGCGCGGGTCGGTCACGGTCAGGCGAAATGCGCCCAGCACCCAGGAGCGCACTTCGGCCACCGGATCGAGTGGCGCGGCGCCGGACGGCTGGCGCAGCGCTTCCATCGGCAGCGTGGCACGGTTCATCATCTCGTTGAACAGCTCGGCCTTGTCGCGGAAATGCCAGTAGATGGCACCCCGTGTCACGCCGCAGGCCGAGGCAATGTGCTGCAACGAAGTGCGTGAGACGCCGTCGCGCGCGAACAGGTGTTCGGCCGCATCCAGGATGCTGTCGCGTGTGGCCAGGGCTTCTTCTTTGGTTCTGCGAACCATGTGCTGTTTGCCTCGGGGTCGGTTGAGGGTAGATCGAACATACATTCTATGCTGTATGTATACTGCGCCGCAGCAACTTGGAGCGTGCCGAAGTCTTCGGCACGCTCTTCGCTCGGCGCGTTCGGCGGCTCTTTCGCGCCGTTGCCGCCCGAGAATTTCTGTCTCCCGTATCGGCCGTCTGCGGCCCCAACCAAGCCGAGGACGCGCACCGTGATCCGCTGTGATGTGTTTCCTGTTTCCGCCGCACGCAGGCTGGGCCTTGCGGCCGGCTTCGCACTCACCGCGTTGCTGGGCGCTTGCGGCGCCCGCGACGACGCTGCCTCCGCCGCGCGCGCCAAGGCGCCGCCGCCCGAGGTGGGCGTCGTCACCGTCGCGCCGCAGACCGTGGCGCTCCAAACGGAGTTGCCGGGTCGTGTGGAGGCGGTGCGCGTGGCGCAGGTCCGCGCCCGCGTCAACGGTGTCGTGCAAAAACGGCTGTTCGAAGAAGGCAGCGAAGTCAAGGCCGGCCAGGCGCTGTTCCAGATCGATCCTGCGCCCTACCAGGCCGCCTTCGACAGCGCACGCGCAACGCTCGCCCGCGCCGAAGCCAACCTCACGCAGGCCGCTGCACAGGCCAAGCGCTTCAAGCCGCTGGTGCAGGCCAATGCGGTCAGCCAGCAGGAATACGTCAACGCCGTGGCCGCGCAAAAGCAGGCCGAGGCCGACGTCGCCGCCGGCAAGGCCGCCGTGCAGACGGCACGCATCAACCTCGGCTACGCCACCGTCAACGCGCCCATCGCCGGGCGCATCGGCCGTGCGCTGGTGACCGAAGGTGCGCTGGTCAGCGCGGTCGAGGCCACGCAACTGGCGACGATCCAGCAGGTGCGCACCGTCTACGTGAACTTCACGCAATCGGCGGGCGAGGTGTTGCGCCTGCGCAAGGCGCTGGCGGCCGACAAGATCGAGCGCAGTGACGCTCCCGGCGCCATTCCCGTTCGCGTGGTGCTGGAAGACGGCACCGAGATGACGCAGCCCGGCGAGCTCCTCTTCACCGATCTCTCGGTCGATCCCAGCTCCGGGCAAGTCACTTTGCGAGCCCGCGTGCCCAACCCCGGTGGCCTGCTGCTGCCGGGCCAGTACGTGCGCGTGCGGCTCTCGCAGGCCGAGGTGCCCGATGCGGTGCTGCTGCCGCAGCAGGCCGTCACGCGCACGGCGCAGGGCGACTCGGTGACGGTGGTGGGCGCGGACAACAAGCCCGTGAAGCGCAAGGTGCAGATCCGTTCGTCGCTGGGCACGCAGTGGGTCGTGCAAAGCGGTCTCGAGGCCGGCGAGCAGGTGGTCGTCGATGGCTTCCAGAAAATGATGGTGCCCGGTGCGCCGGTCAGGCCGGTGCCGTGGCAGGGCGGCCAGACGGTGGCTGCCGCCGGCAATGCCGGTGCGTCGGCCTCGCAGCCGGCTCCGGCGGCGCCCTCGGGTGGGCCAGCAGCTTCGGGATCGGTGGCCGCGCCGCCGGCCGCTTCGGCGCCGGCGGCCTCTGCCGCCGGCAGCCGCAGCTAGGCGAGCCGCCCATGTCCCGCTTCTTCATCGACCGGCCCATCTTCGCGTGGGTGATTGCACTCTTCATCATCGTGATGGGCGCCACCGCCATCACGCAATTGCCGATCGCGCAGTACCCGCCGGTGGCGCCGCCCACCGTGGTGATCTCGGCTACCTACCCCGGCGCCTCGGCCAAGACGCTCGAGGAAAGCGTGGTCAGCGTGATCGAGCAGGAGATGAACGGCTCGCCCGGCCTCATTTACCTGGAGTCGGTGAGCCAGGCCAACGGCACCGGGCAGATCACCCTGTCGTTCGCGCCCGGCACCAACATCGACCTGGCGCAGGTGGACGTGCAGAACCGGCTCTCTCGCGCCGCGCCGCGCCTGCCGCAGGCCGTGACGCAGCAGGGCGTGCGCGTCGACAAGGCGCGCTCGAACTTCCTGCTGTTCACCATCCTGGCGTCCGACGACCCGAACTTCACGCCGATCGCGCTGGGCGACTACGCCTCGCGCTCGGTGCTGCCCGAGATCCAGCGCATCAACGGCGTGGGCCAGGCACAGCTCTTCGGCACCGAGCGCGCCATGCGCATCTGGATCGATCCGGCCAAGCTGGTCGGCTACCGGCTCTCGCCCGCGGACGTGACGGCCGCCGTGCGTGCGCAGAACGCGCAGGTGTCCTCCGGCACCATCGGCGAGCTGCCCAGCGTGCCGGGCCAGCAGATCTTCGCGACCGTGGTGGTCGAGGGCCAGCTCACTACGCCCGAGGCCTTCGGCGGCATCGTGTTGCGCGCCAACCCGGACGGCTCGGCGGTCTATCTGCGCGATGTGGCGCGCATCGAACTCGGCGGTCAGGCCTACGCCACTTCGGCGCGACTGAACGGCAAACCCTCCACCGGCATCGGTGTGCAGCTCGCGCCGGGCGGCAATGCGCTGGAGACGGCCGACGCGATCCGTGCGCGCATGACCGAGCTGTCGGCCTACTTCCCGCCGGGCGTGAACTGGACCATCCCCTACGACAGCTCGCGCTTCATCGAGATTTCGATTCAGCAGGTCGTCATCACCCTGCTCGAGGCGGTGGCGCTGGTGTTCTGCGTGATGTACCTGTTCCTGCAGAACATCCGCTACACGATCATCCCGACCATCGTGGTGCCGGTGGCGTTGCTGGGCACGCTGGCGGTGCTGCTCGCGCTGGGTTTTTCGATCAACGTGCTCACGATGTTCGGCATGGTGCTGGTCATCGGCATCGTGGTCGACGACGCCATCGTGGTGGTCGAGAACGTCGAGCGCATCATGAGCGAGGAAGGCCTGCCGCCGCTCCAGGCCACGCGCAAGGCGATGGGCCAGATCAGCGGCGCCATCATCGGCATCACCGTGGTGCTGATCGCCGTGTTCGTGCCGCTGGCCTTCTTTGCCGGCGCGGTGGGCAACATCTACCGGCAGTTCTCGGCGGTGATGGTGGCCTCGATCATGTTCTCGGCTTTCCTGGCGCTTTCGCTCACGCCGGCTTTGTGCGCGACCTTGCTCAAGCCGGTGGAAGCCGGCCACAAGCATGCCAAGGGCGGCTTCTTCGGCTGGTTCAACCGCGGCTTCGCGCGCACGGCCCGGAGCTATGAGAGCGGCGTTGCCGGCATCCTCAAGCGCACCGGGCGCGCACTCGTCATCTACGCGATGCTGCTGGCCGTGGTGGCGCTCCTGTTCCTGCGGCTGCCCACGTCCTTCCTGCCCAACGAAGACCAGGGCAACATCATCGTCAACGTGCAGTTGCCGCCGGGTGCGACGCAAAACCGCATGCTCGAGGTGATGAAGCAGACCGAGGAGTTCATCCTCGAGCAGCCCGAAGTGCAGAGCATCGTGTCCGTGCTCGGCTTCAGTTTTTCGGGCAGCGGCCAGAACGCCGGCCTGGCGTTCGTGACGCTCAAACCCTGGGACGAACGCGAAGGCGACGGCGAATCGGCGCAGGCCCTGGCAGGGCGCACCACCGGCGCGCTGCAGAGCGTGCGCGATGCTTTCATCTTCGCGGTGAGCCCGCCGCCGATTCCCGAACTGGGCCGCGGCACGGGCTTTTCCTTGCGGCTGCAGGACCGCGGCGGCAACGGCAGCGAGGCGCTGCAGGCCGCGCGCAACCAGCTCATCGGCCTGGCTTCGAAGAGCCCCGTACTCTCGGGCGTTCGCCCGGAGGGCCTGGAGGACGCGCCGCAGGTCCTGCTCGACATCGACCGCGACAAGGCCAACGCGCTGGGCGTTCCTTTCGAGGCCATCAACGCGGCGATCTCCACCTCGCTCGGCTCGGTCTACGTGAACGACTTTCCCAACAACGGCCGGCTGCAGCGGGTGATCGTCCAGGCCGACGCGCCGGCCCGCATGCAGCCCGACGATCTGCTCGGCATCAACGTGCTCAACCGCGAGGGCAATCCGGTGCCGCTGTCCTCGTTCGCGAGCACGCGCTGGATCACCGGGCCGATGCAGACGGTGCGCTACAACGGCTACCCGGCGGCGCGCATCACCGGCGACGCCGCACCCGGCTACAGCACCGGCCAGGCGCTCGACGAGATGGAGCGGCTGGTGGGGCAGTTGCCGGCGGGCTTCGCGTTCGAATGGACGGCGCAGTCGCGCGAAGAGAAGCTTTCGGGCGCCACTGTTTTCATCCTGCTCGGCTTCGCGCTGCTCGCCGTGTTCCTGAGCCTGGCGGCGCTCTACGAGAGCTGGTCGATCCCCTTCGCCGTGCTGCTGGTGGTGCCGCTGGGGATCATCGGCGCACTGACCGGCGCCCACCTGCGCGAGATGCCCAACGACGTGTACTTCAAGGTCGGCCTCATCACCATCATCGGCCTGTCGGCGAAGAACGCGGTGCTGATCATCGAGTTCGCGAAGGACCTGCACGCGCAGGGCAAGGGGCTCGTCGAGGCCACGCTGGAGGCGGCGCACCTGCGCTTCCGGCCGATCATCATGACCTCGCTGGCCTTCATGCTGGGCGTGCTGCCGCTGTTCATCGCCTCGGGCGCCGGTTCGGCCAGCCAGCGCGCCATCGGCACGGGCGTGATGGGCGGCATGATCTCGGCCACTTTGCTTGCAGTGCTGTTCGTGCCGGTGTTCTTCGTGGTCGTGCGGCGCATCTTCAAGGGCAGTGAGCGGCAGCGCCGTCGCGATGCGCACGAGATCGATGCGGAGCCTGCGCCGCCGCGGCCGGTGCCGAAGGGAGACGCGGTATGAGGCATCGCATCGCATCCCGCGGCGTCGCTGCATCGCTTCGACCCCGAGCGCCGGAACACGCCGGATGGGGGTTTCGTCCGCGTGGCGCGTGGCGGGCATCGAAGTTCGCGACGCTCGGCGCAGCCCTGCTGCTTGCCGGCTGCGCATCGCTCGCGCCGCCGCACGAGCGGCCCGTCGCGCCCGTCGCGCCGGCCTATCCCGGCTCGAGCGCCGAGCCCGCAC
>NZ_JACDCW010000069.1 GCF_013817345.1 Methylibium sp.
GGGTAAGGACGGGAAGGGGCATGGACAGCAACCGCCGCGGGCCGTGGGAGCACGGGGACGGGCCGGCAAATTTTCCCACAGGGCCCTGGCGCGAGCGGCGCAGCGCTCAGCGGGCGGCGGCGGCCTTGTGCGAAGCGGCGGACCCCGGCGCTGCGCGCGCGAACGACGCCGCGAGCAGCAGTGCGAGCAGCGCTCCGGGCGCGACCACGCGGCCGATGGCCGAGAGCGCCGCGATGTCCGACAGCGCGATCAGCCCGAACGACACCACCGTGGTCAGGTTGGCCAGCAACAGCGAGGCGAGCGTGTCGTCGCTCATGGGCCTGGCGGCGCCCCGATCGAGCATGAGCTGATCAAAGAAAAGCGCGTAGTTCGACCCGACCGCCACCACCAGCAACAGGCCGACGAGGTGCAGGATGCCCAGCGCCACATCGGCGAGCGCCAGGCCGCCCAGCGTGAGCAGCACCGCCAGCGCGAGCGGCTGGCACACCGCGAACAGGCGGCGCGGCGAGCGCAGGTGCAGCGCCAGCACGGCCATCACCGCGAGCGCGCCCACCAGGGCTTGCACGAGCGCCTCGCGCAAGTAGCGGGCGTACAGGCTGTCGAGCTCGTGCTTGATGGCGACCACCTGGAGGTCGTGCGCCGGCGCCAGACCCTCGAGCGCGGCGCGCACGCGCACGGCGTCCAGTTCAGTCGCCCCCGGCTGCAGCGCGATGAGCGCCGACCAGCCACCGGCCGCGCGCTCGAACAGGAGGGCATCGACGGCCGAGGCAAGCGGGCTGTCCTGCAATGCCTGTCGATCGAGCAGCGGCTGCCGGCGTGCAGCCTGCACTTCGTCGATGAAGGGTTTCAGGCGCGAGGCCGGCAAAGGCGCGCCGTGTGTCGCTTCGGTCAGCCGCTCCTCGAGCACGGTCGCCTCGGGCAGGCTGGCCAGGCGCGCTTGCTGCGTCGCCAGGCTGGGCAGCAAACGCGCGGGCGTCTCGAAGCCGGCCAGCAGCCCCTGCTCGACCAGGCGGTCGAGCCTGGCCCCGGCCGCCTCGGCGGCGCGCAGCGCGGTCTGCACGTCGGCGCCATTCGCAACGACCAGCGTGCCGGCGTCGCTGGCGCCGAGATCGGCGCGCAGGCGCTCGTCGAGCTCCTGGGCCGCGCGCGGCACCGGGCTCAGCGAGGCGAGATCGCCGCGCCAGAGATCGCTCTCCGAGGACCATCGCACGGTCAGAAGAACCGCCGCACAAACGCCGAGCACGACGAAGGGAAGGCGCAGCCGCGGCAGCGTGCGCAGCGCCAGCGCGGCCAGCCGGCTCATGTGGCGGCGCAGCCCTTGCCCGCTAGCGCCGTCGGGCACAAGCGCCGGCAGCACGTATCGGGTGGCGAGGGCGGCACCGGTCAGGCCCGCGACCGAGAACACGCCGAGCTGGGCGAGGCCCGGAAAGCCCGAAAACACCAGCGCGCCGAAGCCGCACACCGATGTCAGCAAACCCAAGCGGACCGTCGGCCAGTTTTCCGCACGCCAGCGCCGCCAGCCTTCGCCCGGTTCGCCCGCAAGCGAGACGCCAGCGCGCGCCTGGATCAGGTAGTAGATGGCGTAGTCCACCGCTTCGCCGATCAGCGTGCTGCCGAAGGCCAGCGTGAAGCCGTGCACCGAGCCGAAGACCAGGCTCACCGCGACGATGCCTGCGCCGATGCCGGTGACCACCGGCAGCAGTGCCACGCCGAGCGCGCGCAGCGACGCAAAAGCCAGCAGCAGCAATCCGCCGATGGCCAGCACGCCCACCAGCGCGAGCTTCTTGACTTCGCGTTCGATGAGCGCCCGGCTCTGCACCGAAAAAACCGCCGGGCCACTCAGCAGCAGGCGCAACTCGTGCGACTGCGACTGCGACTGCGACTGCGACTGCGACTGCGACTGCGACTGTGCCTGCAATGGCAACGGCGAGAGCGAAGGCGGTCGACCTGAAGCGTCGCTTCTTGCTTGCGGGGATCTCGGCACCTCCCCTTGCAGCCCGGCAAATGCATCACGCACCGCCTGCAGCGCCATGGCCTGGCCATCGAGATCGCCGCCGGCCGCGCGCGTGATCGCGAGCAGCAGCGCCCGCGGCCCCTCGCGCGAGGCCCACACGCCCGCCTCGCTGCGCGGCGCGTTTTCAGGAATCAGCGCCTCGGCCAGACGCTGGGTTTCGCCGGTCGGGTCACGTTCCAGCAGCGGCTTGACCAGCGCGCCGCCCGGCGTGCCCAGCAGCGAGAGCGTCTCGCCGATGGCGTCGCGCAGGCCTTCGGACGTGAAGCGCTCCGGCGTCACCGAAGGGCTGAGCAAGTAGCGGTGGTCAACAAGCCAGGCACCGGCGGCCTGCCAGTCGCCGCCGCGATCTCCGTTCTGTACCTCTTCGAAGCGCCCGCTCGCACGCAGCGCTGCGGCCAGTTCGCGCGAGGCGGCCGCGCGCGCCGGGGCGTCGCCGCCTTCGATCCCGATCAGCAGCGTGCGCGCCGCCACGCCGCTTTGCAGCTGCTCGATGAGCAGGCGCTGCTGCGGGTCGGGGCTCGAGGGCAGGAAAGCCGACAGGTCGGCATTGAAGGTGGTGCGCGAGATGAACAGCGCGCCGGCCAGCATCGCGACGAGCCAAAGCGCCAACATCAAGCCCGCGCGGCGGCGGGGCGGGAGTGATGACGCCGCGCCGCGGCGGCTCACGGGGCCGAGGCCGCCGGCGCCGCGGTGCGCAAGGGCGTGATCGTCATCACCGAGCGGTCGCCGTCGGCCAGCCGCATCTCGATGCTGCTCAGCTGTGCGCCCTGCCCTGCGATGTGCACGCTGCGCACCTGGCCGGCAAGCCGGGCTTCGAGCGGCTCCAGATCTAGCGTCCACGCGTGCGCATCACCGGCCAGCGTCGTGCGGAAATAGCGCTGCAGCAACTCGCCGTTGCCGGTCAGCGTGCCGCGCACCGATTCGATCAGCGCCGCCATCTCGGGTGCGGCGTCGAGTGGGAAGCTGCGGCTGCGGCCGCCGCGCGACAAGGTCAGCGTGTTGCCGTCGACGGCCATCGTCTCGGCGCGCGGCTCGAGCGTGCGGCGCGTGAAACGGTCGGGCGCTGCGAAGCTGAGCGTGCCGCTGGAAGCGAGCGGCGCGTCGAGGCCGCTCACGAAGCGTTGTTCGGTGAAGCTCGCCTCGCCGCTGCGCTGCCCGGCCAGCAGCGACATCAGCTCGGGCAGATCGAAGGCGAACGCCGGCAAGAAGAACGGACCGAGGCTCGAGACGGCCAGTGCCCGGGCGAAATTGCGCCGCTTCATGCCGCAGTACCGACCATCGGCATCAGCGACGCGCAGCACCGGGCCGGACCGCTGTTCGACTCACGGCCCTGCAGCTTCATGCCGCTCCTCGCACCAGAAATCATGAAAGTTGAACCAGTTCTCAGGCTGCTCGCGGCACAGCAGCTCGAGTCGCCGGGCATAGGCGAGTGTGGCGGCGCGGATGCGGCGCTCGCGCTCGGCGGCGTCAGGAGGACGCTCGCTGAAATCGGCCAGCGCCTCGAAGCGCACATCGTAGCGGGCCCCGCCACGGTACAGACCCGCCATGAACACGACCCGGCGGCGCAGCAGCGCGGCGAGCCGGAACGGCCCGTCGTTGAAGTCGGCATCGACGCCGAGGAAGGACACGCGCACGCTGCCGCCCCGCTGCTCGCCCGTCGGCGCCGAGCGACCGGGCAGCGAGCGGTCGGCCAGCACGCCGGCGAGTCCGCCGCTGTCTAGCCAGTCCTGCACGGCGAGCATCGAATCCATCCGGCCGAGCGCAATGATCTGCGGCGAGTGCCCGGGTGCGACCGCCTGCAGCGCCGCATTGATGAGCCGCGCGTTGTCGGGGTACATGACCATGGCGATGCGCAGCGCGCACGCGCCGGTGCGGCTCGCGCCCACCGCGCGCAGCGCCTCGAAGCTGCCCATGTGTGCGCCGACCAGGAAAGCGCCGCGGCCCTCGGCCAGGGTCTGGTCGATGAGCGCCTCGCCCTGCACCGTGACGTCGAAAAGATCCAGCCGGCCGCCCAGCAGGTACACGCGATCGAGCACGGTGGCGGCAAAGCGGTGCAGGTGCCGGTAGCGCTCGCGCCAGCTCGGCGGACGGCCGAGCGCACGCGCCAGAAAGCGCCGGGAATGGCGCCGTGGCGCCGAAGCGAAAAGCAGGAAATACAGCGTGATCGGGTGCAGCAGCGTCCGCGTTGCACGTCGGCCGCAGCGGCGGGCGATCCAGCTCATCACCCGCAGCGCCAGCGCGTTGCTGCGCTCGGGTTGGCGCGACCAGTCGGTGCCCGGCGGCGTGTCGCCGGACATGGCGCCGGCGAGCGCGTCGTCAGCGCGGTCCGCGTGTGCAGCGTTCATGATTGCGGCTCCATGACCGAGGGCACCTGCCATTGGCCGCTGGCCGTCAGCACGTCGCCCTGCCGCACCTCGAAGCGCAGGCCGCGCGCCTCGCCGGTCACGGTGATCGCGAGCGACGAGCCGGGCGCCACCGGCGCGAAAAACTTTGCGGCGTTCAGCGTCGGACGAAGGCCGAGCCGTGCGGCCAATGCCGGCACTGCGAGCACGGCTTCGAGCACCTCGGCCAGCAACAGTGCGCCGGGAAGAAGCGGGCGACCCGGGAAGTGCCCTGCAAAAGCCGGATGGTCCGCCGCAATGTCGCGCCGCAGCGTCACACTGCCGGTGAACGGGGCTTCACTCACCGCAGCGCCCCTGCGCCTTGCGCCTGCGCGAAGCGCTCCAGCGCCTGCGCGCCGAGCTTGCCGGTCGCCTCGCGCGGCAGAGCGGCGACCTTGAACAAACGGCGCGGCACGAACACCGGATCGAGCCGCGCGCGCAGTTCGGCGGCAATGTGCGCCGCCTGCAGACCAGGCGCCACGACGAAGACGACGGGCCGCACGACCGCGTCGGCCACGTCGGGCGGCAGCCAGAAGGCGCCGTCGACCACGCCTTCGATGCTGTTGAGGTGGTAGTTCAGGTGCCCCAGCGAACTGCGCTTGCCGGCCACGTGGATCACGTCGCCGGCGCGGCCGAGCAGGCGGAAGCGCCGGCCGTCGCCGGGCGCGGCTAGCTGCAGCAAGTCGGCCAGCGCCGTGGCTTCGCGGACGTGGCCGCCGCTGACGACGAAGCGCTCGCCGGACTCACCGGCCTCTTCGACGGCGGCACCCTCGCCGGCGCTGTGGCACTCCCGGGCCGCTGCCGCATTGACGCTTCGGCCGCGCTCGCCGGCCCCGGCGCCACCCGCTTCGCCGCCTTCGAGCGCGGCGCTTTGGCTGCCCCCGCCCTCGCGGGCGACGCGCAAGCCGCTGAAGGTTTCCCACACGTCACTTTCGACCGTGCGTCGCGTGGCGACCTGCCCGGCCTCCGTGCAGCCGTAGATCTCGATCAGCGGGCCGCCGAAGGCGCGCTCGGCCGCGAGCGCAAGCTGAGGCGACAGCGGCGCCGTCGCGCACAGCACCAGATCGGTCGGCGGCAACCGCAGGCCCGCGGCCATCAAGGTCTTCAAGTGAAAAGGCGTGGTGACCAGCGCGCGCGGCCTCGGCAAGCGCTCGAGCGAACGCACGATGTCGGCGGGATAGAACGGCCGGCCGGCATCGAACGCCGCGCCGCCGAGCAGCGCCAGCAGAACGCTCGACTCCAGGCCGTAACTGTGCTGCGCCGGCACCGTGGCGACGATGTTCAGGCCCACCAGCGACGGCCGCTCCAGCAGCATCGCCAGCCGCTCGGCCGCCGCCTCGATGTTGCGCACGAGCGTGCCCCAGCGCTTGAGATGCGGCTGCGGCACGCCGGTCGAACCGGAAGTCAGCAGACAGACGGCGGCTTGCTCGGCGGCAATCCGCGGCAAGGCAGGCCTCATCTCGGAGGCAGCGTCGTCCGCTGCAAGTGCATGCCGGGCCGTCCCGCCGCTGGAAGCGCCGTGTTGCGCGACATGCTGCAGCGGCAAGCCGGGGACCGCCAACGCGGGATCGTCGGTGAGGCCGTAGAGCGCGGGCTCGGTGCCGAGCAGCCGCGCGAGCGTGTCCGGCAGCGCGTTGGGCGGCAGCAGGCTGGTCTGCCCGCGCATCAGCGCCGCAGCCAGGCCGACCGCAAATCGATAGCGATCGCCGCACAGGTTGAGAACCGCGCCCCGGGCCGGCAGCAACGCCGCCTGGGCTGCGGCGTCGGCGAGAAACCGCGCGCCGCCGACCGGCTCACCGTCGCGCCATGCGATCACGCGCGCCGGATCGAAGGCCGCGATCATCGGCAGCACGGCGCTCATCTCCCCGGCCCACCGGCCCGACGGCTGTAGGCGCGCACCGCGGCACTCAGGGTCGTGCGTTCGAACTCGGGATGCAGGCGGTAGCGAAACAGGTATTCGCCGAGGAAGAGCGCGGTGATCACGATCGGCGTCAGCACGTTGGCCAGCAGCGACCAGGTGCTCCACGCGCACGTCGCATAGACCCACAGCGAAAGCAGCGCCATCGCCGCGAAGTACAGAGTCCAAGCGCGCGTGACCGCCCGCGTGTAGGCCGCCATGGCGGGCGAGAGCGTGCCATGAACATGCTCGGCCACGCGGCTGATCAGCGACAACCGCCCTCCCAGAAGCGTGGCGCCGAAACTCGCGCATAGCGCCAGATGGATGCCCACGTGCTGCAGCAGGTAGAGCCGGTTCACGTCGCCGACGCCACCCCGCGCGACCACGGCGGCCAAGCCGATCACGGCCATCACCAAGGCAGCGAGCATGCGCCAATGACGACGCCCCAGTGCAACGCCCAGGCCCGCCAGCAGCAGCGGGCCGAGCAGCGCGGCCACCGCCCACGGCTCGCCGGCGGCGTGCAGCATGAGCCAGTGCGAAAGGACGGCGTAGGCGGCAGCGGCGATCAACCCGGCCGCCAGACGCCAGTTCGCGAGGCCCTGGTTCGGCGGCATCGCGGCGCTTACAGCGTGCGGTGCTGAGCGACGTGCGACGCGAGGCTGCGCAGCGAACGGAAGATCTGCGGGTTGTTCGCGTCGTCCGAGCGCAGCTGAAAGCCGTAGCGCCGTGACACTTCGAGGGCGACCTCGAGGATGTCGATCGAGTCCAGACCGAGGCCTTCACCGTAAAGCGGCGCGTTCGGGTCGATCTCGGCCGGCAGCACCTCGAGGTTCAGGGCTTCGACGAGCAGCACCGCCAGCTCACGCTCGGGCGCGGATTGCTCGGGCGCACTGGCAGCAGCCTGCGGCAGGACAACTTGAGCGGGGGAAGACACGGAATGTTGAAGGCTTGATCCGAAGCCACGAATTGTAGGTGGGCCGCCCTGGCGCCCGATGCCCGGTTCATCGGCAGGCAGTGCGTAAATCACGGCGCTTCGGCGTGTGACCGGAGTGCCGGTTTCTGCATCGACGCCAGCGTGCGTCCGCGAGCGGCGCCTCCGCCTTCGCACCCGCTTTGCCGTGTGCCCATGCTCGTCGCAGAGAAGGGAGCGAAGGCCGAAAGCAGCCCTCGCTCTTCAAGCAGCAGTCGCAGCTCTAGTGGTGCCGGTTGCGCCGGTTGCCGCGGTCATGGTCGCGGTCGCCATGACCGCGCCCCTTGCGGTCGTGCCAGCGACCGTCCCGCCAGTTTCCGCGCGGCCCGTGTTGGTGCACGACCACGGGCGCGGGCCGGTAGTAGATCGGTGCCGCGCGATACACAACCCGCGGCGCCCGCTGGTACATCACGGGCGGCGGGTAGTACGCCGGTCCAGGGTGATACACGACGGGCGGCGGCGGGTAGTACACCTGCGGTCCCGGCAGGTTGATGCCGATATGCCACGACACCCCCGCCTGCGCGGTGCCCGTGGCCGCCGCACCGGCCAGACCCAGTGCGACGAAAGCCAGTGTTCTGCGAATCCGTGCGTTCATGTCGACTCCTTTGCGGGCCGCATCCGGACTGGATGCACTCGGTCCCGCGCCTCATCAACGAGTCCACCATAGGCGTGGTCGACTCCGGCGATGTCTCCGGGCGGTGAAGTTTTGTGAACACCCAGCCACCGCGAGTGCCCTCCTCCACGGCTCGCTTTTCACACCCGTTACGCCGGCGTTTTTGCCCGCGCAGCGCTCCTTAGAATGAAGCGCAGCCAACCCACCGCCACGATGAACGACGCACCGAAGAAGAAGCCCGGCCCCGCCGCCAGCACCGCCGAGCCGCACAAGAGCGGCAACTTCCTTCGCAACACGATCGAGCGCGATCTCGAACAAGGCACCTACGCCGGGCGCACCTTCGCCGGCACGCCGGGCAACGCCGCCCACCACGCGGGCCAGCCGCTCGACCCGGCGAAGATCCGCACGCGTTTCCCGCCCGAGCCCAACGGCTATCTGCACATCGGCCACGCCAAGAGCATCTGCCTGAACTTCGGCCTGGCGCGCGACTTCGACGGCGTGTGCCACCTGCGCTTCGACGACACCAACCCCGAGAAGGAAGAACAGGAGTACGTCGACGCCATCATCGATGCGGTGAAGTGGCTCGGCTTCGGCTGGGAAGGCCCGGACCCGGCGGACACGGAAAGCACGCGCAGCCACCTGTACTTCGCCAGCGACTACTTCGACGACATGTACCGCGCGGCCGAAGCGCTCATCACCGCCGGCCTGGCCTACGTGGACGAGCAAACGCCCGAGCAGATGCGCGCCACCCGCGGCGACTTCAACACGCACGGCACCGACAGCCCCTTTCGCAAGCGCACGCCCGAAGAAAACCTGGCCCGCTTTCGCGACATGAAGCACGGCCGGCTGGCGGACGGCGCGGCCGTGCTGCGCGCGAAGATCGACATGGCCTCGCCCAACATCAACCTGCGCGACCCGGCCCTGTACCGCATCAAGCGCGCGACGCACCACAACACGGGCGACACCTGGTGCATCTACCCGATGTACACCTACGCGCATCCGATCGAAGACGCGCTGGAGCGCATTACCCATTCCGTCTGCACGCTCGAGTTCGAGGACCAGCGCGCCTTCTACGACTGGTTGCTCGAACACTTGTGCGACCTGGGTTTGCTGAGCCGCCCGCGCCCGCATCAACACGAGTTCGCGCGGCTCAACCTCACCTACGTGGTCACCAGCAAGCGCAAGCTCAGGCAACTGGTCGACGAGGGCCATGTGGACGGCTGGGACGACCCGCGCCTGCCCACCCTCGCCGGCCTGCGCCGGCGCGGCTACACGCCAGAGAGCATCCGCCTGTTCTGCGAACGCATCGGCGTGAGCAAGGAGCACAGCTGGATCGACTACAGCCTGCTCGACGCCGCGCTGCGCGACGACCTGGAAGGCAAGGCCCCGCGCGCGATGGCGGTGCTGGAGCCGGTGAAGCTCAAGCTCACGAACTGGGTGGAACTGTTCGGCGGCGATCTCGCGTCGAATGTTCATCTGGAGCCTTGCCAGGCTCCAGCGCACCCACAGCGGCCCGAGCTCGGCCTGCGGCACTTCAGCCTGGGGCCCGATGTGTGGATCGAGCGCGACGATTTCGCGGAGCAGCCGCCCAAGGGCTACTTTCGGCTCTTCCCCCCGACCGAGGTTAGTGCGGGCAGCAAGGTGCGGCTGAAGTACGGCTACATCGTCGAGTGCACGGGCTGCGAGAAGGACTCGCAAGGCAACGTGACCGCCGTGCTCGCGACCGTGGTGCCCGACACCAAGAGCGGCACGCCGGGGGCGGACGCGGTGAAGGTCAAGGGCACGATCACCTGGGTGAGCGTTCACGAGGCAGTGCCGGCGGAAATGCGCCTGTACGACCGACTATTCACTGAAGCGCAGCCGGATGCGGGAGGACGGGATTTCCTGTCGGTGTTGAATGCGGCGAGCAAGACGGTTGTGCACGGCTATATCGAGCCGTCACTGGTGAGCTCCCGCGTCATCCACAAGCCGAGCAGCGAAGAGCCGACGACGCGATACCAGATCGAGCGTCACGGCTACTTCATCGTCGACCAAACCGCTGCGACAGCTCTGCCTGTGTTGCACAGGATCACGGGTTTGAAAGACAGCTGGAGCAAGTGATGCGCAGCGCCCCTGCGGACCACCGGTCACGCTCCGGTTCACGACCGGTACGAGTTCACGAGCACGTCCGTCGTTTCGCCCTTACCGAGCTCCGTTCTCGCGCAGCAAGGTCTGTGTGATGGCTTGGCCGATCCGCTCGAAAGCCTGACCGGCTTCCCGGTCCTCGTCCAGGTCTTCGGCGCAGACCGCGACGACGATGCCGTTTTGCCCCTGGTCCTGCGGGTTGATCACGCCCATGTGACAGGCCCGGCCCAGTTGGGTGCCCGTCTTGTGGATGAATCGTGCCTCCTTGGGCAGGTCCGCCTCGAGCCGATAGGCGTCGTACGAGCCGTACTTCATGTGGGTGAACATGAATTGCGTGTGCTCTGGCGAGAGCAATTTGCCGCGGACCAAGTTCTCCAGCATTGCGCCATAGGCCACCAGCGTGGCGGAATTGAGCTGCAGCGCGTAGTACTTCGCATAGGCCTCCTCGATCGTGCGCAGCTTCAGGTCGCTCGGCTCGAGCGACAACACGCGTCGCAACGCGACGACGCGCTCCGGGCCCAAGGGGGCGGCCGCCACTTGCACGAGTTCGAGGTTGGTCAACTTGCGCGCGGCCGGATGCAACTCGCCGTACACGGCGTAGCGGACCTGGGTGAAATCGGTGATTTTGCGAAAGCCTTTCGAGCCCAGAAAGTCCCGCGCACGTCGGTTCACGGTGTCTTCACCGACGGCACGAACGAGCAGGTTCGCGGCCGTGTTGTCGCTCTCCATCAGCATGCGTTTGATCAGCGACGCCACGCTATGAGCACGACCTTCGTCCTGCCACACGAGAGCGCCCGAGCCGTCGATCTTGTCGGTGGCTTTCAGGACGATCTTCTCCTCCAGCGATCGCTTGCCCGACTGGAACTCCTGCAAGACGGCGATTGCGATCGGGACCTTCACAGCAGACGAGAGATACCAGAGCCGGTCCGCCTGGTACTCGAGACTCTTCTGGTCGGCCAGCCGCTTCACGTACACGCCCAGACGCCCAGGGGTTTGTTCGTCGATGCGCTCGACGTGCTCGCGCAACGTGTCGGTCCAGTCGGCACCGCGTACCGCGGAAGTGTTCAAAAGAATCACCGCAATCAACGAGGCTCGGCAGAGCGCCGCAAGACGGTTCATGGCGTGTTCTCGTCAGAAATAAGGCCCGACTTGCTGATCGCTTCGCCCACGGCCTCGAGCGCTCGCTCCGACCGGGCGACGGAAGGTTCTCCACGAACGCAGGCGACCACGACGATTCGTCGGTCCGCGCCCGCCACGGTGATGACGCCTGCATCGCACACCCGGGCGCGCTGCGTTCCCGTCTTGTGGGCGAAGCGCACGGACGCCGGCAGGCCGGCCTTGATGCGCCTCGTGCCCGTTTCCACGCGCTCCAGCACGTCGAGCAGGTAGGCCGTGCTGGCGGGAGCCAGCGTCTTCCCCTCGGCCAGCAACGCCAGCAGTTCACCGTAGGCGTCGAGCCGACCCGAGTTCAGCTCGGTGGCGTAATAAGCGTCGTAGGCGTCGCGCAGCGTCGGCAGGTGCAAGCGCTCGATCGGGGTGCCAACCAGGCGGCTGAAGACCGCCAGCCGCTCGGCGTCCGTGCGCTGATTGCGCAGCAGCAGGAAATCCAGCCCCGGCAGCTGCATGGCCGCCGGCGCAAGCTGGCTGTAGGCATGGCGGCGAACATCGACCAGGCTGGTGATGGGCCCCAGTCCTTGCGGAACCAGCGACTGCACCAGCGCGTTCACTTCAGAAATCCCCACCAGCCCGATCAGCATGTCGCTGGCCGTGTTGTCGCTGTGGATGATCATCTGATCGAGCAGGTATGAAATGCTCAGCCTCGAACCGATGGCATGCCAGTTGGTCTGCCCCGCGCCGTCCACGTAGTCGGACGCCCGGACAGTCAGCGGTGTCTCCAGGGTGTAGTCGCCCCGCTCGATCCCGCGCAGCACCGCGATCGCCACGGGCACCTTGATCATCGAGGCCAGGTACCAGTTCTCCTGCGCGCGGTGCGAGGCGGACGTGCCGGTGCCGAGGTCTCGGACGTAGACGCCCATCTCCCCCGGGAACTTGGCTTCCACCCAGGCCAACTCCGCCTCCAGGCGTTCGGCCCAAGCGGAGGCAGGGCTGGCCCGGGCCCACCCCGTCGTGAGCACCAGCACGGCAAGCAGGGTGGCAACGAGCTTCAGCGGGCGCATCGGCTCAGGGCGATCGAGGGCGGAGCTAAGGGATTCATGCAGCGCGCACGGACGGAGGACTGAAGCCCTTACGACCTCGACAACGCAAATGAGTGCGCCGGGCTCACGTAACGCAATGCGTCTGCGCGATCTTGCCACGAGGCCCGACGCCACCGCAGCCGCCTGGCGGCGGCGCGGTGCGGGCAAGCCCGATCAAGTGCCGACGATCCCGCCGTCTTTCCTGCGGATCGCGATCGTCGCCGATCGCGGCCGGCCGCCCGCCTCGCCGTCCGGCCACGAACTGATCGCCTTCGGCTTGCTCGGGTCGTTGCGGCCGGGGTGCGCCAGCGGCGCCTCACCGGGGTGCTGGATGTTGATGAACATCGTGCGCAGGTCGGGCGTGAGCTGCACTGCCGTGACTTCGCAGCCCACCGGGCCGGTGAGGAAACGCCGCACTTCCCCGGTGGTGGGGTCGGCAGCCACCATCTGGTTGTTGCCGAGCAGGGCCCAGTCGGCAGTGGCCATGCTCTGCGCCGACGAGTCGGTCTGGATCCACAGCACGCCGCGTGCGTCGATGTGGCAGCCGTCCGGTTGCGCGAAGGCCACGCCGCCCTTGACGTTGCCGCGCTTGAGCGCGTCTTTGTGGGTGGGCTCGCCGGCCTGCAGGAACACGTCCCACTTGAAGGTGGTGGCGGCCGGGTCGCCGCCGGTCTCGCGCCAGCGCACGATGTGGCCCATGATGTTGGGCGCCCGCGGGTTGGCGGCGTCGGCGCCGAGCGGCTCGGTCTGGTGCAGCGGCTTGCCCTTGCCGCGCGACGAGTTGTTGCTCAGGGTGACATAGACCTCCTTGCTGCGCGGATGCACCGCGAGCCACTCGGGGCGATCCATGTAGGTGGCGCCGACCACATCGCCCGCGGTGCGAGCATCGATCACCACCTCGGCCTGCGAGTGGAAGCCGCGCTCGGCGGTGAGGCCGTTCTTGCCTTGCACCAGTTCGATCCATTCGCCGCTGCCATCGGCGTTGAACCGGCCGGCGTACAGCGTGCCTTCGTCGAGCACGGTTGCGTTCTGCGCGGCGCCGCCACCCTTGCGATAGGGCTGCTTGCTCACGAACTTGTAGATGTGCTCGAACTTCGAGCGGTAGTCATCGTCGCCCATGTAGTAGACGACGCGGCCATCGTCGGCGACGGACAGTGCCGCGCCCTCGTGCGCCATGCGGCCCATGGCGGTGTGCTTGACCGGCTCGCTCTTCGGATCGTAGGGATCGAACTCGACCACCCAGCCGAAGCGATTGGACTCGTTGGGGTGCTTCACGGCGTTGAAACGCTCGTCGAACTCGTGCCAGCGAAAACCCCAGCCGTCCTTGGTGGTCGGAACGCCGTAGCGGTCCTGCAGGCGCGGGATGCTGCCGGAATCGTTGGCGAAGTAGGCGGTGAAGTTTTCCTCGCAGGAAAGGTAGGTGCCCCAGGGCGTGTAGCCGTTGGCGCAGTTCTGGAAGGTGCCGCGAACGCGCGTGCCGTTCCGGTCTTCGGCGGTCTGCATGAGCGGGTGGCCGGCGGCCGGGCCCTTGATGCGAAACGGCGTGTCGGCGGTGATGCGCCGCCCAAAGCGCGAGTCGGCCACGGTGCGCCAGCGGCCGTCTTCCAGCCGGGCCTCGTACACACCCAGGCCGTGCGCGTTCTTCGACTTCTGCACCTTCTCGGCCGACCAGTTGGCCATGCCGTCGGTGGTGAGCAGGTTGTCGTCGGTGTATTCGTAGTTGATGCCGATGAGCCCGTGCGTGGACGAACTGGAACCCCTGGGCAGCGGGAAGAAGTGCATGCCGTCGTGGAACATGCCCGACTGCATGGCCTGAACGGCGGCGCTCTGGCTGGCGTCGATCTCGAAGGCCGGTGCGCCGACCATGATGGGGTCGCCCCAGGCGTTGACCACCTGCCACGTGTAGCCCTCGGGCACCACCACGGTATCGATGCGCGAGATGGGGATGGAGGCAAAGCCGATCAGCGGGCCTCGCTGAGCCGTCGGCGTGAGGCCGCAGCCGTTGAGGAAACCCAGAGCGGCTGCGCCGAGCGAGCCGCCGAGCAGTTCACGGCGTCCGATGCGCGCGGCCACCAGGTCGTCGAACACGTTGCCGACTGCATTCACAGGATCAGCCATGTCGTCCTCCAGATGTGGTCGAAGGCGGACAGCTAACCGCTGCATTCAGACTAGATCAAGGCGGACGCTTGTCAATCGGGAGACGCGAGCGGCTTGTGCCTCCCCCTCCAGCCGCTTTCATTCGCGGTCCGGCGCAATCTCGGTTGCGTAATCGACCAGCGCCTCGAGGATCTGCTGCCCCCGCTCGTCTGTCGACTCGACCAGCGCATCGATCTGCGCAAAGAAGGCTTCCAGCGTCTGCCCGCCCCCGGCCCCTTCGTGCAGGCGGTGAACGCGGTGCTCGTGCCACTGCGTCTGCTCGGCCGCGCTCAACATGCCGGGGAAATTGCGCGCGCGGTAGCGAAACAGCAGTTCGTCCAGGCGCGGGGCGGCGAAGGCGGTTCGCTTGCTCGCCAACTCCTCGGGGCTAACCGTACGCAGGCGCTGCAGCGTGCGGCGGTCTGCGTCACCAATGAAGCCGCCGTAGAGGTCCTCATCGACATCGGGCTTGCGCTCGAGCGGCGGGCGCTCGAAGACCTCGGGCCACAGGCCGGCGAGCTCGGCGCCCTTCAGCGCGGCGATCTCGGCGTGGCGGTGCGCCTGGTCCACATCGATACGCCAGTGCGCCGCGCGCTCGGTGCTCAGCGTCCTGAGGTTGCCGATCACCACCGGCGACTTGTTGATGTGGATGGTCTTGATCGGCAGGCGCTGCACCCCTTCGGGCAGCTCTTCGGCGCGGGTGAACATGCGCTGGCGAACGGTGGCCACGTCGAGCGTGAACAGCTCGCTCGGATCGTGCGCCAGATCCCACACGATGATCTCGTTGCGGTTGGTGGGGTGAGGCGCGAGCGGCCACACGAGCGCGAGCCCGCCGCGCTCGGCGCCGTACATGCCGGAGACGTGCAGGAACGGCTTGCCCACGCCCATTTCCTTGACGACTTCGTGCTTGGAGCGCAGGCGCAGGCAGAACTCCCACAGCCGCGGCTGCTTCGCTTTGACCAGCCGCGCAAGGGCGAGCGTGGCGCGCACATCGGACAACGCGTCGTGCGCCGCCTCGTGCGCCAGTCCGTTGGCGGCGGTCAGGCGTTCGAGCTTGAAGGAGGGCCGGCCGTCCTCGTGCCGCGGCCACTCGATGCCATCGGGGCGCAGCGCGTGGCAGCAGCGAAGCACGTCGAGCAGGTCCCAGCGACCGCACTCGTCCTTGTATTCGCGTGCGTACGGATCGATGAGGTTGCGCCAGAACAAAAAGCGCGTGACCTCGTCGTCGAAGCGGATCGAGTTGTAGCCGACGCCAACCGTCCCCGGCTGCGCGAGCTGCTGCTCGATGGCGGCGGCAAAGGCGTGTTCGGGCAGGCCGCGTTCGAGGCAGGTCTGCGGCGTGATGCCGGTGAGCAGGCAGGCTTCCGGGTCGGGCAGCGTGTCGGGCGCGGGCTGGCAGTAATGCATGACCGGCGCGGCGATCTCGTTCAGATCGGCATCGGTGCGCAGGCCGGCGAACTGTGCGGGCCGGTCGCGGCGGGGCACGCGACCGAAGGTTTCGTAGTCGTGCCAGAAGAAGCTGAATTTGCTCATCGCCGGCACCTTACCCGACCCGACCGACGCCGCCACGCCGCGGCCGGCCGCCCACCGCAGCGAAGGATCAGCGGGATCAGCGCGAGCCTGGCGGCCGGTCCGGCACTTCCCGGACCTCGGCGTCGATCACCTCGCCTTGACGGGCCGACCGTGGCGCATGACCTGCGCGGCGGCGCGACGCGGTCTCGCGAAAACGTGCCCATGCGGCCGACGGCGGCGTACCGTAGCGCAGCACCGGCCGGCGGCCTCGGAGCAGCGCCCACGCCACCAGCACGCTGCCGAGCGCCAGACCGAGTGCCATGGCGCCCACCACGAAAACGAGCCCCGCCGCAGTGAGAAGCAATTGCAGCGTCAGTGCCAGGGCGGTACTCAAGGCGCCGGCGAGGCGGTCGATCAAGCGATTCGTCATGGTCATGATTCTCTGACGGGCTGACGCGTCGGCAGTTCCGGCCTTTTCGAGGCCTTCCTTCCTGCGCGCAGTAGAAGGGGCCCAGCAGAGGTCGATTAGCCACGGCCCTTGCGTACGGGCACATCGACCGCACTTGAAGACAGGTCGGCGCCTTGCCGGCGGCTCGCACAGGAGATGCCGCAATGTGGAAACGAATCACCGCCCTCTGGCTGTTGGTGCGCGGCGATGCCAAACGCCTGTGGTTTGCGCTGAGGCATCCCGACTCGCCGGCGTGGCTCAAGGCCGGCACCGCCCTGCTGGTGCTTTACCTCGTGTCGCCGATCGACCTGATTCCCGACGCGCTGCCCTTGATCGGCGTCCTGGACGATCTGGTGCTGATTCCGATGGCGATCCGCTGGATGTTGAAGCGGCTGCCCGCCTCCGTGCGCGAGCATGCCGAGCGGCGCGCCGCCGGTCATGCCGGCACGGGTCGCTGACGCGGCTGGCTCAATGCGGCTTGCGCGGCTTGCGAAAGGAGTCCGGGCGGATCACGTTGCCGTCGCGCTCGCTGCGGTGGCGGGCGCGCCGGATCGCTTCTTCGGCTTCGCGTGCGGCGGCCGCGCGCGACTGGCGCCACTTGCGCCACTGGCCGGCCTGCCGCGCCAGCCGCTGAAGCCGCAGCCCTGAGCGCCGCAGGGCGCCGTCCACCCGCTCGCGTCGCCGCTCGCCGAGGCACAGCCGCAGCAGCATCAGCACGCACATCACCAGCACGACAGCGCTGAACAGTTTTTCGCCCACACCCGTCTCCGCCAGCTTCCTTGTTGCACCGCTCGACGCCGACCTCGCCTGCACCGGCCGGGTCGCGCCGCAATCGCCGAGCAAGCCGAAGTATGCGGTCGGCACGCCGCGACAACGCTGCCATGATGCGGCTTCGCCCAACTTCTCGTCGGCCATGAGACTTCGTTTCGTACTTGCCGCGACCGCGCTCATCGCCGCCGGCAGCCACGCCCAGCCGGTGGCCCCGGCCAAGGCCGCGCCGGCCACTTCAGCGGGCACGGCAGCGAACGCGGAGCCGGCCAAGACGACGCGCGGCAAGCTGAGCTACTACGGCCACCGCTTCGCGGGGCAGGCCACCGCCAGCGGCGAGATCTTCGATCCCGAAGCACTGACGATGGCGCACCGCACCCTGCCCTTTGGCACGCGCGTGCGAGTCACCAATCGGAAGAACAGCAAAAGCGTGGTGGTGAGGGTCAACGATCGCGGCCCGGCCATCGCGAGCCGCATCGGCGACGTCAGCCTGGCGGCCGCACGCCGGCTCGGCATGCTCAAACGCGGCGTGATCGAGGCCAGGCTGGAAGTGCTGGCGCCCGACGAGCCGCCCGACAAGCCAGCCGCCGAGCGGTAAAGCGGTCGCGTCGTTCACCGCGCGCGGTCGCTCGAAAGGCGCGCCTTCGCGCTCGAGCAGCCGGCCCCGCCGCAAGCGTCAGCCCGCCCCGCGCCGCTACTGGATCACCTTGACCGGTTGCCCCGGCTCGGGCTGCGGCCCGCCGCCGTATACGCCATTGATGAGCTTGAGTTGCTGCTCGGGGTTCGTCATCAGCGGCGAGCGTCTCGCCAGTTCGGCGAAGCCGCCGCGCGGAAACGCCACGGTACGCAGCGACCACGGCGCGGCGGCCTTGCGGTCGGCGGCGGTGAGCGGCCGGAACGAGTTCTCGGCCTCGCGCAGGGCCGCTGCGGCGCGCTGACGGGCTGCGGCGTCCCGGGCGGCGTGCAACAGCACGAAGTTGTTTCGCTCGGGCCCGGTGACGACCGTGGCCACGACGTTCTGCGCCTGCCCCTGCGGGTTCCGCCGGGTGCCGACGAAGTGGGTGGCGGGCAGCCCGTTGATGTCGTCCTTCTCCACGCGGCCCTGTGTCGGCTTGAGCGCGTTCTTGATGATCTCTTCGTGCGTGTTGCCGGCCTTTGTCGGTGCCAGTTGCACGATGAGGCCGGCATCGCCGGCGGAATTGATCAGCGTGATCGCGTCCTGGCTGTTCTGGATGCGCCAGCCCTGCGGCGCGGTGAGCGCGATGCCCAGCGGCTCGTGATAGAAGTTGCGCCCGCGCGTCACGCCTTGTTCCCGGCTCTCGCCGAAGGGCAGCCCGTCGATGGCCTTGAGGTAGCGTGCCCGGCCGTCGTCGACGTACTTTGCTTTCCGGTCGTAGCCGGCGGCGATCTGCTCGATGTCTTCGAGCCGCTGTTCGTTGCTGGGATGCGAGGCCAGCCAGTCGGGGCCCTGCTTGGGCGTCTTGCCCTCGGCGCGCGCCTGCTCGGCGGCGAAGCGCTCCTGGTTGCGCAGGACGTTGATCACGTCGACCATGTTCTGCGGGTCGTAGTCGTTGCGCACCAGGTATTCGGCGCCGAGCTTGTCGGCCTGCAGCTCCTGATCGCGGCTGTAGTTCGCCACATAGCCGGCCGCCACGCCCTGCGAAAGCTGGCTCGCCACGTCGCCCACGCCGAACACCGCGCCGAGCACGCTGGCGGCCAGCACGCCCAGGCCGGCGGTCTGCTGGCGCGTGGCGCGCTGCGCGCCGTGGCGGGCGGTCACGTGGCCGATCTCGTGGCCGATCACGCCAGCGAGGTCGGCCTCGCTTTCCATGTAAGCCATGATGCCTCGCGTCACGTAGACGTAGCCGCCAGGCAGTGCGAAGGCGTTGATCTCGGGGCTGTCGAGCACCGTGAAGGTCCACTCCAGTTCGCTGCGGTGCGATTGGGCGGCGAGCTTTTGGCCGATGCCTTTCACATAAGTTTGCAGCCGGGCGTCGGGGTAGATGCCGTATTCGGCGATCACGGCCTGGTGTGCCTTGCGGCCTTCCGCGATCTCGGTCTTCACGTCCATCACCGTGCGCTCTTCCTTGCCGGTGACGGGGTTGACGACGGTGGCGCAGCCGGCCAGGAGCGCGGCGGTCAGCAGCAGCGGGAACAGCAGGGAACGCATGGCGATACTCCTTCTTGATGGGCTTTGTATCGTCACATTACCGTAGCGAACAGGGACTGGCAGGATGCGCGCGCACACAGCGGGCAGCAACGACAGTGCGAGCGCACACGGCGCTGCCCGCGGGCCGAACAGCGCGACGCTCCTGCGGCGCGCTCGACCCGTGCGGTGGCGATACGGGCGGGTTTGCGCACTGGTCCTCTGCCACACTGGCGCAGTCCCATCGCACCGCCACCTGCCATGCTGCTTGCCGCCGTGCTCCTCTTGCTTCACTTGCTGGCAGCCACCTTCTGGGTCGGCGGCATGGCGCTGATGCAATGGGCGGTGCGCCCGGCGGCCGCGCAGACGCTGGAGCCGCCCGAGCGCCTGCGCTTCATGGCAGCCACGCTGGGTCGCTTTCTGAACGGCGTAAGGGTGGCCATCGTGGTGCTGCTCGCCAGCGGCGTGGCGATGGTGCTGCTCGGCGGCGGGCCGGGCGGCATGCACTGGGGCGTGCATGCGATGGTCGCGCTCGGCTTGGTCATGATGGGCCTGTACGGCCACCTGCGGCGCGCGCCTTTCGCCCAGCTCGAACGGGCAGTGGCGGCCGGCGACTGGTCGGCCGCAGCGCAGCGGCTGCCGGTCATTCGCCGGCTGGTGAATGTCAACCTTGCCCTAGGCGTCGCAGTGTTCGCTGCGGCGGTGCTCGGGCCGGCGCTTTAGCGAACGAGGCGGCAGAGAGGATCCCAGCCAAGGGCTGGGATCGACGGCAAAGTGCCGAGGCGCGATGCCCGCGGCGCGGGGGAATTACTCCAGCGTGAAGCCGAGCTTGATCGTCACCTGCCAGTGCGCAATCTTGCCCTCGGCCACGTGGCCGCGCGTTTCGATCACTTCGAACCACTGGATGTTGCGCACCGACTCGCTGGCCTTGGCGATCGCGTTGCTCACCGCGTCTTCGATGCTGCTGGTGGACGAGCCGGTCAGCTCGAGCAGCTTGTAGACGTGCTCACTCATCGCTTGCTCCTTGAAGAGGATGCCGACGATCGGCTGTCGGTCTCCGACTTACCGCCCTGCTGCAAACCCTGAGACATGCCGATCAGCACACCGCTGACCAGCGCCGCGTAGCTGTCGAGCAGCGCCTGCCCGGTGCGCATGCTCATTGCGCGACCGTCACGCAACGCGCTCTGCGTCTGCGCCATCAGCTCCTCGACCGTGGTGGCAGCCTGTGCGCCGGTGTGGCTGCCCTTGAGTTTCATGGCATCGAGCACCTGCGTCCATGGCCCCTGAAGCGGCCCGCCTGTGGCTTGGGCGGCCTTGCTGACAGTCGCGAAGAAGGTGTCCTCGAGTTTCTCGAGGTTGGCCAGCGCTCCCTGCATCGGCCCCTCCTGCAGATTGAGGCCCTGGTCGACGAACTGCTGCAGCGCGCGGCGGTTGGCCTCGACCGTCTGCAGCAGCGCGGCGTCCATGCCTTCGAAGGCGTTGGACAGCAGTGCCTCGACATCGGCTGGCCGGCCCGTGTTCTGCGCCGCACCGGCCGAGGCGGCCTGGGTCACCGTCTTGAGCACGCTGCGGATGTTGGTGAGCGTGAGTTCACGGCCCTGCAAGGCGCGCAAGGTGGCCGTGCTGACCGCCTCGCGCAACCCCTCGGCCTGCTTGGCGCCGGCGCTGGAGAACATTTCGATCAGCGCGTCCTGGTCGATTCCGGTTTTGGTGGCCATGCCTTTTCCTCGGTGAGTCGTTGGGGAAGCAGTGATACCGCCGTTGGCGCGCCGTGGCAAGCGCCTTCTCGGCCGCGGCCTGCTGAAACTCTGCGGGATGTTTTCCGGAGGCCGCACGGCGTACGGTTGCCCAACGCTGGCAATGCTCATGCCCGAGCTTGTTCCCGCGTCTCCAATCTACCCGCCCAAAAGGAGCGCCATGGCCGCCAGCGATCCGCAACCCGCGTTTGCATTCAGGGTCGAAATCGACGGTTTTGCCGAGGCCGCCTTTGCGCGTGTGCAACTGCCGCGCCTGGAGCGCGACGCGATCCGTTACCGCAGCGGCAACGATCCGGGCGAAGCGCCACGCCTGCTGCCCGGCCTGCTGCGGCTCGGCGAATGCGTGCTGGAGCGCGCCGTGCTGCCCGGCGAGAACGACTTCTTCAACTGGATGAGCACCGCCCAGGGCGGCGCCCAGGCGCGCCGCAACGTCGCCATCACGCTGCTCGACGAGAAGGGTCAGCCGGTGCGCCTGTGGAAGCTGCGCAACGCCATTCCGGTGGCGCTGGCGTGGTCGCCGCTCGACGCATCGGTGAGCAGCGTGCTGGTTGAGACGCTGCACTTGGCGGTGGAGGCGGTGACGGTCGAAACGAGTTGAAGCTTCTTTGCTCCCTCTCCAGCACGCCGAGAGGGAGCAAGCCGAGATGCTCGCGCCCTCAACTCGCAATGCGCTCGAACAGGCTGCTCAGGAGCTCCCACTGCCGCCGGTCGGGCAGCGGCCCGCGCAGCGCCTGCAGGTTCTCGCTCATGTGCTCGGGGTTCGTAGTGGCCGGAATGACGCACGTCACCGCCGGGTGGGCCAGTTCCCACTTGAGCACCAGCGGCGCCCAGGCGGTGCAGCCGAGGTCGGCAGCCAGCGAGGCCGGCAAGGGTTCGCCCTGCAACCGGTCCAGCAGCCGCCCGCCATCGAAAGGGCGGTTGAGAATCACGGCCATGCCCCGGTCGGCGGCCTGCTGCATGAGCGGCTCGGCGCGCCGGTCGGCCGGGTTGTAGGTGATCTGCAGCGTGTCGAGCGTCTCGCTGGCGAGCACCTCGCGCAGGGTGTCGTGCTTGTTGCCGTGCGAGGTGGTCACGCCGATGTGGCGCGCACGGCCCTCGGCCTGCCATTGACGCAGCGTCTTGATGTGCGCTTCCCAGTTCAGCAGGTTGTGGATCTGCATGAGGTCGCAGCGTTGCAGGCCCCATAGCGCCAAGGAGCGCTCCATCTGCGTGGGCCCGTAGAGGCCGAGCGGCGTCCAGACCTTCGTTGCGCTGAACAGGGCCTGTGCGCCGGGCACCTCCGGAAGCAACTGGCCGAGCACGCCTTCGGCGCTGCCGTACATGGGCGAAGAATCGATCAAGCTGCCGCCGCCAGCGAAAAAGCGCTCGAGCACCCTGCCTCGCACCGCGAGTGCTTCGGCGTCGTTGGCCAGGACATTGAACGTCATCCATGTGCCCATGCCGACCACGGGGATGCGCTCGCCGCTGCGCGCTATGGCGCGCGTGCGCACCGGCAGGGCGCTTTGCGAGGCGGCCGGACCAGCGAGCAGTGAGGCGGCGCTGGCAAGAACGAGAAAATCACGACGATCCATGTCGCCATGATGCGCGGCGCCGCTTGTCCCCGCAGCGCAGTCGGAGTCGGCAGCACTGACCGGCCCTGCCCTGCCGCGAGCCGACAAAAGTGGCCTGTTCCGGCGCCGCCCCTTGCAGTACGCTGCGGCCCTTCTCGCGGCGCCACGAGCACCGCCGGAAGACTTCGACCGGCGCTGCTCGCGCCGCATTCGGCCCCAACAAGGACAACCCATGACCGAATTCATCAGCGCCGTGAGCGCCATCGTCTGGAGCCCGGCACTCATCTATCTGTGCCTCGGCGCCGGTTTGTACTTCTCGATCCGCACCCGTTTCATGCAGGTGCGCGGCTTCAAGGAAATGATCCGGCTCATGTTCGAGGGCGAGAAATCGCCCTCCGGCGTGTCGTCCTTCCAGGCGCTGACCATGTCGCTTTCGGGCCGGGTAGGCACCGGCAACATCGCCGGCGTGGCCACCGCCATCACCTTCGGCGGGCCCGGTGCCGTCTTCTGGATGTGGATGGTGGCCTTCCTCGGCGCCTCGACCGCTTACGTCGAATCGACGCTGGCGCAGATCTACAAGGAAACCGACGACAGCGGCCAGTACCGGGGCGGGCCGGCCTACTACATCGAGAAGTGCATGGGCGTGCGCTGGTACGCCTGGATCTTCGCGCTCGTCACGGCCATCGCCACCGGCTTGCTGCTGCCCGGCGTGCAGGCCAACAGCATCGCCACCGCGGTGAACAACGCCTGGGGCGTCCCTCCGGCGGTGAGCGCTGCATGCATGGTGGTGCTGCTCGGCTTCATCATCTTCGGCGGCGTCAAGCGCATCGCCGCCTTCGCCGGGGTGGTGGTGCCGTTCATGGCGCTGGCCTACATCCTGGTGGCGCTGGTCATCACCATCATCAACATCGATCAG
>NZ_JACDCW010000070.1 GCF_013817345.1 Methylibium sp.
GGTGCGCCGCGCGCAGCTGCGTCGCCGCGGTGCTGAGTTCGACCTTCTTGCCGTCCAGCAGGGCCGGCACGGCCTCGAGGATGCGGCGGATCTCTTCGTCGGCCGGCGGATGCAGCATGGAGACGGTCGCGGGCGGCATGTCGGGTTCGCGCGCGCGCACGGCCGCAACAGCCGGCCGGGCTGCCGCGCTTCTGCGCGACACAGGCTTCGGTTTGGCGGCGGAGCCCGGGATCACCGTGAACTCGTCGTACACGCGCAAATAATCGACGCTGACATTGCGCGCCGACTTGCCCTCCTGGCCGAAGCCGCAGACCCGGCAGCCCAGCTCGCGCAGCCGCGCGGCAAGCGGCAGGAAGTCGCAGTCGGAGGTGACGAGCACGAACTCGTCGACCGGCTCGTTGACCGCCAGCTCGATCGCATCGATGGCGAGCGCGACATCGGTGCCGTTCGTGCCCGCGTAGGTCGTCATGAGGAAGCGGATGGCGTGTTCCTGGCTCAGGGCCGCGAACTCGCCGGCTTTCTGCAGGCTGCCGTAGGCGCGGCGGTGCTGCAGGCGGCGCGTGCCGTCGTCCAGGCGGCGCAGCACTTCGGCCACCACCTCCACGTTGACGTTGTCGGCGTCGATCAGCACTGCGGTACGGGTCAGGTCGTCCATCTCGGTCTCCAGGTCAGTCCAGCAGCCGCCAGGCCAGCGTTTCGCCGGCGCGCAGCGGCTTCAAGGCGGCGTCGCCGAAGGGCAGGCTCTCGGGCAGCGTCCAGGCTTCGCGGCGCAAGCTCACCGTGCCGGTGTTGCGCGGCAGGCCGTAGAAGTCGGCGCCGTGGAAGCTGGCGAAGCCTTCCAGCTTGTCGAGCGCACCGGCCGCCTCGAAGGCTTCGGCATAGAGCTCGAGCGCGCTGAAGGCGGTGTAGCAGCCGGCGTGGCCGCTGGCGTGCTCCTTCAGGTGCACCGCATGCGGGGCGCTGTCGGTGCCGAGAAAAAACTTCGGGCTGCCCGAGGTGGCGGCGGTGACCAGCGCCTGCCGATGCACCTCGGCTTTCAGGACGGGCAGGCAGTAAAAATGCGGGCGCAGCCCGCCCGTGAAAATGGCGTTGCGGTTGTAGAGCAGGTGCTGCGGCGTGACGGTAGCGGCAATGCGGGCGTCGGCTGCAAGCACGTACTGCGCGCCCTCGCGGGTCGTGATGTGCTCGAACACGATCTTCAGTTCGGGCAAATCGCGGCGCAGCGGGATCAGCTGGCGGTCGATGAAGACGGCCTCGCGGTCGAACAGATCGACCTCGGCATCGGTGACCTCGCCATGCACCAGCAGCGGCAGGCCTTCGCGCTGCATCGCCTCGAGCACCTTGTGCGTCTTCGCCAGGTCGGTGACGCCGGCGTCGCTGTTGGTGGTGGCGCCGGCCGGGTAGTACTTGACCGCCACCACGCCAGCCTCGCGCGCGCGGTGGATCTCGTCGGCCGAGGTGTTGTCGGTGAGGTAGAGCGTCATCAGCGGCTCGAAGTCCGAGCCGGCAGGCCGCGCGGCCAGGATGCGCTCGCGGTAGGCCCGCGCCAAGGCCGTCGTGGTGATCGGCGGCTTGAGGTTGGGCATGACGATCGCGCGGGCGAACTGGCGGGCGGTGTGTCCGATGACGGCCGCGAGAGCCGCGCTGTCGCGAAGGTGCAGGTGCCAGTCGTCCGGGCGGGTCAGCGTCAGGCCGGGCGTGGGCGAAGAGGTGGCTGCGCTCATCCGCGGGATTCTCGCCCACCGCATGGGCGGGGCCCGCCCCGTGGCGCAGCTCAGTGCGGTGCCGCCGCCTTGCCGGTCAGCAGCCAGGCCGGGTCGAACCAGCGGTCGGCCTCGCCGTCGTAGGGCAGCCGGGTGATGTCCCAGTGACGGATGAAACGCGCGTAGGCGCTCCACACGGGCGGGCCGCCGCCGATGTAGATCACGCGGCCCGGGAAGCGGTCGATCAATTGCTGCGGATCGTCGCCGGAGCGGATCGCCACCACCGTGCGGTCGGCCAGGGCGAAGGCCGGCACGGAAGCCACGGTGCGCGGGCCGGCCAGCAGCACATGGCCGCGCGTCACGTCGAAGAAGCGCGCCGCATCGGCCTTGAACTCGGGCCGCCGGTCGCCTTCCCAGGGCAGTTGCCCGCGCAGGCCGAGCTGACCGCTCAGGCCGATGGCGCACATGGCGCGCACGTCAGCCATGGTCGCAGCCTGGCATGGCGATGTGCATGGCGATGAACGTAGCGTGGCGCATTCGGCGGCCCTCCCCCGAGCGTCTCAGTGCTGCAGGATCTTCGACAGAAAATCGCGCGCCCGCGGCGAACGCGCCTCGGGGCTGCCGAAGAAATCCTCCTTGTTGCAATCTTCGACGATCCTGCCGACGTCCATGAAGATCACCCGATGGCTGACCTTGCGCGCGAAGCCCATCTCGTGCGTCACCACCATCATCGTCATGCCCTCCTGGGCCAGCTTGACCATGACGTCGAGTACCTCGCCCACCATCTCGGGGTCGAGTGCGGAGGTCGGCTCGTCGAACAGCATCACGATCGGGTCCATCGACAGTGCCCGGGCAATGGCCACACGCTGCTGCTGGCCTCCGGAGAGCTGGCCGGGAAACTTGTCCTTGTGATCGTTCAGGCCCACGCGGTCGAGCATCTTTAGCCCGCGCTTCATCGCCTCGTCCGGGCTGCGCTTGAGCACCTTGATCTGCGCCAGCGTCAGGTTCTCGGTCACCGACAGGTGAGGGAACAGCTCGAAGTGCTGGAACACCATGCCGACCCGGCTGCGCAGCTTGGGTAGGTCGGTCTTAGGGTCGGACACGGAAATGCCATCGACGACGATGTCGCCCTTCTGAAAAGGCTCCAGCGCGTTAACGGTCTTGATCAGCGTGCTCTTGCCCGAGCCCGAGGGGCCGCAGACCACCACCACGTCGCCCTTGTTGACGGTGGTCGTGCAGTCGGTCAGCACCTGGAAGTTGCCGTACCACTTGGAGACGTTCTTGATGTCGATCATTCAAGGTTCCGGAGTGAAGGGTTGAAGAGCGTTTACCTGATGATGGCGATCTTCTTCTGCAGCCGACGCACCAGCATCGACAGGCTGAAGCAGATGACGAAGTACACCAGCGCCGCGACGAGATAGGTTTCGACCGGGCGGTTGAAGTTCCTGCCGGCGACCTCGAAGCCCTTGAGCAGGTCGTAGGCGCCGATCGCATAGACCAGCGAGGTGTCCTGGAACAGGATGATCGTTTGCGTGAGCAGCACCGGCAGCATGTTCCTGAAGGCCTGCGGCAACACGATCAGCCACATGGTCTGCCCGTAGGTCATGCCCATCGCATAGCCGGCATGCTCCTGACCGCGCGACACCGACTGGATGCCGGCGCGCATGATCTCGGAGTAGTAGGCCGCCTCGAACACGGTGAAGGTGATGATGGCCGACATCTCCGCGCCCATCGGCTGGCCGATCAGCAGCGGGATCAGCAGGAAGAACCACAGGATCACCATGACCAGCGGGATCGAGCGCAGCGTGTTGACGTAGGCGGCTGCCGGAATCACCAGCCAGGGCTTGCCCGACAGCCGCATCAGCGCCAGCACCGTGCCCAGCAAGATGCCGCCGATCATGGCGATGAGCGTGAGCTGCACCGAAAAGGCCAGGCCCTTGAGGATGAAGTTGGAGACGATGCCCCAGTTCAGGAAACCGAAATCCAGCGAGGCGATCATTGGCCGCCTCCGATCATGCCGGGCACGCGCACGCGGTTTTCGACGATGAGCATCACGCGGTTGATGAAGAAGGCCGAAACGAAATAAGCGCCCGTGACCGCCATGTAGATTTCGACGCCCCGCGAGGTTTCTTCCTGCGCCTGCAGCGCGAACATGGTCAGCTCGGCAATGCTGACCGCGAAGGCGACCGAGGAGTTCTTGACGATGTTCATCGATTCGCTGGTCAGCGGCGGGATGACGATGCGAAACGCCATTGGCAGCAGCACGTAGCGGTAGGTCTGTGGCAAGGTCAGGCCGACGGCCAGGCCCGCGTAGCCCTGACCGCGCGGCAGGCTCTGGATACCGGCCTTGACTTGCTCTGAAATGCGCGCCGAAGTGAAGAAGCCAAGGGCCAACACCACCAACACGAAACTCGGCAACTCGCGCAGCGGGGTGAAGATGCCCGGGATCACGTAGTACCAGAGGAAGATCTGCACCAGCAGCGGGATGTTGCGAAAGAGTTCGGTCCAGGCGTTGCCGAACAGCACCAGCCGCCGGTCCGGCACGGTGCGCAAGATGCCCACCAGCGAGCCGGTCGTGAGCGCCACGATCAAGGCCAGCACCGAAACCGAGAGCGTCCAACCCCAGGCCGAGAGCATCCAGTCGAGATACGTGATGGCGCCTTCGCTGCCGAAACAGCGCGGCGACACTTCGCCGTAGATGGTGTCCTTGCAGAACACCTGCCAATCCCAATTACCCAATGCGGCCTCCCGTGCCTCGCGCACCCGGTGCGCCGTCATTCACGCCGAATGGCGCCTCGCATTAAAAAAGCGCGGCACCGCCTGAGTGGCCGCCGCGCTCGAAGCTTAAGCAAAGCGCGCGCCTCACTGCCTCAGGGCTTACCTCAGCAGGTCAATCGGGCGTGGCTGCAAGTGCCCTTCGATGCCGGCGGCACTGTAGCTTCGAGCTGCGTCTGCGTGCCAATGCCGATCATGGCGCCGCTCATGCGGCGGGTGCATCTATAAAGCGCTTCAGGCGTCGCCGGCTTTTCGCGCCTCAAGGCGCCGCACGCGCCTTTCCGCGCAGATGCTCCCAAAGCAGCGGCACGCCGGCCTTGGCATGCCGGGCCACCTCGGGGCGTTCGCGGTAGATGCGCACTTCCATCGTCAGCTCGAAGCTGCCCGAGGGGGCCGCCGGCACGAGCTTGCGCGTGCGCAGTTCCTTGCGCACAGAGCTGGCCGGCAGGAAGGCCAGGCCGTGGCCTTCGAGGGCCATCGCCTTGAGGCCTTCGGCCATGTCAGTCTCGTAGATCGGGTCGAGCGGCACGGTGCCGGCTGCCTGCTTGATGATCAGGTCGACCATCTGTCCCAGGTAGGCCCCCGCTGCGTAGCAAAGGTAGGGCACGCGGCGCTCGTGAGGGCGTGCGGGCAGGCGGAACAGCGGCTCGCCGTCGGGGCCGGCCTTGGCGTAGGCGCGCAGCGATTCCTCGCCGAGGGTAAGCATCTCGTAGCGCTCGGAAGTCAGCTGCAGCGGCTGGGCCGGGTGGTGATAGGCGATCAGCAGATCGCAGCTACCTTCGGCCAGGCGCAGCACCGCGTCGTGCACGTTGAGCGCAATCAGCCGGCTCTTGATCTCGCCGAACTCGCGCCTGAGTTCCATGACCCAGTGCGGGAAGAAGGCGAACGCGAGGGTGTGCGGCACCGCGAACTCGATCATGTCGGAGCCGACCGCACGGTGGCCCCGCATCAGGTTGCGCGTGGCCTGCAGCGAAGCCAGCACTTCCAGCGCCTGGGCTTGAAAGGTTTCACCGGCCGGGGTGAGCCGGGTCGGATAGGACGAGCGGTCCACGAGGTCGGTGCCGGCCCAGGCTTCGAGCGCCTGGATGCGGCGCGAAAAAGCGGGCTGCGTCACGTGGCGCAACTGCGCCGAACGAGAGAAGCTGCGCGTCTCGGCCAGGCTCACGAAGTCTTCCAGCCATTTGGTTTCCACGCGAGGCAGTTTAGCCAGCGGTCATGGGCGCCAAGCTGCGGCCCGCGCACGCAACGCGCAATTCAGCGCAAGACCGCGGATTTCAGTTCCAGCAGTTCCAGCGCCACCGTTTCCTCGCCGTCGCCGAGCCACACCTGCCCGTCCTGCACGGTGCATTGCAGCCGCATCGTGCGCCGCGCAAGCAGCGCCAGCGCGGCACTCGCCTGTGCGGGCACCTGACGCACGCGCAGCTTGGCAAGCTTGGCCAGCGCACCCTGGTTCTGGCTCCACCACAGGCCCGCCTTCTGTCCGTAGAGATAGAGCACGAGCTCATTCGAGCGGTGGCTGGCCTTCTTGAGCCATTTCTCTTCGGGCTGGCCGACGTCGATCCAAAGTTCGATCTCGCCGGTGAGGCTGCGGCGCCAGAGATCGGGCTCGTCCATGTCGGTCATGGCGTTGGCGAAGGACAATGCCTCTTCCTTGTCGCCCGCCGCGTGCAGCGCGAAGGCGAGCAGGCGAACCATCATGCGCTCGTCGTTTTCCGACGGGTGCTGCGCCAACGTCAAGGCATGGGTGCCATAGTGGCCGCGGTCCATGTCGGCGACCTGGAGTTCGGCCTTGAAGACCGTTGATTTGATAGCCATGGAGCCATTGCAATGAAAAAAGCCGACCTCGAGAAAACCAAGGCGATGAAGATCGTCGGCAAGCTGGCGCAGTCTGGCACACCGGTGCGCTACGGCGCGGCCCCGGCGCCGGCCATCGACCGACGCGAGCAGCGCCGCCTGGACCAGGCGGCCGGCCTGGTGCCCTTTGCAACCAAGCTGCCCGCCGATCTGATCACCGCCCTGCATTTCGCCGCGCACACGCGCGGCGTCACCACCGGCGAGCTGCTCGTGCAGCTATTGAGCGGCAGCCTGCCCGGTTACCATGCAGGCACTGACTCCCAGGAGGGCTGATTGGCCACCCCGAACTACTCCTACGAGAAGCGCCAGCGCGAGCTGGCCAAGAAGCGCAAGAAGGAAGAGAAGTCCAAGCGCAAGTCCTCGGACGGCGCGCCCGCGAACGACGGCCCGGCCGGCGGCGAAGGTCAGCCCACCGGCGGCCCTGCCGGCACGCCACCCTCCGGCAGCGGCAACCCCTGAGGCGCGGCCCGCGCAGCGGCCGTTCAGGCGCCCGCCGGGCTGCTCGCCCCTTCCGCGCTGCTCTGCTGCAGCGCCCACATCTGCGCATAGCGCCCGTCCTGGGCCAGGAGTGCCGCATGCGTGCCGCGCTCCACGATGCGGCCCGCCTCCAGCACCAGGATCTCGTCGGCATCGACCACCGTAGACAGCCGGTGCGCGATGACCAGTGCGGTCTTGTTGCGCGCCGCCGTCTGCAGCTCGGCCTGGATGGCGCGCTCGTTGGCTGAATCGAGCGCCGACGTGGCCTCGTCGAAGATGACGATGGGCGGGTTCTTCAACAACGTTCGTGCGATCGCCACCCGCTGCTTCTCGCCGCCCGAAAGCTTGAGGCCGCGCTCGCCGACCATGGTCTGGTAACCCGCCGGCGCCGAGGCAATGAAGCCGTGAATGCGCGCCGCCTGAGCCGCGGCCTCGATCTCGGCTTGCGTCGCTCCCGGCCGGCCGTAGGCGATGTTGTAGGCCACCGTGTCGTTGAACAGCACGGTGTCCTGCGGCACGATGCCGATCGAGCGGCGCAGGCTCGCCTGCGTGAGCGCGCGGATGTCGTGGCCGGCGATGGTGATGCGTCCTTCGCCCACGTCGTAGAAGCGAAACAGCAGCCGCGCCAGCGTGCTCTTGCCGGCACCCGAGGGCCCGACCACCGCCACGGTGTGGCCGGCCGGAATCTCGAAGCTCAGGTCGTGCAGGATCGGCCGCGCGAGCCCGGGCTGTTCTCCGTCGGCTCGGTCGTAGGCGAAGCTCACGTTCTCGAACCGGACGACCGGCGGGGCATCCGCGTGCAGCTCGGTCGCATCCGGCGCATCGCGCACCTCGCGTTCGCGATCGAGCAGACCGAACATCTTTTCCAGGTCGGTCAGCGCCTGCTTGATCTCGCGGTACAGCACACCCAAAAAATTGAGCGGGATGTAGAGCTGGATCATGAAAGCGTTGATCATCACCAAGTCCCCCAGCGTCAGCCGGCCCGCGACCACGCCCTCGGTGGCGCGCCACAGCATGGCGATCAGCGCACAGGCGATCAGCAGCTGCTGGCCGGTATTGAGCAGTGAGAGCGTCGACTGCGACTTGAGCTTGGCGCGGCGCAGCCGGTCCAGGCTCTCGTCGTAGCGGCGCGCTTCGAAACCTTCGTTGTTGAAGTACTTGACCGTCTCGTAGTTCAGCAGCGAGTCGATCGCCTTGCTGTGCGAGCTGGAGTCGAGCTCGTTCATCTGCTTGCGGAACTGGGTGCGCCACTCGGTCATGGTCACGGTGAAGCCGATGTAGGCCGCCAGCGCGGCCAGGGTGATCCAGGCGAACGACGCATCGAACTTGACGGCGAGCAGCGTGAGCACCAAACCCACTTCCACCAGCGTGGGCACGATGCTGTAGAGCGAATACGAGATGAGCGACTGCACGCCGCGCGTGCCGCGCTCCATGTCGCGCGTCATGCCGCCCGTCTGGCGCTCGAGGTGAAAGCGCAGGCTGAGCGCATGCAAATGCTCGAAGACCTGCAGCGAGATGCTGCGCGCCGCCCCCTCGGTCGCCTTGGCGAACACCAGTTCGCGCAGTTCGGTGAACACCGTGTTGGCCAAGCGCAGCGCGCCGTAGGCGAGCAAGAGCCCGGCCGGCACAACCAGCACGGCGCGCGGGTCGCCGATCGGGATCGACAAGGCATCCACCAGTTCCTTGAGCAGCAGCGGCACGCTGACGTTTGCCGCCTTGGCCGCGATCACGCAGGCGAGCGCGGCCACCACGCGGTATTTGTAGGTCCACAAATAGGGCAGCAGCTTGGAAAGCGTGGCCCAGTCGCCTCGCGCAGGCGCCGGCACGGCGCTGCTGCCCGCGTCGGGCGGCAGCGCGGACGCGGCGCTCAGGGTTTCACGACGCATGGATCACAATCTTTCGGAAGTACAGCTTCGAACATCGAGAAAAGGCGGCGGTACACCATGAACGACACACCGAAACACCGGCCCGGGCTCCTGAGTGCCAACCTGGCTCACGTGTCGCCCGACCTCGAACTGGTGATGCGGGTGATGCCGATGCCGGCCGACGCCAACGCCAACGGCGACATCTTCGGCGGCTGGATCATGGCGCAGGCCGACCTGGCCGGCGCCGTGCTGCCGGCGCGCATCGCGCGGGGCCGCATCGTCACGGTGGCGGTCAACCAGTTCATTTTCAAGCAACCGGTGTCGGTGGGCGATCTGCTCAGCTTCTATGCCAAGGTCGACCGCATCGGCCGCACTTCCATGACGGTGCACCTCGAGGTGTACGCAGAGCGCAATCCGGCCGATCCGGTGGTCTGCAAGGTGACCGAAGCCAACTTCACCTACGTGGCGATCGACCGGGAGGGGCAGCCGCGCGAAATCGAGCGGTGAACGGGGGTGCCGCCGCGCGATCAAGCGCCGGCGGCGTAGACAGCGACCTCCGCCGAATTGTTCCCGGCAGCGCGCGCCGCGAAGCTCCGCCGCGCCGCTGAGCTCACAGCTCGCCGTAGGAGTGCAGGCCAGACAGGAACATGTTCACGCCGATGAAGGCGAAGGTCGTCACCGCCAGACCCACCAGCGCCCACCATGACGCCACGGTGCCGCGCAGGCCCTTCATCAGCCGCATGTGCAACCAGGCCGCGTAGTTGAGCCACACGATCAGCGCCCAGGTTTCCTTCGGGTCCCAGCTCCAGTAGCCGCCCCAGGCCTCGGCCGCCCAAAGCGCGCCGAGCACGGTGGCGATCGTGAAGAAGGCGAAGCCGACGGCGATGGCCTTGTACATCACGTCGTCGAGCAGCTCGAGCGAGGGCAGCCGGGCGGTGATCGGCCGGCGCAGCGCCAGGGTGAGCGCGAAGAACAGGCCGGCGCCTCCGACCATGCGCATGGTCTTGCCGAGCGTGGTCACGGTCTCCGCCGGCAGGCCACCGAAGTTCGCGAACGCAGCCAGCGCGGCCAGCAGACCGAGCGGCACGCCGACGAAGGCGATCAGCAGCGCGCGCGTGCTCGCAGTCTTGAGCAGGTAGGCCCAGGCCACCATCGCGGCCAGCGCGAAGGTGCCGTAGCCGACGAAATTGGCCGGCACGTGCACCTTCATCCACCAGCTCTGCAGGGCCGGCACCAGCGGCTGGATCTGCTGCGCGTCGCGCGCCAGCGTGTACCAGATCAGGAAGCCGACCGAGCAGCTCACGATCAGCATCACGAAAGCGCCGAGCGAGCGAACGCTGGCCTCGCCCATGTCGGCCTGCCCGGCCGAGCGACCCTTGGCCCGCTCAAGGTAGTGCGCCTCGAAGTACAGATAAAACAGCGTCGTCATCCACGCGAACAGCACGAACACTTCGTACAGGTTGCTGACCGGGATGTGGCCGATGCCCTCGCCGATCTGGTGGCTCTCGTACCAGCGCACCATCGTGCCCACCAGGCCCATGAACACGGCGCCCCAGGCCAGCACCGAGCCGATGCGCTCGGCCCCGGCCGCGCCGCTCTTCTGAAAGAAGCCGAGCCAGTAGAACAGCGTGCTCATGAAGAACAGCACGCTCATCCACAGAATCGCGGTCTGGCTGGCGAACAGGTACTTCAGCAGGAAAAGCTGCTGCCCGGCCTCGAGGTCGGCGCCGAAGCCGTCGCTCGTGCCGCTGTACAGGCCGATGGCGAGAAAGCTTGCCAGTGCCACCGCGATCGTCAGCGCGCGCAAGGGGGCCCAGAACCAACCCAGGCCGATGAGCGACGGCACGGCGCCGGCCAGGATGCCCTTCTCGTAGCCGTCCATGTGCGCGCCGTAGCGGCTGAAGGCGTAACCGGCGCCCACCACGACGAGCAGCGCGAACAGCCAGTCAAGGGCGGTGCGGCGCACGAAGTAGCCGGGCTGGCCGAGCAGCAGGGGCGTGGATTGCGTGGTGGTGTTCATGGCTTCGCCTCGGGCAACAAGGTGGCGCGGATCTGTTCGAACTCGCGGTCGACGTCGAGCGTCTGGCGCGTGGAAGACAGCGCGGTGGTCAGCCGGGTGGCGCCGCCGGGCGCGTCCTGCAGCCAGATCCACAGCCGGCGTTCGCGCACGTAGAGCATGGCGAACACGCCGACGATGAGGAACAGGCAGCCCAGATAGACCAGCGTCTTGCCCGGCGAACGGGTGACCTGGAAAACGCTGGCCTGGATGTGGGTGTAATCGTCGAGCGCCATCAGCACAGGCGCCGGATAGAAGAAGGAATCCGACAGCGAGAGCACCGCCTGCGTCATGAAAGCCTGGGTGCTGTCGTCGGGCGTCAGCGGCGACAGACCGGCGCGCTCGCGCGTGAGATTCAGCAGCTCGAACAGCGTGCCGCTCATGATGCGCAACAGCACGTCCGATGTGCGCTGGCGGTCGGCCTCGGGCACATTGACCTCGAGAAAGTCGGACAGTGCCAGCAAGCCGCCGGTCATCGGCCCTTCGGGCTTGCCCGGCTCGGCGCCGGCGAACAGTTCGAGCGCGCGGCGCGCCGAGACGGCGAGCTGGCTGGCCATCTCCGGCTTGTCCGGTGCGGCCCGCGTCACATAGCGCTGCACCGCGGCCTCGCGCTGGGCCGGATCGAGCAGGCCGGCACGAAGGCGCATCCAGGTGGCGAGGCTGTCGTCCTGATCGGCCGGAATGCGCAGGTAGCTGAACGGCTGGTTGGCGTCTTCTCGCACGCCTGCGAGGAACACGCGCTGGCCGTCGAGCACGATCGGGTTCATGTAATTGTTGTACTCGCGGGCCTGGCCGGCGGCGTCGCGCAGCTTGTAGCCGACCGACGGCCCGATGTTCCTGAGCGCCTGGTCGTTCGCGCTCTTCGCGCCGGAGCCGAGGTGCTGCTCCAGGCGGTTGACCAGATCGACCTTGCGGACGTCGGTCGCGCCCTGCGCATCGGCGGCCGCCAGGTTCTCGACGTTGATCACGCGCAGGCCGGTGAACTCGATGGTCATCGGCGTCTTTTCGCCGGGACTTTGCAGCAGCGTGCCGCCGCCGACCTCGCCTTCGAGCTCGAAAGGTGTGCCGCCAGCGAGCGGCCAGCCTGTCAGGCGCAGCTTCGAGCCGCCGTCCTCGAAGCTCGACTGGTAGATCGTCACGCCGCTGTGCTGCGCCGGTTCGTTGACCTTGATCGTCGTTTCTGTCCTTTCGCCGGTGGCGCGGTCGTGCAGCACCACGTCGCTGGCGAACAGCCGCGGGCTGCCGGTGGGGTAGAACTCGACAATGAACTTCTTGAGCTCGATGTCGAAGGGCAGCGGTTGCAGCACCACGCCGTCCTTCATCTGGATCACGGCGGTGCTGCCGCGCTGGCCTTCGTTCACGCCGATGTTGCCGCGGTAGGTCGGGTTGCCGACGCTCAGCACGTGCGCCGCGGGCACGTCGCGCAGCATCCCGCCGCCTGCGAACGCCGTCTTGTCCTGCCAGGCCATCTGCGCGCGCACGATCAGGTCACCGTCGAACAGCCCGCCGATGCACACCAGCACGATGGCCGAGTGCGCGGCGATGTAGCCCAGCTTGTTGGCGGCGCCCTTTCGGGCCGCCACCATGACGCCGCCGTCTTCGCCTTCGCGCACCTCGGCCTTGGCCTTCCAGCCGCCAGCCGCGAGCAGCGCTTTCACGTGGGCGAGCGTGGCCTCGCGCGAGCCTGGCACCACGCCTTCGGCACGGTGGTGAAACGCCTTCAGGCTGCTGGCGCGCAGGTGCTCCTTGTAGGTCCTGAGATCGACAAGGATCTTGGGCGTGTTGCGCGCAATGCACAGGCTGGTCGAGACGACGAGAAAGGCCAGGATCAGCATGAACCACCATGCGCTGTACACCGCGTACAGGTCGAGCACCGAGAAGGCCTGGGCCCAGAACGGCCCGAACTGGTTGACGTAGTTGTTCAGCGGCTCGTGCTGCTTGAGCACGGTGCCGATCACCGAGGCGATGCAGATGATCGTCAGCAGCGAGATCGAAAAGCGCATCGACGACAGCAATTCGACCGCGTCGCGAAGGCCGCGGGAGCGGGTCGGCAGTTCGATGCCGGTGGTGCTCAGGGTCATGACTCGATTATCCGGGGGCCGTTGAAAGAGCGTGCGAAGGCCGCAAAGTTCAAGGCCGGCGTACAGCCGGCCCCGAGGTGTGAAAGTTCGCGTCGACTTTCGAGTCGCCACGTGCGCAGAAGTTTGCGTTGAAACCCCCGGCCGGATCAGCGGATCGGTTCCCGCCGATCAGGCCGCAAAGGCACGTTCAGACCGCTGGGCGCCCGCAGTTGGGCGGCCCTGGCTAAGGCGTCTCAGCGCAAGCCGGCAGCGAAATCCGACACCGCCTGGATCTCCGCGTCGCTCAGCCTCGCGGCGATGGCCATCATCTGCGCACTGTTCTTGCGCGTGCCGCTGCGAAAAGCCTCGAGCTGCGCAGCCGTGTACTCGGCATGCTGTCCGCTCATGGCCGGGTACTGCACGGGAATCCCGGCGCCGTTAGGGCTGTGGCAGCTCGCACAAGCCGGCACCGACTTGGCCGCAATGCCGCCGCGCCAGATCGACGCGCCCAGATCGACCGTTTCCTTGTTCCTGGCGAAGCCGGGCTTGGCGTCCATGCTGGCGTAGAACGCCGCGACATTGCGCATGTCGTCTTCGCTCAAGGTGGAGGCAATGCCCTGCATGATCGGGCTGGGCCGCACGCCTCTCTTGAACTCGACCAATTGCTTGACGAGGTACGCGGGATGCTGCCCGGCAATGATGGGGTTGGCCGGGGTGCCGCGCGAGCCATCGAAGGCGTGGCAGGCGATGCACACGGAGCTTGCAGTGGCCTCGCCTTTCTTCAGATCAGGCGGGGCCGGCGCCTTGGCCTGCTGGGCCAGGACGGGAGACACCAGGGCAGCGGCCAGCAGGAGCGACAGGGCAGACTTCATGAGCGCGGGGAGGAGTCGGGGAGTGAGTCGCTCGCGGAGGAGCCCGCCGAGCAACCTCAGATTTTACAATGGCGGATGAACACGAACGAAGCGGAACTCGAAGGTCCCGCCAAGCTGGCTCTGGCCTGGACCCACACCGCGCGCTTTCTCACAACTGCCGCGCAGCTCATCCACCTGCCCGCGAACGAACTGCCGGAGATCGCCTTTGTCGGCCGCTCGAATGCCGGCAAGTCCACCGCGATCAATCGGCTCACGCAGCAAAAGCGACTGGCTTTCGCCTCCAAGACGCCCGGGCGGACCCAGCACATCAACCTGTTCGCGCTCGGGCCGAAGGACGCGCCCGACGCCTTCTTCGCCGACCTGCCCGGCTACGGCTATGCCGCCGTGGCGCGCGGCGCCAAGCTGCGCTGGCAGCAGGTGATGGCGCAGTACCTCGAGTCGCGCCGCAGCCTCTCGGGCGTGGTGCTGATGGTCGATTCCCGCCTTGGCTTCACCGAACTCGACCAGCAACTGCTCGCCTTCGTGGCGCCGCGCATCGGCACCGGCGAGATCAAGCTGCTGGTGCTGCTGACCAAGGCCGACAAGCTCAACCGCCGCGAGGCCGACGCGTCCATGACGGCTGCGCGGGATGTGCTGGGCCAACTGGCCACCGATGCGTCGGACCTCGGCATCTGCCTGTTCTCGGCGCTGAGCCGGCACGGCCTGGGCGACGCGGCGCTGGCGCTGCACGGCTGGGTGCATCCGCAAGCCGCCTCGCGCGAAGACCGGTGACGCGCGGGTGACGCGGCGGCGCGCGAGCCGGGCCGATACTGCGCCGGTCACAGCCGGGAGAAGCGCATGAACGCCGTCATCGAAGGCTTTCAGACCAAGCTGCCGAACGGCGTCACTCTGTCATGCCGCGCCGCCGGCCCGGCCGGCGCCCCGGTGCTGCTCTTCCTGCACGACTTTCCGGAAGCCGCCTTCGTCTAGGACGAGCTGCTGGCCCGCTTCGCCGGCCGCTTTCGCTGCGTGGCGCCCAATCTGCGCGGCTACGCCGGCTCGTCGGCGCCTATTGAGATCGAGGCTTACCGCTCCAAGCCGCTGCGCAAGACATTGCCGCGCTGATCGAGCAGCTCGGCGCACCGGTTGCTGCGGTGGTCGCCCACGACTGGGGCGGCGCCCTGCGGGGGCGCTGGCGCGCTGAAGCGCCCGGGCCGCGTCGCCTTCAACGTTGCAAAGGCAGCTCGATGCCGAACTGCAGGCCGGCATCGGGCCGCGGGCCGGCACGGTAGCGCTGCACGGAGAGCCCCAGATACCAGTCGAAGCCGCGCGCCTGCGATTCCATGCGCGCCGACAGGCCGTGCACGTCACCGGTTTCACCGAAACTCGCGTTGATCGGCTGCAGCTCTCTTTCGCTGACCTTGCCGGTGAAGGCCGTCATGCGGTAGCGGCGGCAGGTTTGCCGGCAGTCGGGCACCCAGCTGAGACCGCCCGTGAAGATGCGACCGCCTCCGCCGAAGTGGGCGCCGATGGGCAGGCCCTGGTGGTAATAGCCGTCGGTATAGGCGCCGTGCGTATAAGCAGCTTGCCGCCGGCCGCCGTCGAGCAGGCCGAGCAGGCGCCGGCGCACGGTGTCGGTGCCCTCGACGCTCCATTCGAGCCGCCCGCTGCGCCACGGGTGCTTGAGCTGGAGCCCGGCGGTCGTGATGAAGCGCGAAGGCAGCTTGTTGGCCTCGTCCTCGCCGATCAGTTGCACATGGCCGACCCAGGCACGGTCGCCGGAATCGACGTGCGACAGCCGCAGGTCGAAGCCCGCCAACTCGTTGCTCGGATCCTCGCGTTCGCGCCGCTCCGGATCATCGATATTGCTGTTGCCGAGCAGCGCGTCGCGCAATGCCTGGAGCCCGTCGGGTAGGCCGCGCCCGCCCCACTCGATGTGGCGACTCAGGCCGACTTCCAGGCCGGGCAAAGGCCGCGTGTACAGCCGCAGTCCGAGCGTGCGGGTGCGGGCCGGCTCGTAGTGCCGCAACTGGCCGACCGAGAACTCGTATCCCCAGGGGCCGATCCAGCGCAGCCAGTTCGGCTGCGGCGCGTCGTCGCGCGCCCGGCGCAGCGTCAGGGCCGGAAAGGGCCGGGCTGCGTTCGACAGGATGGGGCTGGTGTAGCGGCCGGGGCCCCACCAGCGGTCGACCGCCCCGAAACTCAACAGCGTGCTGCGCAGCGCCACCGCGACATAGGAGCCGGACAGCGAACCCTGCTGCCCTGAGCTCGACAGCGAATGGGCATGTACGTTCATCTGCAGCCGCGCGCTCCAGCGCTCGCCATGCGTACGCACACTCAGGGTGGCGTCGGCCGCGCCGGCCGCTGCGGGGTTTCCATCGAGCGCCGGATGGCGAGCGCTGTTGACATCCAGGCCAGCGCTCACCGGTGCGGTCTGGCGCGCCAAGGCCCGTTCGACACGCCCCAGCGCGTCGGCATCGACCGCTGGCCAGCTGCGCTCGCCCGCTGCCGCAAGCGCCGGCGCCAGCAGGGCAGCGGGCAGCGGCCAGGTGCTCAACGGCAGGCTGAGCACACGGCGATCGATCAGCCATGCAAGATCCTCGCGCAAACCGGTGTCGTCGGGCGACAGCAAGGCGGTTGCGACGCCGGCGGCTTTCGAGGACTCGTCGGCAGAAACGGCCTGCGCCTGTCCGCCCGGGCAGACCGCCATGACGCATGCCGCGACGCTCCCGATGACGAACCAGCCGCCGGCTCGGCGAGCGTCCTTGTTGCGCATGCCGCGTTATCACAGACGGCGACGAGCGCAACAGTGCGACGGGGCACTCTGCAGCGCCGGCAGCAGCCGTGACGGAGCGCTGGACCACGCTGCGCAAGGAACCCGAGACGCCGCTCGTATTGCAGTGCGTCGCATTGCGTACCGATCACGGCAAGGCTGTCTTACGGCGCGGGCGCCGCGGGCGCCGCAGGCAACTATCCCTCGATGGCTCGCCAAGCGCCCGTGAACACAAAAAAAGGGCCGCATCGCTGCGGCCCTTTTTCTGCACCGGGCGAGCCCGGCGCCGAACATCACGAACGGATGTCGCAGAACACTTACATGTCCATGCCGCCCATGCCGCCCATCCCACCCATGCCGCCGCCCATGCCGCCCATCGGAGCGTCGTCCTTCGGGGACTCGGCCACCATGGCTTCGGTGGTCAGCATCAGCGAAGCGACCGAGGCGGCGTTCTGCAGCGCGGTGCGCGTCACCTTGGTCGGGTCCAGGATGCCCATCTCGATCATGTCGCCGTACTCGCCGTTCTGGGCGTTGTAGCCGTAGTTGCCCTTGCCGCCCATGACCGCATTGACGACCACGCTCGGCTCCTCGCCGGCGTTGGCCACGATGATGCGCAGGGGCTCCTCGATCGCGCGCAGGATCAGCTTGATGCCGGCGTCCTGGTCGGCGTTGTCGCCCTTGATCTCGCCTGCGGCCTGCTTGGCGCGCAGCAGCGCCACGCCACCACCGGCCACGATGCCTTCTTCCACCGCCGCACGCGTGGCGTGCAGGGCGTCTTCGACACGCGCCTTCTTTTCCTTCATCTCAACCTCGGTGGCGGCACCGACCTTGATCAGCGCCACGCCGCCGGCCAGCTTGGCCACGCGTTCCTGGAGCTTTTCGCGGTCGTAGTCGCTGGTCGCTTCCTCGATCTGAACGCGCACCTGCTTGACGCGCGCTTCGATGTCGGCAGCGGCACCCGAGCCGTCGATGATGGTGGTGTTTTCCTTGCCCACTTCGACGCGCTTGGCCTGGCCCAGATCGGCCAGCGTGACCTTCTCCAGCGTCAGGCCGACTTCCTCGGCGATGACCTTGCCGCCGGTCAGGATGGCGATGTCCTCGAGCATGGCCTTGCGGCGGTCACCGAAGCCCGGCGCCTTGACGGCCACGACCTTCAGGATGCCGCGGATGGTGTTGACCACCAGCGTGGCCAGGGCCTCGCCTTCGACTTCTTCCGCGATGATCAGCAGCGGACGGCCGGCCTTGGCCACCTGCTCCAGCGTGGGCAGCAGGTCGCGGATGTTGCTGATCTTCTTGTCGAACAGCAGCACGAACGGGTTTTCGAGCGTGGCCGACTGCTTCTCGGGGTTGTTGATGAAGTAGGGCGAGAGGTAGCCGCGGTCGAACTGCATGCCTTCGACGACTTCGAGTTCGCTCTCGAGCGACTTGCCGTCTTCGACGGTGATGACGCCTTCCTTGCCGACCTTGTCCATCGCGTCCGAGATGATCTTGCCGATCGACGGGTCGCTGTTGGCGGAGATCGCGCCGACCTGGGCGATTTCCTTGCTGGTCGTGGTGGGCTTGGACTGCTTCTTGAGCTGCTCGACCAGGACCAGGACGGCCTTGTCGATGCCGCGCTTGAGGTCCATCGGGTTCATGCCGGCGGCCACGTACTTCATGCCTTCGCGCACGATGGCCTGGGCCAGCACGGTGGCGGTGGTGGTGCCGTCACCGGCGATGTCCGAAGTCTTGGAAGCGACTTCCTTGACCATCTGGGCGCCCATGTTCTGGAGCTTGTCCTTGAGCTCGATCTCCTTGGCGACCGAGACACCGTCCTTGGTCACGGTGGGGGCGCCGAAAGAGCGCTCGAGCACCACGTTGCGGCCCTTGGGGCCGAGCGTGACCTTGACCGCATTGGCCAGGATGTTCACGCCTTCGACCATGCGCACGCGGGCGTCGCCGCCGAAAATCACGTCTTTAGCTGCCATGTGTAAATCTCCGAAATTCCGGGGTTGCTGACTAAGGTGCGAAGAAGCCGTGCGGCTTACTTCTCGACGACGGCGAAGAGGTCTTCCTCGCGCATGACCAGCAGTTCGTCGCCATCGACCTTGACGGTCTGGCCGCTGTACTTGCCGAACAGGACGCGGTCGCCGACCTTCACGTTCAGAGCGACGAGGTCGCCCTTGTCGTTGCGCTTGCCGACACCGACGGCCAGCACTTCACCCTGATCGGGCTTCTCGGCGGCGTTGTCGGGAATGACGATGCCGGAGGCGGTCTTGGTTTCCTGTTCCAGGCGCTTGACGATCACGCGATCGTGCAAAGGACGAAGTTTCATTCGCATCTCCTAAGGGGTGGTGACGGTGTTTGAGCGCTGCTCCGAACGAATCGGCGCCGGCTTGCGAGCGTGTTCGCCGGCGAAATCGTTCGTAAAAAGCTGTTAGCACTCAACGAACGTGAGTGCTAGCGGCGAATTATAGGGGCGAGATGCGCACTTTCAACTGGTTTGGAAAGAAGCCGTCAAGTGCGTCGCTTCGCCGCGCAACAGCGCCGGTTCACGACGCCGTCATTGCCGCCGCCTAGGCTGCCGGACCGGCTGTCCGCCCCGCCCGTGCGCTGCCTGTGTCCGCCGGCACCCTGGGCGGCCTTGACGACTTCGTCTGCCGACCCCCCCGCCGCGCGCACACCGAATGCCACCCTCCGAGCTCCCGCCTTCAGAACCCTTGTGCGCAAGCCCGCCAAGTCACTTTCCTTCCAGCGATGAGACGGACCGTGAAGCGGGGGCGCCCGACGCAGGGCCACCCGCCGGCCTGTCGGTCGCCCAATGCGAGGCGCTGGTGCGCGTGATCGAGGCAGCGCCGCAGGTGCGCCGCCGGCATCACTTCTTTCTCTGGAATCAGGGTCCCCTGCAACGCCTGCTGCCGCACCAGGTGGTCGTGTGCGGCGCCTACCAGCGCCAGCGCAAGGAGCTGGTGCACGACGCCTTTCACAGCGTCGTGCTGCCGGGCGCCGTATTGGAACTGCTCAGCGACAGCCGGGCGCCTTTCATGCGCGGCCTCGGCGCCGCTTGGGTGCAAGGAGGCTGTCGCGCACTTTGCATCGAGCTGGCGTCGACAGCCACCGCGGCGCCGGTCGTCCCGCACACGGCCGTGGATTGCGCCGCAGCGCAGCGCGACCTGCTGCTGGGCTGCGGCATTGGCGAGCTGCTCGTGCATGGCGTGTCGCGGCCGCAGCGCCCGCACGAAATCGAAAGCCTGTTCGTGTTCGCCACCCCGGGTGGCCGCAGCACGGTGCAGCACGCTTTGCATCTGGAACTGCTCATGCCTTTCGTGCATTCGACCTGGCGGCGCGTCCAGGGACTCGAAGGCGAACTGCGCCAGCCCGGAGCGCCCGCCGCGCACCCTAGCGGCGGCCCCGCACTTTCGGCGCGGGAGCGACAGATCCTCGCCGGCCTGTGCCGGGGCCTGAGCAATCAGCAACTCGGCGAGCAGCTCGGCCTCAGTCCGCTGACGGTGAAGAACCACGTGCAGAAGATTCTGCGCAAGCTCGGTGCGGCGAACCGCACGCAGGCGGTCGCCAGCGCGCTGAGCCTCGACCTGCTGGCGTGCGCCGCCGACGCCACCCTGCCCTGAACGCAGCACCCGGGTGTTTGCCGGCAGGAGCGACGGGCCGTCGTCGATGACGAAGAGGTGACGGTCGGCGCGGGGCGGCACGTCCCGCGCTGGGCCGTTCGGCACGGGGCGGGCGCCATCGCCCTTGAACATGCGGCGGTCAAGCTCGTGGCTCTTCCACCCCCAGGAGCCCCAGTCATGACCTTTTTCACTTCCTTGCGGCGCGCATCCCTGCCGCTGCTCGCGGCCGGCCTGTTCGCCGCCGGCACGGTTCACGCCGCGCCGATCAGTTTTGCGGGAACACTCGGCGCTGGCAGCACCGCGTTCGGCTCGGTGATGGCCGAAAGCGGCCCCTTCGGCAACGGCGACAACTGGTCGTTCTGGCAGTTCAGCGTGCCCTTCCTCGAGCCGGTGTCGATCACCGTGACGCCGCTGTCGGCCGACTTCGATCCGATCGTCGGGGTGTGGTACGGCATCGAGACCGACACCGCGAACTACTTCGACATGCTGTCGAGCTCGCTCAACACGACCTTCGCCGCCGGCGCCGACGGCAGCGGCCCGTTCGATCTCGGTGGCGTCGGCGAGCCGGCGACCGTCGGCTTCGACAACATCTTCGGCACCGGCCCCTTCGTGCTCGCCGTCGCCGATTACGCCGACAGCCTGGGCAGCGGCAGCCTCGATTACCGCATCACCGTTTCGGCGCCGATCCCCGAGCCGCAGACCTACGCCCTGATGGCACTCGGCTTGGCGCTGATGGCCGGCATGATGCGCGGGCGTCGCCGCGATTGAACCTGTCCCCCATCAACACCCCTTCACGGAGAGACACATGACGACACGCGACGATGCAATCGACCAGATGCGCGACTTCACCAAGAGTGATGCGACGCGCGAAATGGACCCGCACTGGAGCTTCGGCCGCCGCGGCTTCCTGCGCAGCAGCGTGGCCGCCACGGCCACCATGAGCGTGGGCATGCCCTTCGCCTTGCTCGGGTCCGGCGAAGCCAAGGCGGTCGAGCTGCCCTACAGCCCCGACTACGGCCCGCTCTCGCCGGTGGCCGACGAGGTGACCGGCCTGCCGCTGCTCACCCTGCCGGCCGGCTTCAAGTACTGGTCGCACGGCTGGCGCGGCGACGTCATGAGCGACGGCATCGCGACGCCGGGCGCGCACGACGGCATGGCCGTGGTCGCCTCCGACGCGGAGAAGGTGGTGATCGTGCGCAACCACGAGCAGGGCAACGGCACCTCCTTCGCGCCCCCCAAGCTCACGTATGACCCGACGGCCGCGGGCGGCACCACCAACATGGTGTTCAACACGCGACTCAGGAAATGGGTCAGCGACTGGGCCACGCTGTCCGGCACCGTGCGCAACTGCGCGGGCGGCCCGACGCCGTGGAACTCCTGGCTGACCTGCGAGGAGTCGAGCAACGGCCTGCACAGCGGCAACGCCAGGCAGCACGGCTACGTGTTCGACGTGCCCGCCTCGGGCCCGGCCCGCCCGGTGCCGATCACCGACATGGGCTGCTTCAGCCATGAGGCGGCGGCGGTCGATCCGGTCACCGGCATCATCTACGAGACGGAAGACAGCAATCCCAGCGGCTTCTACCGCTTCATTCCCAATGTGCCGGGCCGCCCCGCGCAAGGCGGCAGGCTGCAGATGATGAAGCTGGCGGCGCCCTTCAACGCCAGCATCGACCTCCAGGGCGTGAACCACGGCTACTACAACACCGGCGTCGCCCAGCCGGCCGGCGCCACCTGGGACGTGAGCTGGGTCGACATCGCCGAGCCGGACAAGCCCTTCGTGACCGGCACGAGCTACGGCGGCGTGCGCGCCCAGGGCCTCGTGCAGGGCGCCTCGAGCATCGTTCGCGGCGAGGGCGCCTGGTACGGCAACGGCGTGATCTACGTCTGCTCGACCAGCGGCGGCGGTGCCCGCAAGGGCCAGATCTTCGCCTACGACCCGCGCCGCGAGACTTTCTCGCTGGTGTTTGAATCGGCGGGCGGCGCAGGCGACGTGGACGGCCCGGACAACATCGCCTGGAGCCCGCGCGGCAGCCTGATCCTGTGCGAGGACGGCGGCGGCAACCCGAAGGAGCTGTACGGCCTGACGCTGGACGGCACGCACTTCCCGTTCTGCACCAACAACCTCGACTTCCGCGCGGGCGGCGCGGTCGGCAACTACAACCGGCCGTCGGGCCGCTCGTTCACGTCCGACAGCCGCGGCAGCGAGTTCGTCGGTGCGACCTTCCACAACGAATGGCTGTTCTTCGCCATCCAAAGCCCGGGCATCACCTTTGCCGTGACCGGCCCCTGGGACAACGGCGCGCTCTGATCGAAGGCGGCCTCGGCCGCTTTTGTGCGAAAACCGGTGCGGCTTGTCTTGCGCGCGCCGCACCGGTTTTTCCTTCGGCCACCCGACACGCGATCCGCGCCAAGTCCGGGGAGCGAAGGCTCAGAACCGTGGGGTCAATTCAGTCGCGTGGCCGGGTCGCACCGGCCGCCGCCCTACTTCGGCCGCGGCCGGTTCTTGTCCCAGATGGCGAACAAGATGAGCCCGTAGGAAACCAGCCGGATCGTGTAGTGCACCGGATCAGCTTCGGTCCAGCCGCCCAGCACGCCCATCAGCACCCGGTTGCCGGCCTCGATCCAGAACGACAGCGCGAGGAAGACGAAGAAGCGGTCGCGCGTGCTGTTCCAGTAGCGCAAAAACAGCAGGCCGGCGACGAAGCACGCCACGGCAATCGCGCCCAGCAGCATCTCGTTGGCCACGCCGCTCATGCCGTCCTCCCGGTGTCGTCGGCGGTGTGCGACTCGCAGCCGCGCGTGCACCCGGCGCCCGGAACGCAATCCGCCTCGAGGCGGCTCGGCGGCGGACTCACGCGTCGCCCTCCAGGATCAGTCCGCCGACGAGCAGGAGCACCCCGGCCAGACCGGCGGCCAGGCGCCAGGTCGCCAGATCGCTGCTCTCGAAAACCACGCGGTCCAGCACCAGGAGCACGTTGCTCACCGTCAAGGCCACG
>NZ_JACDCW010000071.1 GCF_013817345.1 Methylibium sp.
GGTCGAAGCTTCGACCGGCTCGATATCAATGCGAACGATCATCCAAGGCTCCCGGGGGTGATAGCCGCATTGTCCGCCTCGCCGGCCGGGTCTCGGCGTCGTTTGCACACGCTTCATGCGTCGGCGACGCCGAGAGACGGCCGGACGCCCGCCGAACGCCGAAGAAGCAGCGAAAAGCCCGCGCTCCAGCGCCCATTGCCCGGCCCGGCTGAACGGCCCAATGACGACTCCAGACAAGGCCGCGCGCCAACCGCATGCGCGACGCAGCGGCCCGCCGTCCGAACGAGAAGCACCGATCCGGGAGTCCGTCGTGAGAAGCCGCAAAACCGTGCCTGCCGACCTGAGCAGCAAGCATTTGTTCATCGCTCATCTGGCCGAGAAACTGCAGGCCATGGAAGCCGGCCGCCTGCACCTCGAGCCGCTCGCCTACCGCGTGCACGTGAGGATGCTGACCCGGGCACTGGCCGGCTACCCCGAAGCACAGCTCGAGCAGGCGCTGGGCGGCTCGCATTCCGCAGTACGCGAGGCGCTGGCCAACCGTTTCTTTGCGGATACCGGCCATCTCAAGGAACTGAGCGGCATTCGAAGCCGGCGGACCGTGAAGGGCCAGGCAGACCGGCTGATGGCGAGACTGCGCGGCAATCGGGCGGTCGAGCGCGACTAGCAGCGATCCGTCGAGAGCTTGTTTCTTGACGGAGCAAGTCGAGAGACGGGCAAGAAGCCGTCGATGCGGCGCTGCGGCGCTGCGGCGCTGCGGCGCTGCGGACAGCATCCAGTGCATATCTTCGAGTGCCTCGCCATGAAGGCGATCCGGGCGGGAGCGTCGCCGGCCACAAACAGCAGCTTCCGGCCAGGCCGACGCTCGCCGACAATGCGGCACCCTGGAGGAAGCCGCCCATGCCCGTGATCACCTGCATCGAAGACCTCCGCGTTCTCGCCAAGAAGCGCGTGCCGCGCATGTTCTACGACTACGCCGACTCCGGCTCGTGGACGGAGAGCACCTACCGCGCCAACCAGAGCGACCTGGAGCGCATCAAGTTGCGCCAGCGCGTGGCGGTGAACATGGAAGGCCGCTCGCTGCGCACGACCATGATCGGCGAGGAGGTCGCCATGCCGGTGGCTATCGCGCCGACCGGCCTCACGGGGATGCAGCACGCCGACGGCGAGATTCTCGGTGCGCGCGCCGCCGAAAAATTCGGCATCCCGTTCACGCTCTCGACCATGAGCATCTGCTCGCTCGAAGACGTGGCCGCCGCGACGACGCGGCCGTTCTGGTTCCAGCTCTACGTGATGCGCGACCGCGCCTTCATCGAAAGCCTGATCGAGCGTGCCCGCGCGGCGCGCTGCTCGGCACTGGTGCTCACGCTCGATCTGCAGATCCTGGGCCAGCGCCACAAGGACATCAAAAACGGGCTGACCGCGCCGCCCAAGCCCACCCTCGGCAACCTGCTCAACCTCGCCACCAAGCCGCGCTGGTGCCTCGGCATGCTGGGCACGAAACGCCGTGAATTCGGCAACATCGTCGGCCACGTGAAGGGCGTGGAGAACATGAGTTCGCTCTCGGCCTGGACCGCGCAGCAGTTCGATCCCGGCCTGAACTGGGGCGACGTGGAATGGATCAAGAAGCGCTGGGGCGGCAAGCTGATCCTCAAGGGCATCCTCGACGCAGAGGACGCGCGCCTGGCGCGCGACAGCGGCGCCGACGCGCTGATCGTCTCCAACCACGGCGGGCGCCAGCTCGATGGCGCCATGTCGTCGATCGCCGCACTGCCGGGCATTGCCGAAGCGGTGGGCAATGACATCGAGGTCTGGATGGACGGCGGCATCCGCTCGGGCCAAGACGTGCTCAAGGCCATCGCGCTGGGTGCCAAGGGCACGATGATCGGCCGCGCCTTCCTCTACGGCCTGGGCGCGATGGGCGAAGCGGGCGTCACCAAGACGCTGGAACTCATCGCCAACGAGTTGGCGCTGACCATGGCCTTCACCGGCCACACCGACATTCGCACTGTCGATCGCGGCATCCTGCTGCCGGGCACTTACTGAACGCTCCGAGGCCGCGCCGAGACGAGTTGCCCGTCATGCAGGCCCTGCTGCGCCTTTCGAGAGGGATCGACGCGCTCAACGAACTCGTCGGCAAGCTGGTCCTGTGGTTGGTGCTCGCGGCGGTGCTCATCAGCGCGGGCAACGCCGTCATCCGCAAGGCGTTCAACGTCAGCTCGAACGCCTATCTCGAGATCCAGTGGTACCTGTTCGCCGGCGTGTTCATGCTCGGCGCCGGCTACACGCTGCTGCGCAATGCGCATGTGCGCATCGACTTCGTGTCGCAGCGCCTGTCCCGGCGCAGCAACGCCATCATCGACATCCTGGGGCTGGTGCTGGTGTTGATGCCACTCGCGGTGCTCATGATCGACCTGAGCTGGCCGCTCTTCATGCGTGCGTGGATTTCGGGCGAGGTGTCGGGCAACGCCGGCGGCCTTATCCGCTGGCCGGTGCTGTTGCTGATTCCGGCCGGCTTCGCGCTGCTGCTGCTGCAGGCGGTGTCCGAGCTGATCAAGCGCATCGCTTTCCTGCGCGGCGCGCTGCCGGAGCCCTTCAGCGTGGAGTCGGAGAAGTCCGACGCCGAGCGGCCGGCCGAACTCGCCGCGGTGGCCGAAGCGCCGCAGACCCAGACGCACAAGCCGGCCCGGGACGAATGAGCGCTTTCGTCACCCAGCATTTCGTGCCGCTGATGTTCGCGGGGCTGCTGGTGCTGCTGCTCACCGGCATTCCGGTGGCCTTCGGGCTGGCCGCCACAGGCCTGCTGTTCGGCGCGATCGGCATGGCGCTGGACCTGTTCCCGCTCAACCTGTTCCAGGCGCTGCCGCTGCGCGTGTTCGGCATCATGCAAAACGATACGCTGCTGGCCATTCCCTTCTTCACCTTGATGGGCATCGTGCTCGAGCGCTCGGGCATGGCCGAAGACCTGCTCGAAACCGTGGGCCAGGTGTTCGGGCCGGTTAGGGGCGGCCTCGCCATCGCCGTGGTGCTGGTCGGTGCGCTGCTGGCGGCGACCACAGGCGTGGTGGCCGCCGCGGTGATCTCGATGGGTCTGATCTCGCTGCCGATCATGCTGCGCAACGGCTACAACCGCAGCGTCGCCACCGGCGTGATCACCGCGTCGGGCACGCTCGCGCAGGCCTTGCCCCCTTCGCTGGTGTTGATCGTGCTGGCCGATCAGCTCGGCCGCTCGGTCGGCGACATGTACGCCGGCGCGCTGCTGCCGGGGCTCATGCTGGTCGGGCTGTACCTGCTGTTCATCGTCGTCGTGGCGCTGGTGAAACCGGCCTGGGTGCCGGCCCTGCCGCTGCAGGGGCGCATCTACGTCGAGACGAGCGGGGCGAGCGGCCACCGTTCGCTGCTGGTGCTGCTGGCGCTGTGCGCAGCCGCCGGCTTCGGTTGGGCGCAGGTGCACGAATCGGTGATCAACGCCTGGCTCGAACGCGGCACGCCGGCGCCGGGCGACGAGGTCTTCATCCTCTCGCTGACCTTGGCCACCTTGCTGGCCTTCAGCCTGGCGCTGGCCAACAAGCTGCTCGGCCTGGGCCTGCTGTCGCGCCTGGCCGAGCGCGTGACCTTCGTGCTGATCCCGCCGCTGATCCTGATCTTCCTGGTGCTGGGCACCATCTTTCTCGGTGTGGCCACGCCCACCGAAGGCGGCGCGATGGGCGCGGTGGGCGCGTTGGTCATGGCGCTGGCGCGGCGCCGGCTCGGCGGGCGGCTCCTGCGCCAGTCGCTCGACAGCACGGCGCGGCTGTCGTGCTTCGTGCTGTTCATCCTGATCGGCTCCACCGTCTTCAGCTTCACCTTCAACGCGGCCGACGGCCACCTGTGGATCGAGCAGCTGTTCGCCGAACTGCCGGGCGGCGTGCTGGGGTTCCTGATCGTCGTGAACCTGCTGGTCTTCGTGCTGGGCATGTTTCTCGATTTCTTCGAGATCGCCTTCATCGTCATTCCGATCCTGGCACCCGTGGCCGACAAGATGGGCATCGACCTGGTCTGGTTCGGCGTGATCCTCGCCATGAATTTGCAGACCTCCTTCCTCACGCCACCCTTCGGCTTCGCGCTGTTCTATCTGCGCAGCGTCGCACCCCGCGCCGACTACGACGACCGCGTGACCGGCCGGCGCATCCCGGCCGTGACCACGGCACAGATCTACAAGGGCTCGATCGCCTTCATCGTGCTGCAGTTGATCATGGTCACGGTGGTGGTCATGAACCCAGGCCTCGTGTCAGGCGGCATCGAAAAGGGCCCGCTCATCGACGCCGACAAGGCACTGCGCGAGATGTCGATGCCAACGCCCGTCGAGGCCCCTGCGCCGGTGCTGCCGCTGCCGACGTTGGAGCCGCCAGCAGTCACACCCGACGACGCCACTTCCGGGTCTATCGAGGCCGGCGAAGAAGCGGACGATCCGATGAAGGCGCTCGAGGAGTCGTTGAAACGCGACGCTTCGGGACGCTGAAACCGACGGCGCCTAGCGGACTCTCGGCGGCGCCATCAAGGCGATAGCCAGCGAGCCGAACAGGAACAGGCCCTGCAACTCGAGCGCCCAGCCGCCCGACTTGCCGAGCGTGAACAACTCACCGGAATGAGCCAGTGCGAGGGCGAACACCATGTTGACCGCCATCACCAGCGCCGCCGGGCCGACGAGCACACCGATGAGCACCAGCACGGGCGCGAGCACCTCGCCGATGAACACGCCGTAGGCCACGAAAGCCGGCAAGCCGATAGACGTGACCATGCCTTCGATCCCGCTCACGCCCTTCATCAGCTTTGCCACGCCGTGAAAAAGCATCAGGCCTGCCACCGACCAGCGCAGGATGAAGAACCCGGCACGCGGGTGGTAAAGCGCATTCAAGAGAGTTTGCATCGGTGTCCTGCCGGGAGTTGATCGCCCGCGCAGTATGCCGATGCGCCGCGTTCAGAGCTTGGCCGCCTGCATATAGCTGTCGAAGCGCGCTTCCGTGAAACGGAACCACAGGTTCTGCTCGCGGCGGAAGGCGTCGAGATCGGCGTAGATCTTCTTCCAGCTCGGGTTCTTGGCGCCGATCTCCGAATAAAGCGCCATCGACTCCTTGAAGCCCAGGTCGATGATCGGCTTGGGGATCGCCACCATCTTCGCGCCCTGCTGCACCAGCTGCTTGAGCGCGGCCGGGTTGCGGGCGTCGTAGCGCGCCTGCATGTCCACGTGGGCATGCGAGGCCGCCGACTCGATCATGGCCTTGTAGTCGGAGGTCAGCGCCGCCCAGGCCTTGGTGTTGATGTAGAAGTCGAGTTGAGGGCCGCCTTCCCACCACGCCGGGTAGTGGTAGTAGGGCGCGACCTTGGCGAAGCCGAGCTTCAAGTCATCGACCGGAGCGACCCATTCGGCCGCATCGATGGTGCCCTTTTCGAGCGCCTGGTAGATCTCCCCGCCGGGGATGTTCTGCGGCACGCAGCCCATGCGCTCGAACACGCGCCCCGCGAAGCCGCCGACGCGGAATTTCAGGCCCTTCATGTCGGCCACCGTCTTGAGCGGCTTGCGGTACCAGCCGCCCATCTGCGCTCCGGTGTTGCCGCCGGGAAAGTTGATGATGTTGTAGCGCGCGTAGAACTCGCGCATGAGCTTGAGACCGTTGCCGTCGTACATCCACGCGCTCATCTGGCGCGAATTGAGGCTGAAGGGAATGGCGCAGCCCAGCGCGAAGGTCTCGTCCTTGCCGAAGAAGTAGTAGCCCGCCGTGTGCGCCATCTCCACGGTGCCGGCCTGCACGCCATCGACCACGCCGAAGGCCGGCATCAGCTCGCCGCCGGCATGCACCGTGATCTGGAACTTGCCGCCCGACATCTCGCCCACCTTGCGCGCGAACAACTCGGAGGCGCCGAAGATGGTGTCGAGCGCCTTCGGAAAGCTCGACGCCATGCGCCAGCGGATGCTGGCCTGCGCGTGGACGATGGCGGGTGCGGTGCCGGCGGCCAGCACCCCGGCCAGGCCGGCACGTTGCACGAAGGAACGGCGTTGCATTGAAAGGTCTCCAGGGGCGAATCGATGAGTGAGGAAAATTCTAGGAAGCGCTGCCCCCCTGCCCGACGGGGTTTACCCCTTCGGGCAACACCCGTTGCTTCGCAGGCCGACAGGGCGCCGAATCCGAACGTGACTCGAGCCGAAGCCCGGACCGCGGGCGCCCTCGGCTATCGCAACGGCGGCCGCCAGAGCGAGGGCGTGCGAGGCTACAGACCGGCGATCTTCATCCGCTCGATGAGCACCGAGCCGATGGTCTTGCCGCCCAGCGTGTACGCATCGGCACCGACCGCCGCGATGCGCTCGAGCATCTCGCGCAGGTTGCCCGCGATGGTGATCTCGTGCACGGGATGCTGCAGGCGCCCGCCCTCGACCCAGAAGCCCGCCGCGCCGCGCGAATAGTCGCCGGTCACGTAGTTCACGCCTTGCCCCATCAGCTCGGTAACGAACAGGCCGCGGCCGAGCTTGCGCAGCATCGCTTCGAGGTCGTCGCCGTGCGCAGTGCGACGGCTCTTCAGGGCCAGGTTCTGCGAGCCACCGGCATTGCCGGTCGTGCGCATGCCTAGCTTGCGGGCGGAGTAGGTTGAGAGGAAGTACCCCTCGACCCGGCCGCCCTTGACGATGGCGCGCGGCGCGGTGCGCACGCCCTCGTCGTCGAACGGCGCGCTGCCCTTGGCCCTGAGCCGGTGCGGGTCTTCGTCAATATCGATGTGTTCCGGAAAGACCTGCGTACCCAGGCTGTCGGCCAGGAAGGTCGACTTGCGATAGAGCGCGCCACCGCTGGTGGCCTGCACGTAGGCGCCGAGCAGGCCGGCGGCCAGGGTCGACTCGAACAACACCGGCACCTCGCACGTGGCGATCTTGCGCGACTTCAGGCGCGACAGCGTGCGCTCGGCAGCGTAGCGCCCCACGGCCTCCGGCGAAGCGAGCTCGGCCGGATCGCGCATCGACGAATACCAGGCATCGCGCTGCATGCCGTTGCCCTTGCCGGCGATCGGCGCCACGGAGAGTGAATGGCGCGAGCTGGCATAGCCGCCGCGAAAGCCGCGCGAATTGCCGGCCAGGAAATGCGATTGCTGCACCGAGACGCCGCAGCCGTCCGAATTGGTGATGCGCTTGTCGGTGGCAAAAGCGGCGGCCTCGCAGCGCAGCGCGACCTGCATCGCGCCTTCGGCATCGATCGCCCACGGGTGATACAGGTCGAGGTCGCGCGCCGCCTCCTTCGGCGTGGCGAGGTCTTGCTCGTCGGGCAGGCCGGCGGCGGGGTCTTCGGCGGTGAAGCGGGCGATGTCGTAGGCGGCCTGCACCGTCTGCTCGAGCGCGGTGCGCGAGAAGTCCGACGTGCTCGCATTGCCGCGGCGCTGACCGGCATACACGGTGACGCCGAGCGACTTGTCGCGGTTGCGCTCCACCGTCTCCACCTCGCCCTTGCGCGCCGACACGGAAAGGCCCGCGCCTTCGCTCACTTCGGCCGCGCTGGCGCTGGCGCCGAGCTGCGTGGCGAAGGCCAGCGTGTCGTCGATCAGTTGCTCGAACTGAGCACGGCTGTAAGCAAAACCTTCGGGTTTGCGAGGCATGGCAAGGGTGTGGGAAGTGGCGCGGCGCTCGGGCCGCAGGGCGCAACTATGATAGCTAGCGCCCCCTTTTTGCCGTGTACCGCTTGAACTCCGCCCCCACCCCCGACGCCGGCACCGAACGCTACGACTTCGAGCGCCCGAGCAAGACCTCGCTCAAGAAGGCCATGCACGAGCTGCAGGCGCTCGGCGAGGCCTTGCTGCTGCTGCCCGATTCACGCATCGACGCGATCGGCCTGCCCGAATCCCTGCGCGACGCAGTGCGCACGGCGCAACGCACCAAGACCCATGAGGGCCGGCGCCGCCAGATGCAGTACCTCGGCAAGCTGATGGGCAAGGCCGACAAGGCAGCCGTTGTCGAGCCGGTCCGCGAGGCGGTGGCCGCCTTCCAGCTCGGCCATGCCAAGGACGCGCTGGCCCTGCACCATGCCGAGCGCTGGCGCGCCGAGCTCATCGCCGACGACGATGCGCTGACCCGCTGGACCGCCGAGCATCCCGGCGGCGACGTGCAGCAACTGCGCAGCCTGATTCGCAGCGCGCGCAAGGAAGGTCAGGCGCACGAGGCCGCGTTGCCCGGCGAGGCCCTGCGCCATGGTCGAGCCTACCGCGAGCTGTTCAAGTTGCTGCGCACGGCGTTGACCGAAAACGAAACCGACCGATGAGTGAAGCGACCCCGGGTGGCTCCTCCGCTTCGCCGGCCTCCAATTCGCCGACCCCCGCGGTGCCGTTCGAGCCGGTGCGGATCGGCCTTGTCTCGGTCAGCGATCGCGCGTCCAGCGGCATCTATCAGGACCAGGGCATCCCGGCCTTGCAGGCCTGGCTCGACCGGGCGCTGAAGAACCCCGTGACATGGGTGACGCGGCTGATCCCCGACGAGCAGGCCGGCATCAGCGACTGCCTTCGCGATCTCGTCGATGCCCAGAGCTGCGACCTGGTGCTGACCACCGGTGGCACCGGCCCCGCACCGCGCGACGTGACACCCGAGGCAACGCTCGCGGTGGCGACCAAGGAAATGCCCGGCTTCGGCGAGCAGATGCGCCAGATCTCGCTGCGCTTCGTGCCCACGGCGATCCTGTCGCGCCAGGTCGCGGTGATCCGCGGCAAGGCCTTGATCATCAATTTGCCCGGCCAGCCTAAATCGATCGCCGAAACGCTGGAGGGGTTGCCCGGCCAGACGCCTGCGGTGCATGGCATCTTCGCGGCAGTGCCCTATTGCGTCGATCTGATCGGCGGGCCTTACCTCGAATGCGACGAAACCGTTTGCAAGGCGTTCCGGCCCAAGAGTGCAGTGCGCAACAAACCGCTCACTTGACCAGCCGGTTCAGCGCCGCCGCGTCGAAATCCTCAAAAGTCTGCGCATCGCTCGGCACGCAATCGCCCGCGGCTGTGCCCCGCGACAGCTTCTCGACCGCCGACCACAGCAGCGCGATCTGGTGCTCGTGGCCCGAGGCGTTGTCGATCAGGCCCTTCATCGCCTGCGCCACCGGGTCGTCGCCTTGCGTCACGCCGTACGCTGAAAACCCCATCTTCGCGGCGATCGCCTCGCGCTGCGCGTCGAGCTCTGCATGGAGGATGCGCGCCGGGTTGCCGACCGCCGTGGCGCCCGGCGGCACCGGCTTGGTCACCACGGCGCCGGAGCCGACCCGCGCGCCCTCGCCAACAACGAAGCCGCCCAGCACCTGCGCATTGGCGCCGACGATCACGCCGCGCGCCAGAGTCGGGTGGCGCTTGGCGCCTTTCGACAAGGAGGTGCCTCCCAGCGTGACGCCCTGGTAGACGGTGCAGTCGTCGCCGATCTCGGCGGTTTCGCCGATGACGACACCCATGCCGTGGTCGATGAAGACCCGCCGCCCGATGGTGGCGCCGGGATGGATCTCGATGCCGGTGAGAAAACGCCCAAGGTGCGAAATAAAGCGACCCAGCCAGTGCCAGTCTCGGTCCCAGCACCAGTGCGCACGGCGGTGCACCACCAGCGCGTGCAGGCCCGGGTAGCAGGTGAGCACCTCGAAAGCGGTGCGCGCGGCGGGGTCGCGCTCGAGGATGCAGTCGATGTCTTCTTTGAGGCGGATGAACATGAAGGCTCGTGCAAGCAACGTTCGTCTCAGTGTAGCCAGCGACCTGCGGCGTGACGCCCTTGCGCTTAAAGCACGCGGCCGTATGTGGCCGCGTCAAGAAAAAGGCCCCGCAAAGGCGGGGCCTGGGTACCGGCACAGACCGCGACCGCGTCGCGCTCTTGCTGCGGACCGGTTCAGCTCTTGCGGCGACGCGCCACGAAACCGACGGCGGCCAGGCCGGCGATCATCAGCGCGTAGGTGCTCGGTTCGGGGATGGCGGCGGCCGCCTCGAACGCGATGCCGTCCGAGCGGAAGGTAATGCTGTTGATCAGCGTGTTGTCGGTGGTGCCGATGGTGAACAGCCGCGTGTTGGCGTTGCTGCCGTTGGACGAGAAACCGCCCAGCAGGCCGAGCTGTGCACCGCCGTACGTCTGACTGGAGGCATCGTTGGTCGCGATGTCGAGGAAGTTGTAGTCGTCCGGCGATCCCCAAAGGAAAGAGAACGACGACACGCCGTTGCCGAAGTCCATCGTTGCGACGCCGCCGGTGGTGATCACCGAGTACAGGTCGGTTTCGCTCAAGCCGAGCGGCGCGAGGCGCACATTGGTGATGCTGCCGGCGATAGGGGACGAAACGTTGGCATTGCTGCTGCTGAAGGTCAGCGGGCCGAGGTAGCCGCCGGCAGCCGATTCGCTGAACGTCAGTGCGGCGTTTGCGTTGAAAGCCGCAAACGCTGCGGCGGCGATCAGTAGTTTCTTGATATTCACTGTGTGTGCTCCCGGGTTGATCGAGGCCGCATCATTGAGGCTGGACGCAGCGGCGTCTACCCGCGAAGAGGCGGTACGGACCCCTCGAGTGCGGGGCTTACCAACACTTCAACGCAGCATAAGCACGCACGAATGTCCTCTTGGAGCAGCGGCAGCGCCGATCGCTTTCGGATACGGCGTCGCGGCACTTGCGCTGCTCAACGCTTCAACATCGACGTGGCGATGCCACGCAGCACATGCACCTCTTCGTGCGATAGCGCAGCGCGGTTGAGGGCCTGATTGAGCCGCGGCATCAGCTTTCTGGGGGCCGCCGGATCGAGGTGGCCGATGTGCACGAGGGCGCGCTGCCAGTGTTCGAGCAGGCTCTGGATCGCCGCCACGTCGGCCGGCTCGGCCTCGGCGGTGCGCGGCGTGACCGCATAGCCGCCCAGCGCCTCGCGCCAGTCGTAGGCAATCAACTGCACCGCCTGTGCGAGGTTGAGCGAGCCGTAGTCGGCGTGCGTCGGAATGCTCACGCAGGCATGGCAGCGATAGACGTCCTCGTTGGCCAGGCCATAGCGCTCGGAGCCGAACACGAAGGCGACACGCTGTGCCTCACTCGCCAGCCGCGATAGCAAGGCGCGCGGCGCGTGCGTGGGCGGCCCGAAATCGCGCGGCGTCATCGCCGTGGCACATGCGTAGCTCACGCCATCGAGCGCCTCGGCCAGCGTAGCCGCGATGCGGGCGCGCACCAATATGTCGGCCGCGCCGCTGGCCATCGCGACGGTCTCCTCGCGCACCAGCACGTCGGCGAAGCGCGGCGCCACCAGCACCAGCTCCGAAAACCCCATCACCTTCATCGCCCGCGCCGCTGCGCCGACATTGCCCGCATGGCTGGTGCCCACGAGAACGAAGCGGGTCGGATCAAGGGGCGGCATGGCTCGACGGCTAAAATTCGAATTATGGGTGGGCGCAACGCTCGCCTTCGCCGGCACGACCGGCGCAGCCCCTCTGCTCTTTCTTCCCGCCAGTCCACCGCACGAGTCCGCGAGCCTTTGCCATGTCCCAAGCCCTTCATCCGATGCTCAACGTCGCCGTCAAGGCCGCACGTTCGGCCGGCTCGATCATCAACCGGGCTTCGCTCGACCTCGACCGCGTGACGGTCACGTCGAAGTCGCACAACGACTTCGTCACCGAGGTGGACCAGGCGGCGGAAAAGATCATCATCGAGACGCTGCTGGCCGCCTATCCGGGCCACGGCATCCTCGCCGAAGAGTCGGGCCGCACGCATGGCGCGAAGGACTCGGAGTACCTGTGGATCATCGATCCCCTCGACGGCACCACCAACTTCATTCACGGCTTTCCGGTCTACGCGGTGTCGATCGCACTGGCTGTTCGAGGCCAGGTGCAGCAGGCCGTCGTCTACGACCCCTCGCGCAACGACCTGTTCTTCGCCTCCAAGGGCCGCGGCGCCTTCCTCAACGACAAGCGCCTGCGCGTGAGCAAGCGCACGCGGCTGCTCGAGTCGCTGATCGGCACCGGCTTTCCGTTCCGCAAGGGCGACAACTTCAAACGCTACGTGAAGATGTTCGAAGAGGTCATGCAGCACTGCGCCGGCCTGCGCCGCCCGGGGGCTGCCGCACTGGACCTGTGCTACGTGGCCGCCGGCTGGTACGACGGCTTCTTCGAGACGGGCCTGAGCCCCTGGGACATCGCCGCCGGCTCCTTGATCATCACCGAAGCGGGCGGGCTGATCGGCAACTTCACGGGCGACGCCGACTACCTGTACCAGCGCGAGATCGTTGCCGGCAATCCGAAGATCTACGGACAGTTGGTGAACATCCTGACGCCCTACACGCGGGTGATCAAGGAAGACCCGGCACCTCACGGCGCGGCGGCCGCCCCCACTGGGGCCGTCATTGCAGAGGCGAGCGATGCGACCGCAGCCTTCGTCGAAGCCGCTGCACAGCCGGCGCCGGCGAAGAAGGCGCCGCTGCGCATCCGCAAGGCCGAGGTCGATCGGGCGGCGGGGCCGCGCAGCGACGAAGACGCACCGTTCTGAGTCCCGAGCCGGCACGTCTGGCCACACTGCCGGCCCTTCGAAACCATGACGAGTAACGCACCGCTGAGCCCGTCCGCGCTTGCCGCCCTGCCGGCGGACTTGAGCGCCCACACGCCCATGATGCAGCAGTACCTGCGCATCAAGGCCGAGCACCCGGACACGCTGGTGCTCTACCGCATGGGCGATTTCTACGAGCTGTTCTTCGACGACGCCCGCAAGGCGCATCGACTGCTCGACATCACCCTGACCACGCGCGGCCAGTCGGCCGGCGAGCCGGTGGTGATGGCCGGCGTGCCGGTGCATTCGGTCGAGAGTTACCTCGCCAAGCTGATCAAGCTGGGCGAGCCGGTCGCCATCGCCGAGCAAGTGGGCGACGTGGCCGCCGCCAAGGGGCCGGTCGAGCGCAAGGTGGTCAGGGTGGTCACGCCGGGCACGGTGACCGACACCGCGCTGCTGGCCGAGCGGGTCGATACGCTGCTGCTCGCCGTGAGCCGCAAACGCGCCACTTACGGTCTGGCCTGGCTGGGTCTGAGCAGCGGCACTCTGGGCCTGAGCGAATGCGGCGAGCGCGAGCTGGCCGGCTGGCTGGCGCGGCTGGAGCCGGCTGAACTGCTGATCGCGGGCGACGACGAGCCGCTGCCCCCCGCTCTGAGCGGCGTGCGCTGCGCACTCACGCGCCGCCCGGCCTGGCAGTTCGATGCCGCGCTGGGGGTGCGCAAGCTGTGTGCGCAGTTGCGCGTCGCCACGCTGGCCGGCTTCAACGCTCAGGACCTGCCGGCGTCGCAGGCCGCCGCGGCCGCGCTGCTGAGCTATGCCGAGCACACGCAGGGTCAGGCGCTCGCGCACGTCGGCTCGCTGAGCGTGGAACGCGCGAGCGATCTGCTCGAACTGCCGCCCTCCACGCACCGCAACCTCGAACTGACGCAGACGCTGCGCGGCGAGGACGCGCCGACGCTGCTCTCGCTGCTCGACACGTGCAAGACCGGCATGGGCTCGCGCGCGCTGCGCCACTGGCTCACGCACCCGGCACGCGAGCGCGGCGTGGCCACCTCTCGGCACGAGGCCATCGCCGCGCTCATGGCGCATGGCTTCGGGCCGTTGCGGGAGGCGCTGCGCGGCGTGAGCGATGTCGAGCGGATCACGGCGCGCATCGCGCTCAGGCAGGTGCGGCCGCGCGAGTTGGTGGGGTTGCGCACGACGCTGGCGCTGCTGCCGGCTCTGTGCGCGGCGCTGCCACCCTCACCCCAGCCCTCTCCCGCCGAGGCGGGAGAGGGGGCAATGCCCTCGCGCGCTTTCGCCAAAGTGGAACAGGAAGTCCTGCCCCCTCTCCCCGCACGCGGGGAGAGAGTTGGGGGCGAAGCGGGGCTTTCGGCAAGCGTGCTTGCCGCCCGCGAAGCGGACTCGGCTTGCAAGCAGGGTCGCGCACCGCAGGTGAGAGGCCTGCTGGAACAGGTCGCCGCCGGCTTCGCGCCGCCGCCCGAAATCGATTCCCTGCTCACGCGCGCCATTGCGTCCGAACCCGCGGTACTGCTGCGCGACGGCGGCGTCATCGCGCCCGGCTTCGATGCCGAGCTCGACGAGCTGCGCGCCATCTCCGAGAACTGCGACGCCTTTCTGCTCGACCTCGAGGCGCGCGAACGAACGCGCACCGGCATCGGCAACCTGCGCGTGCAGTTCAACCGCGTGCACGGCTTCTACATCGAGGTGTCGCAAGGCCAGACGAACAAGGTGCCGGCCGACTACCAGCGCCGCCAGACGCTCAAGAACGCCGAGCGCTACATCACTCCGGAGCTCAAGGCTTTCGAGGAAAAGGCGCTTTCGGCCCAGGACCGCGCGCTGGCCCGCGAGAGGCTGCTGTACGAGCAGGTGCAGGACGCGCTGCAGCCGCATCTCGCCGCCCTCTCCTCGCTCGCGCGCGCACTGGCCACACTGGACGCGCTGGCGGCGCTGGCCGAACGCGCGGACACGCTGAACTGGTGCCGGCCGGAATTCGTGAGCCATCCCTGCATCGAGATCGAGCGCGGCCGCCACCCGGTGGTGGAGGCGCGGCTGGCCGAAACGGGCGGCGGGGCCTTCATCGCCAACGACTGCCGCCTCGACGCCGCCCGCCGCATGCTGGTCATCACCGGTCCCAACATGGGCGGCAAGTCCACCTTCATGCGGCAGGTGGCGATCACCGTGCTGCTCGCCGCGATGGGCTCCTTCGTGCCGGCCGGCGCCTGCCGGCTCGGGCCGATCGATGCGATCCACACGCGCATCGGTGCGGCGGACGACCTGGCCAATGCGCAATCGACCTTCATGCTCGAGATGCTGGAGGCTGCAGCCATCGTTCACGGCGCGACGGAGCAGTCGCTGGTGCTGATGGACGAGATTGGCCGCGGCACGTCCACCTTCGACGGCCTGGCGCTGGCCAGCGCCATCGCGGGCCATCTTCACGAGAAGAACCGAGCCTTCACCCTCTTTGCGACGCATTACTTCGAACTGACGGCGTTTCCGGCCAAACACCTGCGCGCGCTCAACGTGCATGTCAGCGCGGTCGAGTCGCAGCGCAACGGCGGCGACATCGCCTTCCTGCACGAGATCGAGCCGGGCCCTGCCAGCCGAAGCTATGGCGTGCAGGTCGCCCGCCTGGCCGGCATGCCGGCGGCGGTGCTGCGCCAGGCGCGCGCCGCGCTGGAGGCGCTGGAGGCGCAGCAGATCGCCAGCGCCGCGCAGATCGATCTGTTCGCCGCACCCGCTCCACAAGCGGCTGCCGAGCCCAGCCAGGTGGAGCTCGCGCTGGCTGCCATCGCCCCCGACACACTGAGCCCGCGCGAGGCGCTCGATGCGCTCTACCGCCTCAAGGCCCTGCAACAAGGAAAATGAGCATGACCTACTGCGTCGCCGCCCGCCTCAACGCCGGCATGGTGTTCCTCTCGGACTCGCGCACCAACGCCGGGCTCGACCACATCAGCACCTTCCGCAAGATGATGGTCTACGAGAACCCGGGGGACCGCTTCATGGTGCTGCTGTCGGCCGGCAACCTGTCGATCAGCCAGTCGGTGCGCGAGATCCTGCAGGTCGAGAAGGTGGACAACGGCGACGGCCCGCCGATCACCATCTGGAATGCCAGGAGCATGTTCGACGCGGTGCGCGTGCTCGGTGCGGCGATCAGGCGCGTGCGCGAGCAGGACGGGCCGGCGTTCGAAGCTGCAGGGATCGACTTCAACGCCCACATGATCTTCGGCGGCCAGATCGCCGGCGAGGCGATGCGGCTCTTCATGGTCTATTCGGCCGGCAATTTCATCGAGGCCACGCGCGAGACCTGCTACTTCCAGATCGGCGAGAGCAAGTACGGCAAGCCCATCCTGGACCGCGTGCTCACGCCGCTCACGCCGCTCGACGAAGCCGCGAAATGTGCGCTGGTGTCGATGGATTCGTCGCTGAAGTCCAACCTGTCGGTCGGCCTGCCGCTGGACCTGGTGGTCTATCAGGAAGGCCGGCTGCACAGCGAGCAGATCGTCTGCATCGACGAGCACAACCCTTACTTCCGCATGATCCGCGGCACCTGGGGCCAGCGACTGCGGGAGGTGTTCGAGGGCATCGACGCGCCGCAGTGGGACGCCGGCGCCGCCGCCCTGCACCCGCTGCTCACGGAGTCGCCGCGCTACGAAGCCACCCGCAAGATCCACAACCTCAGCGAGAAAGTGGTCTGAGCGATGGCGCTGGAGAGTGAGCGCAACGACAGGCACATCGTCTTCTCCCACGCGAACGGTTTCCCGGCCGGCAGCTACCGCCGGCTGTTCGAGCACTGGCGGGGCGCAGGCTGGGTGGTGCACGCGATCGAGAAGATCGGCCATGCGCCGGCCTACCCGGTCACCAGCAACTGGCCGCACCTGCGCGACGAACTGATCCACTTCATCGAGCGCGAAGTCGCCGGCCCGGCCTGGCTGGTGGGGCACTCGCTCGGCGGCTATCTCAGCGTGCTGGCCGCGGCGCGACGGCCCGATCTGGCTTGCGGCGTGCTGCTGCTCGACTCGCCCGTCCTCAGCGGCTGGAAGGCGCGCGCACTGCAGTTCGCCAAGGCCACCGGTCTGGGCGAGCGCTTCTCGCCGGGCTTCGTGAGCAAGAGGCGCCGGCAGCACTGGCCGAGCGCGGAAGCAGCGTTCGAGCACTTCGCGGTCAAGCCGGTGTTCGCGCGCTTCGATCCTGCCGTGCTGCGCGACTACATCGCCGCCGGCATGGAGCCCAGCGGCCCGCAGCATGCCCTGAGTTTCAGGCGCGAGATCGAGACCGATATCTACAACACCCTGCCGCACCACATCGCGGGGGTGCTGCGTCGCCATCCACTGGCCTGCCCGCTGGCCTTCATCGGCGGTACCCGGTCGGTCGAGGTCCGGCAGGTCGGCATGCGCGCGACGGAGCGGCTGAGTAGCGGGCGCGTGCGCTGGATCGAAGGCTCGCACCTGTTTCCGATGGAGCGGCCCGTCGAAACCGCGACCGCTGTGCTCGAGGTCTTGGGAGAAGCGTTGCCGCCTTCATGAGAAGGCAAACCCTTCACCCGGCGCGAACCCTCACCCCGACCCTCTGCCAGAGGGAGAGGGAGCAAAGCCGGCCCCTATAATCTGCGTTTACCACCACGGCATTTTCGACCCCAGAACGGAGTGCCGCACGACATGACCAAGTTCGTCTTCGTCACCGGCGGTGTGGTGTCCTCTCTCGGCAAGGGCATCGCGTCGGCCTCGCTCGCGGCCATTCTCGAGTCGCGCGGCCTCAAGGTCACCCTCATCAAGCTCGATCCGTACATCAACGTCGATCCGGGCACGATGTCGCCGTTCCAGCATGGCGAGGTGTTCGTCACCGACGATGGCGCGGAAACCGACCTCGACCTCGGCCACTACGAGCGCTTCGTCACGACGCGCATGAAGAAGGCCAACAACTTCACCACCGGCCAGATCTACAAGACCGTACTGGAGAAGGAGCGCCGCGGCGACTACCTCGGCAAGACGGTGCAGGTGATCCCGCACGTCACCAACGAGATCCAGACCTACGTGAAACGCGGCGCCGGCATGGTGATCGGCCCGGCCGGCGACATGGTGGCGGGCCCCGATGCGGTCGATGTGGCCATCGTCGAAATCGGCGGCACGGTGGGCGACATCGAATCGCTGCCCTTCCTCGAGGCGGCGCGGCAGATGAGCCTGAAGCTCGGCCCCAACCAGACCGCCTTCGTCCACCTGACCTACGTGCCCTGGATCGCCGCCGCCGGCGAACTCAAGACCAAACCCACGCAGCACACGGTGCAAAAGCTGCGCGAGATCGGCGTGCAGCCCGACGCCCTGCTGTGCCGCGCCGACCGCCGCGTGCCCGACGAGGAGCGCGAGAAGATCTCGCTCTTCACCAACGTGCCCGAGTGGGGCGTGATTTCCATGTGGGACGTGGACACCATCTACAAGGTGCCGCGCATACTGCATGAGCAGGGGCTCGACGGCCTCATTTGCGACAAGCTGCGCCTGGCCACGCCACCTGCGAACCTCACCCGCTGGGACGCATTGGTGCACGAGGTGGGGCATCCACAGCACACCGTGCGCATCGCCATGGTCGGCAAGTACACCGACCTGTCGGACTCCTACAAGTCGCTCAACGAGGCGCTGCGACACGCCGGCATTCACAACCATGCGCAGGTGCAGATCGAGTACGTCGATTCGGAAACCATCACGCCCGAAACCGTGGCGCGGCTGGGCGAGTTCGACGCCATCCTGGTGCCCGGCGGCTTCGGCAAGCGCGGCATCGAGGGCAAGATCGCCGCGGCCCGCCATGCGCGCGAAAACAAGCTGCCCTACCTGGGCATCTGCCTGGGCATGCAGGTCGCGACGATCGAGTTCGCGCGCCACAAGGCTTCACTGGAAGGTGCCAACAGCACCGAATTCGATCCGTCCACGCCGCATCCCGTCATCGCGCTCATCGACGAATGGCAGGACGCCGACGGCTCCATTCAAAAGCGCGACGCCTTCTCCGACCTCGGCGGCACCATGCGCCTGGGTGCGCAAAGCTCCGACGTCAAGCCGAACACCCTGGCGCATGCGATCTACGGCAACGTGGTCACCGAGCGCCATCGCCACCGCTTCGAAGCCAACGAGCACTACCTCGATCGGCTGCAGGAGGCTGGCCTCGTGATCTCGGCGATGACCCAGCGCGAAAAGCTGACCGAGATCGTCGAACTGCCGCAAAGCACGCACCCCTGGTACATGGGCGTGCAGTTCCACCCCGAGTTCAAGTCCACGCCTTGGGCAGGACATCCGCTCTTCATCAGCTACGTGAAGGCGGCGCTGGCGCACCAGGCGGCGCGGCACGAAAAGGCTGCGGCCTGAAGGATCATCAATGAAACTGTGCGGATTCCAAGTGGGCCTGGACCGGCCCTTCTTCCTGATCTCCGGCCCCTGCGTGGTGGAGTCGGAGCAACTGCAGATGGACGTGGCGGGGCACCTGAAGGAGATCACCACCGCGCTCGGCATTCCTTTCATCTTCAAGTCCAGCTACGACAAGGCCAACCGCTCCAGCGGCACGACATTTCGCGGACCGGGCATGGAAAAAGGCCTGGAAATCCTGGCCAAGGTGAAGCGTGAGCTGAAGGTGCCGGTGCTGACCGACGTGCACAGCGAGTCCGAGATCGAGACCGTGGCACGCCACGTCGACGTGCTCCAGACACCCGCCTTCCTGTGCCGCCAAACCGACTTCATTCGCGCCGTGGCGCAAAGCGGCAAGCCGGTCAACATCAAGAAGGGCCAGTTCCTTGCGCCCGGCGACATGAAGAACGTGATTCAGAAAGCCCGCGACGCCGCACGCGAGAAGGGCCTGTCGGAAGACCTGTTCATGGCCTGCGAACGCGGCGTGAGCTTCGGCTACAACAACCTCGTCTCCGACATGCGCAGCCTGGCGATCATGCGTGAAACGGGCGCGCCGGTCGTCTTCGACACCACCCACAGCGTGCAGCTGCCCGGCGGGCAGGGCACCAGCTCGGGCGGGCAGCGCGAGTTCGTGCCGGTGCTCTCGCGCGCGGCCATCGCGGTCGGCGTGGCGGGCGTGTTCATGGAAACGCATCCCGACCCCGCCAATGCGATGAGCGACGGCCCGAACGCGGTGCCGCTCAGGCACATGAAGGCACTGCTCGAACAACTGGTCAGCATCGACCGGGTCGTCAAGGCCCAACCGCTGCTGGAGAACGATTTTTCTTGCTGAGGTCACAACCGATGAGCGCCTACATCATCGCCACCGTCCGCGTCACCGATGCGGCCCGCTACGAGGACTACAAGACGTTTTCCTCGCTGGCCATGCACACCCACGGCGCCGAAGTGCTGGTGCGGGGCGGCATGGTCGGTGTGCTCGAGGGCGACTGGACGCCCGAGAGAGTGATCGTGATGAAGTTCGGCAGCGTCGCGCAGGCCCGCGCGTTCTACGATTCCACCGAGTACGCCAAGGCCAAGGAAGCCCGCGCCGATGCGGCCGTCATGCAGATGATCGTGGTCGAGGGCACCGACTGACGTCGTCACCCTCGGCCACGCTTTCGTGTCGTCCACCCCTCCCCGACCCTCCCCTCGAGGGGAGGGAGCAATACAAGAACAACGCTCTCTCGAAAGGTAGTGAATGAGTGCCATCGTCGACATCGTCGGTAGAGAAATCCTCGATAGCCGCGGCAACCCCACCGTCGAATGCGACGTGCTGCTGGAGTCCGGCGTCATGGGCCGCGCGGCCGTGCCCAGCGGCGCTTCGACCGGCTCGCGCGAGGCCATCGAGTTGCGCGACGGCGACAAGGCCCGCTACCTGGGCAAGGGCGTGCTCAAGGCGGTGGAACACATCAACACCGAGATCTCCGAATCGGTGCTCGGCCTGGATGCCTCGGAACAGGCCTTCCTCGACAAGACCCTGATCGACCTGGACGGCACCGACAACAAGGCCCGCCTCGGCGCCAACGCGTCGCTGGCCGTCAGCATGGCGGTCGCGCGTGCCGCGGCCGAGGAATCGGGCCTGCCGCTGTACCGCTACTTCGGCGGCATGGGCGCGGTGCAGATGCCGGTGCCGATGATGAACGTGATCAACGGCGGCGCTCACGCCAACAACACGCTCGACCTGCAGGAGTTCATGATCATTCCCGTGGGCGCGCCGAGCTTTCGCGAAGCGGTGCGCTGGGGCGCGGAGACTTTCCACGCACTCAAGAAGATCCTGCATGACCGCGGCATCAGCACCGCAGTCGGCGACGAAGGCGGCTTCGCACCCAGCGTCGAGAACCACGAGGCCGCGATCCAGATGATCCTCGAGGCGATCGACAAGGCCGGCTACAAGGCGGGCGAGCAGATCGCCCTCGGCCTGGATTGCGCCGCCAGCGAATTCCACAAGCCCGGCGCCAACGGCTCGCTGGTCTACAAGCTCGACGGCGAAGGCCTGGCCCTCTCGGCCGAGGAATGGACCGCCATGCTGGCTGGCTGGTGCGACAAGTACCCGATCATCAGCATCGAGGACGGCATGGCCGAGGGCGACTGGGACGGCTGGGCCCACCTCACACAGCAGCTCGGCAAGAAGGTGCAGCTGGTCGGCGACGACCTCTTCGTCACCAACACCAAGATCCTGCAGGAAGGCATCGACAAGGGCATCGCCAATTCGATCCTCATCAAGATCAACCAGATCGGCACGCTCACCGAGACCTTCGCCGCCATCGAGATGGCCAAGTGCGCCGGCTACACCTCGGTGATCAGCCACCGCTCGGGCGAGACCGAAGACTCGACCATCGCCGACATCGCCGTGGGCACCAACGCCGGGCAGATCAAGACCGGCTCGCTCTCGCGCAGCGACCGCATCGCCAAGTACAACCAGTTGCTGCGCATCGAGGAAGACCTCGGCGACGTGGCGGTGTACCCGGGCCGCAAGGCCTTCTACAACCTGCGCTGAGTTTCCAGGCCGAGCCGGCGTCGTGCGCCTCGTCACTGCCCTTCTGGTCGCGCTGCTGGCTCTCGTGCATGCCGAACTTTGGTTCGGCAGCAGCGGCATGGGCCGGGTGCTGGGGCTGCAGACGCGGCTGGCTGAGCAGCAGGGCAAGAACGCAGCGGCGCACTCGCGCAACGAGCAACTGTCCGCCGAGGTGCGCGATCTGAAGGAAGGCCTGGAGATGGTGGAAGAGAAGGCCCGCCACGAGCTCGGCATGGTCAAGCCCGACGAGATCCTGGTGCAGCTCACGCCGCGCCGCTGAGCACGGCTCGCGCGGAAGGCGATCCGCCGCACGCCACCGGACTCGGCGAGCACCCTGGAACTCTTCACTCAGCGCGGACCGCTCGGATCGCGCAAGCGGATTCATCTGCCGACGGCTGCCCTTGGGGGGCCGTGCCATTCATGCTCTCCGACCTCGTCACCTTCCTCAACGGACCTGCCTTTAGTCTCGGTGCCCTCTCGGCCAGCCGAGCCGAGTCGCTCGGCGCCGTGCTGGGCGTGTGGATGGTGCTGCTCAACCTGCGCGTCAACCCCGCCGCCTGGCCGCTGGCCATCGCCAGTTCGCTGCTCTACCTGCTGGTGTTCTGGGATGCACGGCTCTACGGCGATGCATCGCTGCAGATCCTTTTCGTCATCGTCGCCTTCTGGGGATGGTGGCAATGGCTGCGCGGCAAGCAGGCCGATGGCTCGACCTTGGTCGTACGCCACCTCGGCGCGCGCGGTCGTGCAGGCGCTCTGCTGGCCTTCGCGCTGCTATGGCCGGCCATCGGCCTGTTGCTCGCCCGCCAGACCGACACCGACGTGCCGTGGTGGGACGCGTTTCCGACCGCGGGCAGCGTGGTCGCCCAGGTCCTGCTCGCACGCAAGTACGTCGAGAACTGGCCGGGCTGGCTGGTCGTCAACGTGGTCGCCGTGGGTCTGTTCGCCTACAAGGGCCTGTGGCTGACCGTGGGGCTGTATGCCTTGTTCGCGCTGCTTGCAGTGGCAGGCTGGCGTGCTTGGGCGCAGCGTGCTGCGGTGAATGTCTGAAATGAAACGACCGCTTGTTCTCGGGCCGTTGCTGATCTTCGATGCGCGTTGCTGTTGCTTTGGGGATGGTGGGCGGGAGCAAAGCCGCGGGCGGGCGGCGGGCTTCGCTTCAGTGCGGCGGTCGGCCCTGCGGGCCGACTGCGCTGCGCTGCTCGGGCTCGTGG
>NZ_JACDCW010000072.1 GCF_013817345.1 Methylibium sp.
ACAAGGCCATCGGCTTGGCTTGGTCGAATGACGTGTTCATCGACGAGGTCAACGACGGCGAAAGCGACCTGCTGTAGTCCCCTCCCAGCTTCTCGGTCAAGAGGGCCTTGAGGCCACGCTTACCTTCGACAAGCTCACTACGGCAAAGCAATGGACTCGCCTTGCCGCACCGGCCCGGTGGACTCACGAACCACGAGTTCCACCTCGACTTCGGTTGCGGCGGGAACAGGCAGTTGTCCGAGTGCGGCGACCAGCCGGTCCGCGACCGCGTGCCACATCTGCTGCGTCGGCACGTGCAGTGTGGTCAGTGCCGGCCGGATATGCCGGGCCATCTCGAGGTCGTCGAAACCCACGATCGACAAGGCCGCAGGCACGGCGATTCCCATTCTTGCCGCCTCCAGCAGGGCGCCGAAGGCGAGCACGTCGTTGCCACACACGATGGCGGTCGGCGCCGGCACCGCAGCCATCAGTGCTCGGAAGCCTTCGCGCGCTTCGGCCAGGCCGTACCGGCGCTCGACCAGGTGCTGCGGCGCCAGCCCGACCCCGGCGTTCTCGAGCGCTTGACGCACGCCGGCCACTCGTGCCGCGGCGCGGTCGTTGTCGCGCACGATGCCTGCGAGCATGGCGATGCGCCGGTGTCCCAGGTCGAGCAGATAGCGCACCGCCTGGCCGATCGCGCGAGCGTTGTCGAAGCCGACGCAGACCATGCCGGGCGGCGGCGGGTACGTCATCGCATGCACGGTGGGCAACTCGCGCTGGCGAAGGAACTGCAGGAGTTGCGGGCTCTGCCCGACACCGCACAGCGCGAGTGCGTCAGCGCCGCGGGTGACCAGGTTCATCGCCTGGCGGGCCTCGGTGTCCAGGTCGTAGCCGCTGGTGGCGATCAGCAGTTGAAGCTGCGCATCGGCCAGGCGCTGCTGCAGAGCGTCGATCGCCTGGGCAAAGATGGCGTTGTCGATGGTCGGGAAGATGGCACCGACCGTTCCGCTGCGTTGAAGCTTCAGCGCGCGCGCCCCGGCGTGCGGCACGTAGCCCAGGCGGGTGACCGCCTCGATCACTCGGCCGCGCAGCGCCTCGCGCACCGATGCCGGTTTGTTCAGCACGCGCGAGACGGTGGCCGTGGAAACCCCCGCGGCTGCGGCTACGTCTTCGATGTTGGGCTGGGCTTGGTCCTTCGGTTGCATGGCTACCAATGTAATCGCTTTCTTAGTGACAACCCGAGGAGTGAACTGGCAATGCAGCAGGGAAATCCCCGATCAGGCTGTCCTTGACGTCTTGCTGGTCAGCGCAGATCATAGGTCCATTGTGAAAACGATTACAAATATGCCGAGGCCGCTGGCAGGCGTGGCCGGAACGATCGGCGCGCTCATTGCCGTGGTGCTGCTGTGGCATCTCCTCACCGCGGTGCTGGGTGTCATCTCGGCAGCCCGCTTCCCGACGCCGCAGGATGTGGCCGCAGCGCTTCAGCAGATCCTGGTCGATGGCTACAGCAACGGCCGTCTGCACGAGCATGTGCTGCGCAGCGTGCTGCTGGTGAGCATGGGTTTCGCGGTGGCCTCAGCCATCGGCGTCGTGATCGGCCTGGCGATGGGAGCCAGCCGCACGGTCGAAGCCCTGGTCAACCCGGTCTTCCTGCTGCTGCGGCCGATTCCGCCGCTGGCGTGGATTCCGCTGGCCATCGTGTGGCTCGGCCTCGGCGATGCGGCCAAGATGATGGTCATCTTCTTTGCCGCCTTCGTGCCGTCGGTCATCAACAGCTACGCCGGCGTGCGGCAGATCGACAAGCCGATCTTCGAGGCCGCGGCGATGCTCGACGTGAAAGGCTGGCGCTACTGGCGCGAGGTGCTGATCCCCGGCGCGCTGCCGAGCATCTTCACCGGGCTGAGGCTGTCGCTGCAGGCGTCCTGGACCACGCTGGTGGCGGCCGAGCTGGTGGGTGCCGTGGCGGGCCTCGGGCAGATCCTGAACCAGGCGGCGCAGGACATCTACCCCGCGATGATCCTGGTCGGCATGATCGCCGTGGCCGTGTGCGGCTGGCTGATGACGCTGGGCCTGGGCTGGCTGGAGCGGCGCGTCATGCCGTGGAAGGTGCAGTGATGCTGCGACCGCGCCTGCCCGCTGCGCAGCTCGCCCTGCTGACCTTTGTTGGTGCGGCGGGCTTCCTGGCCGTGTGGTCGGCCGCGGCCCTGTCGGGCATCACCTCGCGCGACTTCCTGCCCGCGCCCTGGGACGTGGTGACGCGGTTTGCGCAGTTGGTGGTCGAGCCGTTCGCGGGCTTTACCTTGTTCGAGCACCTGTTGTCGAGCTTCCAGCGCTTTGCCGCGGGCTTCCTGATCGCCGTGGCCGTGGGCATTCCGCTGGGGCTGCTGATGGCGTGGTTTCCCTGGGTCGACCGCATCGTCGCGCCGGCCTTCGATGCGGTGCGCTTCGTGGCGCCGATCGCGTGGGTGCCGTTCGCCGCGCTGTGGTTCGGCACCGGCATCGGCGGGCCCGTGTTGATCATCTTCATGGGTGCCTTCCCGCCGGTGCTGATCAACACCTACCGCGGCGCGAAGAACGTCGACCGCAAGCACATCGAGGCGGCGCAGACGCTGGGGGCCAGCGATCTGCGTGCGATGACCCAGGTGCTGCTGCCGGCTGCCGTGCCCTCAATCGTGGCGGGCCTGCGCATTTCGGCCGGGCTGGGTTGGCAGTCGCTGGTGGGCGCGGAGCTGATCGTGGCCTCCAGCGGCGTCGGCTACCTGATGGTCAAGGGCCAGGCCTCGGTATCGACCGCCACCGTGATGAGCGGCATGGTCGCCATCGGCGCGGTCGGCATCCTGATCGATGTGGCGCTTCGCCGCGTGCAGCAGGTGATCGAAACCCGCCGCGGCCTCTGACAAGAACCGAGGAGACAAAAAATGGCCACCATCAGTTTCAGCGGCGTGGAGCGCGTGTTCAGCCAGAACGGCAAGAAGTTCGTGGCGCTGAAGGACGTGAATCTCGAAGTGCAGGACCGCGAGTTCGTCGCCATCGTCGGCCCTTCGGGCTGCGGCAAGACCACCTGCATGCGCATGGCGGCTGGCCTGGAGCACCCCACCGGTGGCACGGTCAGCGTAGACCGCGAGGTGGTGCGCAAGCCCGGCCCCGACCGCGCGGTCGTCTTCCAGGCGTTCGCGCTGTTCCCGTGGAAGACCGTCTGGGACAACATCGACTTCGGCCTGATCTCGCTGGGCATCGAAGCGGCCGAGCGCAAGCGCCGCATCGAGCACTACATCGGCCTGATGGGGCTCGGCGGCTACGAACATGCCTATCCGCACCAGCTCTCGGGTGGCATGCAGCAGCGCGTGGCCATCGCGCGTGCCTACGTGCTCGATCCGAAGGTGCTGCTGATGGACGAGCCTTTCGGTGCCCTCGACGCGCAGACGCGCGTGGTGATGCAGGAAGAACTCGTGCGGCTTGCCCGCCAGCACCCGCGCACGGTGCTGTTCATTACCCACGCCGTGGAAGAGGCGGTGTACCTGGCCGACCGCATCGTGGTGATGACCGGCCGGCCGGGAACCATCCGCGAAATCATCGACGTGAAGGCGGTCCGCGAAGCCGAGCAGTGGGTGCAGCACGAGCGCATCGAGGACGTGATGGACCAGCCTTCCTTTGTCCATTTGCGCTCGCATGTCTGGAAGCTGCTGCGAGACCAGCACGTCAGCGCACTGCACTGACCCTGATCACCGACCCACTGAAGGAGACGCACCATGAAGATCAAGCTCGCCCTGGCTGTTGTGAGTTCCGCGCTGATTGCCGGCGGCAGTGCGCAGGCGCAAGACAAGCTCACCGAGATCAAGGTCAGCTATCAGCCGGCGCTGTACTGGTCGCTGCCGTTCTACATTGCGACCGAGAAGAACTGGTGGGCGGAGGTCGGCCTGAAGCCGGAGTTCAGCACCTTCCCGGCCGGCGTGCCGCAGATGGCCGCCGCGGCTTCCAAGAGCTGGGACGTGGGCGGTACAGGGTCCGTGCCCGCGGTGCTCGGCCATGTGCGCTTCGGCATCAAGACGATCGGCCTGACCAACGACGAATCGGCCGGCAACGCGCTGCTGGTGCGCAAGGAGGTGGCCGACAAGATCGCCAAGGACCCGGCGTCGATCAAGGGCCAGACCATCCTGCTGACGGCCAACTCCACCGGCGACTACGCGGTGCAGTCTTGCCTGAAGAAGTACGGCTTGGCCAAGGCCGACGTGACCATCAAGAACATGGGCCAGGCCGAGATCATCTCGGCGGTGTCGTCCGACAACGCGGACCTCGCCGGCCTTTGGGCGCCCAACATCTACACGCTCGAGGAAAAGGCCGGCGCGAAGGTGCTGTGCTCCGGCAAGGAAAGCGGCGCCATGGTGCCTGGCGCGCTGATCGCGCGCAGCGACTACGCCGAGAAGAACCCCGAGAACGTCGCGAAGTTCCTGGCCGTCTACCTGCGCGCCTGGCAGTGGATGAATGCGCACAAGCCCGAAGCCGTCCAACTGATGAAGAAGTTTTACTCCCAGGGTGGCGTGGTGATCAGCGAGGCTTCGATGATGAAGGAGTTCGACACGCGCCCGACCTTCGACCTGAAGCAGCAGCTCGCGAGCATGGACCGCTCGGGTGGCAGCTCCGACATGGACGCCTGGTTCAGCGACATCGCTGAGTTCATGCGCGGCAGCGGTGCGATACAGAAAGTGCCCAAGTCAGCCGACTACATCACCGACAGCTACATGAAGCGCGTGCAGGCCGACCCGAAGCTGCGCGAGTTCGCCAACCGCTCGCAATAGGCGCTTTCGCAGTGGGCGGCTTCGGTCGCCTCTTTCAAACGACGGCTGTAATCGATTTCAAAAATTCGGCCGCCGACACGGACATCGAGGACGAAATCATGGCCATCAACTACCTGAAGAAGGCGAGCAAGACGCCCGAAACCGAAACCGCCGCGGCCCAGGCGGTGGTGACCGACATGCTTGCCGAGATCGGCGCGCGCGGTGAAGAAGCGGTGCGCGCCTTCGCGAAGAAGCTGGATCAATGGGACGGCAAGATCGTGCTGTCCCGCGCGGAGATCGACCGCCGCGCCGCCGAGGTGCCGGCGCAGGTGCGGCGCGACATCGACTTCGCGATTGAGCAGGTGAGCGCCTTCGCGCACGCGCAACGCGACTCCATGAGCGAGTTCTCGGTGGGCCTGCACCCCGGTGTCACGGCGGGCCAGCGCGTGCTGCCCGTGAACGTGGCCGGCTGCTACGCGCCGGCGGGCCGGTATGCGCACATCGCCTCGGCCTACATGGGCGTGGCCACGGCCAAGGCGGCGGGGGTCGGGACCATCGTGGCGTGCTCGGGGCCGTTTCGCGGCGGGCCGATGCACCCCTACCTCCTCTATGCCTTCGACCGGGCGGGTGCCGACGTGATCATGACGCTGGGCGGCGTGCAGGCGATCGCCACGATGGCCTTTGGCCTCTTCTCGGGCAAGCCGGCCGACGTGATCGTCGGGCCGGGCAACAAGTTCGTTGCCGAGGCCAAGCGCGCGCTGTTCGGCAAGGTCGGCATCGACGTCTTCGCCGGGCCTTCCGAAGTGGCGGTCATCGCCGACGACAGCGCCGATGCCGAGATCGTGGCGAGCGATCTGGTCGGGCAGGCCGAGCACGGCCACGAGTCGCCGGCGTGGCTCTTCACGAGTTGCAAGACCCTCGCGGAGCAGGTGATGGCGCGCGTGCCTCGATTGATCGACCAACTGCCGCCGACCGCGCGCGACGCCGCCGCCTGCGCATGGCGCGACTACGGGGAGGTGGTGCTGTGCGACACGCGCGAAGAGATCGTCGAGATCTCCGACCGCTACGCCAGCGAGCACCTCGAAGTGCATGCACGCGAGCTGGACTGGTGGCTCGCGAACCTCACCTGCTACGGCTCGCTCTTCCTCGGCGAGGAAACCACCGTGGCCTACGGCGACAAGGCGAGCGGCCCGAACCACGTGCTGCCGACCAAGGGCGCGGCACGCTACTCGGGCGGCCTGTCGGTGCACAAGTTCATGAAGACGCTGACGTGGCAACGCATGACCCGCGCCGCCGCGCGCGACATCGGCGAGATCACCGCGCGCATCTCGCGGCTGGAAGGCATGGAAGCGCATGCGCGCACGGCCGACGACCGGCTGGCCAAGTACTTCCCCGGCGAGAACTTCGATCTCGGCGTGCCGGTCACCGTATGAAGCCCGGCGACGTGTCTTCGCTGTTCGACCTCGGCGGCCGCCGGGCGCTGGTGACCGGTGGCAACGCCGGCATCGGCGAGGCGATGGCGCGTGCGCTCGGCCTCGCCGGAGCGCGCGTGCTCCTGATGGCACGGCGCGAGGCCGAACTGGCCGCCGCCGCGCAGCGCCTGGCGGCAGAGGGCATCGACGCGCAATGGCTCGCCGCCGATCTGACCGACGTGGAGGCGCTGCGTTCCACCGCGCTTGAAGCGGGGCAACGGCTCGGCGGTGTGGACATCCTTGTCAACGCAGCCGGTGTGAATCTTCGCCAGTCCTTCGCCGAAGTCACGCCGCAAGCCTGGCAGACGCAGATCGCGCTGCACCTCACGGCGCCGTTCTTCATGACGCAGGCGCTGGCGCCGGAGATGGCGTCGCGAGGATGGGGCCGCATCGTCAACATCGCGTCGCTGCAAAGCCACCGTGCTTTCGCGAACAGCGCCCCCTACGGCGCGGGCAAGGGCGGCGTCGTGCAGCTCACGCGCGCCATCGCGCAGGAATGGTCGGCGCGCGGCGTCACCTGCAATGCCATCGGGCCGGGCTTCTTCCCGACAGCGCTGACCGCGGCGGTGTTCGACAACCCCGAACTCGCGCAACGCATGGCGGCGCAGACCTGCACCGGCCGCAACGGGCGGCTCGAAGACCTGTACGGCGCCACGGTGTTCCTCGCCAGCGAGGCATCGGCCTACATCACCGGACAGACGCTGATGGTCGATGGCGGCTTCACGGCCCGGTAGAGGAGACCCATGAACATGCCCGCGCTCGACGCTTTCTGGATGCCGTTCACGCCGAACCGCGAGTTCAAGGCCGCGCCGCGCATGGTGGTGTCGGCCGAAGGCCTGTCTTACCGCACGGCCGACGGCCGGGAGGTGCTCGACGGCACTTCGGGGCTGTGGTGCGTCGGTGCCGGCCACCGCCATCCCCGGATCGCCGAGGCGATGAAGCGGCAGATTGACACGCTGGACTTCGCGTCCAACTTCCAGGTCGGCCACCCGGGTGCGTTCGCGCTCGCCGAGCGCATTGCCGCGCTCGCGCCGCCGGGCCTGGACCGCGTGTTCCTCGTCAACAGCGGCTCCGAAGCCTGCGACACGGCGATGAAGATCGCGCTGGCCTACTGGCGCTCGCGCGGCGAAGGCCAACGCAACCTCTTCGTCGGCCGGGAGCGGGGCTTTCACGGCGTGGGTTTCGGCGGCATCTCGGTGGGCGGCATGACGAACAACCGGCGCGCCTTCGGCGGCGCGATGCTGCGTGCCGACCACCTGCGCTCGACCTGGGACGCGCAGACCCAGGCTTTCGTGCGCGGCCAGCCGGCCGAAGGCGCCGCGATGGCCGACGAGCTCGAGACCCGCATCGTCGCCCTGCACGACGCCTCCAACATCGCGGCAGTCATCGTGGAGCCCGTGGCCGGGTCCACCGGGGTGCTGGTACCGCCGGTCGGCTACCTGCAGCGCCTGCGCGAGATCTGCGACCGGCACGGCCTGCTGCTCGTGTTCGACGAGGTCATCACCGGCTTCGGGCGCCTGGGGGCGATGTTCGCAGCGCAGGCCTTCGGCGTGGTGCCCGACATGATCCTGTTCGCCAAGACAGTGAGCAACGGCGCCGCGCCGCTGGGCGGCGTGATCGTCAGCCGCAAGGTCCACGACTCGGTGATGCACGGGCCACCGCATCTGGCGGAACTGATGCATGGCTACACCTGCTCCGGGCACCCCCTGGCGTGCGCAGCGGCGCTGGCGACCATCGACGTGCTGCAGGAAGAAGACCTGCCGGCCCGCGTGCGCGAGCTGAGCCCGCATTTCGAGGCGGCCGTGCATTCGCTGGCCGATGCACCGGGCGTGGTCAGCGTGCGCAACATCGGCCTGGCGGCGGGCATCGAGCTCGCGCCGCTGCCCGGCGAACCCGGCCGGCGCGGGGCCGAGGTGCAAGCGGCCGTCTTCGATCGCGGCATGCTGACCCGTGCCCCCGGCGACACCCTGGTGCTCGCACCGCCGTTCATCAGCACGCGAAGCGACATCGACCGCATGGTCGAACTGCTGCGCGCCGCCATCAACGACCCTCCACCTTCCAGCCGAGGAGCGCCATGAAAGCCCTTGTCTACACCCAGCCGAACGAGATGCAAGTGCTCGAGCGCCCGATGCCCGATCTGGCCGAGGGCGAGGTGGTGCTGCAGATCGAGGCGGTCGGCATCTGCGGCTCCGACATGCACGCATGGCACGGCCACGATCCGCGGCGCAAGCCCGGCCTCGTGCTCGGGCACGAGTTCGTCGGCAGCATCGCGCAGTCGGCCGCGCGGGGCTTCGAGCCCGGCACGCGCTGGACCGGCAACCCGCTCATCACCTGCGGCACCTGCGAATACTGCGTGCAGGGCCGCAACAACTTGTGCGCGAACCGCACCATGGTCGGCATGACGCGCCCCGGCGCCTATGCCGAGTACATGAGCATCCCGGCGGCGAGTCTCATCGAAATGCCGCAGGACATGCCGGCGGTCGCTGCGGCGCTCACCGAACCGGCCGCGACGGCCTGGCATGCGGTGAATCTGTCGATGCGCGTGCTGGCGCGCCCTCTTCACGAGTGCCGGGTGCTCGTGATCGGCGGCGGCGCGATCGGCATGCTGGCCGCGCTGCTGCTCGAACACCTGGGCGTCGAGCGCCTGACGGTCACCGAGCTGAACCCGCTGCGCCGCGAGACGCTGGCGCGTGCCGCCCGATGCGAGGCCATCGATCCGCGCCAGCAGCCGCTGGCCGACAGCCACTTCGACTACGTGATCGACGCCGTAGGCAGCAAGGCCACACGCAATCAGGCTTTCGCGGCCATCAAGCCCGGCGGCGTGATCATGCACGTCGGCTTGCAGGACTGGGCCAGCGAGATTGACATGCGCAAGCTCACGCTCGCTGAGATCACGCTGCTGGGGACCTACACCTACACCACGGCCGACCTGCGCGCCACCGTCGATGCGCTGCACCGCGGCAGCTTCGGCGATCTGTCATGGGTGGAAGAGCGGCGGCTGGACGACGGGCCGCAAGCCTTCGTCGATCTGGACCGCGGCCACAGCGCCTCGGCGAAGATCGTGTTGCGGCCGTAGGAACGCGGTTGCTCTGTCAGGCGGACCTCGTTCTTGTCATGCAGGACCAGGCGGTGCCTCAGTTGCGCGCGTAACGCGGCGCTTGGCGCTTGCCGTTGCGCACGTACGGCAGGCGCTGCTTCGATTGCAGCGGCCCGGCGCTTCGCTCGACGCGACGCAGCGTGAACGTCCGCAGCGCGGCAGCGAAGAAGAGCAGGGCGCTCGGCAGGCCATGGAGCGTCAGGCCGAAAGCCCACAGGCAAGCTGCGCCCGCGGCCACATAGACCAGCGGGAGGCGTTCGTACAGCCAGTCGGGGATCCACATATGAGCGCTACCTTCGTGTTAATCGCCAGGACGGGCCGCATGCACGGACTGCATGCGATTTCATCCACGGCTTTCAGAAACTGCAGGATGCCCACTTTCGTGCCCGAGCAAAAGCCCGCGACCCGGGGTTGCGCCCAGTCGCTTTGTGTTCGGGAACGCCGGTTGCTAGCTGTTTTCTCTGACTTTCTTCCTGCTCGATTGGAGTCGCCATGCCTCGCGTCATCTGGAAAGGCGCCATCAGCTTCGGGCTGGTGCACGTGCCGGTGGCGCTCTATCCGGCCTCGTCGGAAAGCGGCATCGACTTCGACTGGCTGGACAAGCGATCGATGGATCCGGTGGGCTACAAGCGCATCAACAAGCGGACCGGCAAGGAGATCGATCGCACCAACATCGTCAAGGGCGTGAAAGTCGAAGGCGGCGACTACGTGGTGCTGGGCGACGACGAGATCAAGGCCGCCTATCCGAAGACCACCCAGACCATCGAGATCGAAGCCTTCGTGCAGGCCGCGGAGATCGCGTTCACGCACCTGGAAAAGCCGTACTACCTCGAGCCCATCGGCAAGGGCGAGAAGGTGTATGTGCTGCTGCGCGAGGCGATGCTTGCGGCCGGTGTCATCGGCATCGCGCGCGTCGTCATGCACACCAAGGAGCACCTCGCCGCCGTCGTGCCGGCCGGCCCGGCGCTGATGCTCAACACGCTGCGGTGGGCAAAGGAGATCCGGCCGTGGAGCGAACTCAATCTTCCGGCCGAAGGCAAGAAAGCGGTCCAGCTCAAGGACAACGAGCTGAAGATGGCCGGCCAGCTCATCAAGGACATGACCGAGGCTTGGCAACCTGAGCGCTACGCCGACAGGTTCACCGAGGCCGTGCACGCCCTGCTGGAGCAACGCATTGAAGCGGGCAAGACCGAGAAGGTGCAGCCGCTGGAAGAGGGCGCTGCTCCGGCGCCGAGCAATGTGGTCGACCTGACCGAGCTGTTGGCGAAGAGCCTCGGTAACCGCAAGCCTGGTTCGAACTCCGCACCTGCGAAGAAGGCCGATGCCGCGGCTGCCCGCAAGGCGCCCAGGAAGACTGCAGCTCGCAAACGTGCCTAGCAATGGCTCGCAGCGTGGTCGCCAGAGCAAGCCCTGTCCGCCCGGAGCAAGGCAAGGCCGCGGTGCCCGACCCGCTTCACCGCTACCGGACCAAGCGTGATTTCGGCAAGACGCCCGAGCCGCAGGATGCGCCAGCAAAGCAGGGCCAGCAACTCTCGTTCGTGATCCAGAAGCACGCGGCCACGCGGCTGCACTACGACTTCCGGCTGGAGCTCGGCGGTGTGCTTCTTTCATGGGCGGTGCCCAAGGGCCCGAGCTTCGATCCCACGGACAAGCGCATGGCCGTGCGCACCGAGGACCACCCGCTGTCCTATGGCTCGTTCGAGGGAACCATCCCGCCCGGAAACTACGGCGCCGGCACCGTCATCGTCTGGGATCACGGCACCTGGGAGCCGATCGGCAATGCGCGCGAAGGGCTCGAGAAGGGCAAGCTGCTCTTCGAGCTTCACGGTCAGAAGATGGCGGGCCGGTGGGAGTTGATCCGCATCCGCAAACCCGGCGAGGAGCGGCAGGACCCGTGGCTGCTGTTCAAGAAGCGCGACGGCTTTGCCCGAACGCGAGCGGAGTACGACGTGGTGACGGCTTTGCCGGACAGCGTCATCGCGAAGCCGCCGGGTCTGGCAACGAAGACGCAAAAGCCGCAGCCTCGCTCGCGCAAGGCTGCGGCGACGGCAAGGCAAGGCGAGGCCGGCCAGGGCGGGGTGCCGGGAGCCGTCAAGGCGACTCTGCCGGACAAGCTTTCCCCTCAGCTCGCGACCTTGGCATCAGGCGTTCCGACGGCTGGCGACTGGTTCTACGAGATCAAGTTCGACGGCTACCGACTGCTCACCCGCGTCAAGCGCGGCGTTGCGCGGCTCTTCACGCGCAATGGCCACGACTGGACGTCGAAGATGCCGGGCTTGGCCGATGAATTGAAGAAGCTCGGCCTCGGCTCGGCGTGGCTCGACGGCGAAATCGTCGTGTTCGCAGACGACGGCGCCCCGGACTTCAACGCCTTGCAGCAAGCCTTCGACAAGTCGAGCACGCAGCGGATCGCCTACTTCCTGTTCGATCTTCCGTACTTCGAGGGTTACGACTTGCGGGATGCGCCGCTGCAGGCTCGCCGGGCGTTGCTCGAGCGCTTGCTGGAGGGCAAGACCGGCGAGCACCTTCGATTCAGCGAGGCCTTCGCCGCCGATGCGGCAAGCGTGCTGCGCTCGGCCTGCGAGATGCACCTGGAGGGCGTGATCGCCAAGCGCACCGATGCACCCTATCGCTCGGGGCGCAGCGAAACCTGGCTCAAGCTCAAGTGCCACCGCCGGCAGGAGTTCGTTGTCGGCGGCTTCACCGACAGGACGGGCGCCTCTTCGGAGGTCGGCAGCCTGCTGCTGGGCGTGCATGACGCCGACGGAAAGCTGACCGCCGTGGGCAGCGTCGGGACCGGCTGGGATTCGAAGGCTGCGCGCGATCTGCACAAGCGGCTCGTCAAGCTGGAATCCACCACCGCGCCGTTCGATGCCGCCGGCAGCGTGGGCAAGAGGCGGTGGGGCCGGCGCAGTGCCGCGAGTGTGCGCTGGGTGCAGCCGAAACTCGTGGTGGAGGTCGGCTTCGCCGAGTGGACGCCGGCCGATCAGATCCGGCATGCGTCCTTCGTCGGTGTGCGCACCGACAAGCCGGCGCGCGCTGTCACGCGCGAACGCTCGGTCAGCCCGTCCGGCGCCTCTCGCCGGGGGGCAGCATCCGCTTCCACGTCTGCATCGCCGTCAGCAGCATCCGCGGGGTCTGTCATGGGCATCAAGGTTTCCAACCCCCGGCGCGTCATCGACCCGAGCACCGGCCTCGAGAAGATCGATCTGGTGCGCTACTACGAAAGCGTCGCGGACTGGATCCTGCCTCACGTGAAGGGCCGCCCCGTCTCGCTGGTTCGCGGCCCGAAAGGCGTCACCGGCCCGCTTTTCTTCCAGAAGCATGGCGAGAAGATTGGCATTGCGGGCATCACCGAACTCGACCCCGCGCTCTGGCCCGAGCATGACGCGCTGCTGCAGGTCGACACCGTGCAGGCCCTGCTCGGCGCGGCGCAGATGAACGTTATCGAACTGCACACCTGGAACTCGACGTCGAGGAACATCGACAAGCCCGACCGCCTGGTGTTCGACCTCGACCCGGGCGAGGGCGTGGCATGGGCTGCGGTGCGAGAAGCTGCCGTGCTCACCCGGGCGCTCCTGCAGCATCTGGGCCTCGAGAGCTGGCTCAAGACCAGCGGCGGCAAGGGCCTGCATGTCGTGGTGCCGATCGCCGCGCGCTGGGACTACGACACGGTGAAGGCCTTCTCACAGGCAGTGGTCGTGCATCTCGCGCAGACCATCCCCGATCGCTTCGTCGCCAAGAGCGGCCCTGCCAACCGGATCGGCAAGATCTTTGCGGACTACCTGCGCAACGGTCACGGCGCGACGACTGCCGTGGCGTTTACCGCCAGGGCGCGCCCCGGGCTGGGGGTTTCAATGCCGGTCTCGTGGGAGCAGCTCGCCCGGATCAAGAGCGGCGCGCAATGGACGATCACCAGTGCGCGCGAGCATTTGTCCTTCCAGAAAGACGACCCCTGGTCCGACTACTGGAAGGCGAAACAGTCGCTCACCGGCGCCATGAAAACGCTCGGATTCAAGCCACCGAAGAAGCCCGAGCCGCCAAGGCCCAAGCCGAAGCCGAAGCGCAGCTAGCGGGAACCCCGGGGGCGCGAACGCGAGCCGGGCTGCTCAGCAGTCCGGGCACTCCATGATGGTGTCTAGTTCAGTCTGCTCGTCGTAGCCATGGTCTAGCACCGTGTGCCCACGGCAGGTCAGGCAGGGTGCCGCAGGCGGCTTTGCCAGGCCGCGCCAGGGCGCGGCCTGATGCGCACTGGGCGCTTCCTCGAGCGCCGCCGCTTGCGGCGTTGCCGCATCGGCGAACCAGCCTTCACCGCCCCAACAGGCATAGGGGCCTGCCGGCTCCTTGCGCGCGTACACGCCGCGATGGGTGGGGCGATGGCTGCCGTCGAGCCAGCCCGTGAGCGCGTGTCCGGCGCCATTTTTGCGGTGTCTCGAAGTCATCGCGTCACTGTAGCGGCGGGCAACGCCGCTTCGCACTTCTTCGAGCAAGCCCGCAAGGCGGTGCAGGTCTACCGGCTTGTCAGAGAGTGGCGGAGCGTTGGCGAAATCCGCCGCCCGTTGCAAGTGCACCAGGTCGAAGCTGGTGCGCTCGTGCACCATTTGCACCGCACCGCACCGCACCGCAGCTCCGCCTTGCCCCGTGCCGCGGTGTGCTGACGCTGCCATCGCGCCTGCGTGGATCAACGCGTTTTCCCTGCGTTGACGACGGTGTGGCACGCACCTAGCATGGAACAGCCCAGCCGCCGTGTCCGCTCTTGTCGAGCAGGGCTGCAAAGACTCATCAATTCCAGGAAACCTCATGACCCAGACACGACGCACACTGCTGCGAAGCGGTTCGGTGGCGGCCCTTGCCGGCACGGCACTCGGCTTTCCGGCGATCGCCAGAGCCCAGGAAAAGTTCAGCTGGAAGATGACCAGCGCCTACGGCAAGGGCTCGCCGTTCTACATGGAGGGCCCGGGCAGCGCCACCGACCTAGCCAAGCGCATCGACGCGATGTCCGGCGGGCGGCTGAAGATCCAGGTGTTCGGCGCGGGCGAGCTCATCCCGGCGCTCGAAGGCTTCGACGCCGTGCGTTCCGGCACCGTCGAGATGAACCACGCCAACAGCTACTTCTGGACCGGCAAGACCTTCGCGGCGCAGTATTTCACCGCCGTGCCTTTCGGCCTGAACTTCCAGGGCATCAACGGCTGGCTCTACGACGGCGGCGGCCAGGCACTGTGGAACGAGGTCTATGCGCCCTTCGGCATGATCGCCATGCCCTGCGGGAACACCGGTGTGCAGATGACCGGCTGGTTCAAGAAGGAGATCAAGTCGAGTGCCGATCTCAAGGGCCTGAAGATGCGCATTCCGGGCCTGGCCGGCCGTGTCTATGCCGAACTCGGCGTCGATGTGAAGCTGCTGCCCGGCGGAGAAATCTTCCCGGCGCTGGAGCGCGGCGTGATCGACGCCGCCGAGTTCGTCGGCCCCTTCCAGGACCGCAAGCTCGGCCTGCACAACGCCGCCAAGTATTACTACACGACCGGCTGGCACGAGTCGGCCACGGTGTCCGAGCTGCTGATCAACAAGGCGGCGTGGGGCAAGCTGCCCAAGGACCTGCAGGCGGTGGTGGAAAACGCGGCTGCGGCCTGCAACGTGATCAGCGAGGCCTGGTGCCAGCGCAACAACGCCGAGGCGATGGACGATCTGATCAAGAACCAGGGTGTGATCGCGCGGCCCTTGCCCGACGAGGTGATCCAGAAGCTGCGCGAAGTCACCGCCAAGGTGATCGCCGAGGCGGTGGCGAAGGATCCGATGACCAAGAAGGTGAACGACTCTTACGCGGCCTACCAGAAGAAGTACGAGGCCTGGGCCGGCTACAGCGAAGGGCCGTACCACAGCAAGATCGTTTCGGTCTGATGCCTCGCCCGCGCAGCAGAACGCGGCCGCCGTTGCGAAGCAAGGCACCCGCGAGCCGGAACCCGCACGTGCAACCGTCTTCGGGGCCGCATTGAGCGCCCCGCCTTCCGCCGGCAACGGGCCGGCGAGCGGCACGTTGCCCGGCGCCTTCGTCGCCGCGGTGAACCGTGCCGTGGACCGGATCGGCCGCGCCGCCTCGTGGCTCACGCTGGTCATCGTGGTCGTGATGGCCGTCAACGTGCTGCTGCGCTACGTTTTCAGCATCGGTTCGGTGTGGTCGCAGGAGCTCGAGTGGCACCTGCTCGCGCCGCTGGTGCTGATCGGCATGACTTACGCGCTGAACAAGGGCGAGCACGTGCGTGTTGATGTGTTTTACGCGCGCTATTCACCGCGCGGTCAGGCGGCGGTCGATCTGTTCACGGCCGTGCTTGCGGTGGCGCTCGCCGCGCTGGTGATCCGCTATTCGATGAACTACGTCGAACAGTCCTACAGCATCGATGAGATCTCCGCCGACCCCGGTGGGCTCACCCACCGCTGGGTGCTCAAGGCGCTGATCCCGCTCGGCTTCGCGCTGTTCGGGTTGCAGGCCTTTGCGCAGGGCGTCGCGGCAGCACTGCGGCTGTCTGCCAAGCCGGCCGCGGAGAGCGGGCGATGAGCCCGCAGGAGTGGCTGGCGATCGGCCTGCTGATCGGCTTCTTTGCCCTGCTGATGACGGGCGTGCCGGTCGGCATCACGCTGGCGGCGAGCGGCTTCATCTTCGGCTTCATGGGCTTCGGCGAGAGTCTGTTCAACCTGCTGCCGGCACGCATCTACGGCGTGGTCGCCAACTACCAGTGGCTGGCGATTCCGCTGTTCGTCTTCATGGGCGTCATGCTGGAGAAGTCGCGGCTGGCAGAGGATTTGCTCGACGTCATCGGCCACCTCGCCGGCGGCCTGCGCGGCGGCATGGCGCTGGGCATCATCGGCGTGGGCGTGCTGCTGGGCGCGACCACCGGCATCGTGGGCGCGACCGTCATCACGCTCGGCTTGCTGACCCTGCCGACGTTGCTGCGGCGCGGCTATGACCCGGGCGTTTCCTGTGGCGCCATCTGCGCGTCGGGCACCTTGGGCCAGATCGTTCCGCCGAGCCTTGTGCTCATCTTGCTGTCGGACATCATGCAGCTGTCGGTCGGCACGCTGTTCGCGGCCGCCGTGTTCCCGGGGCTGATGCTGGCTGCGCTGTACTGCACCTGGATCGTGGTGTACGGCATGCTGCGCCCGAACGCCATGCCGCCGGTGCCGCGGGCCGAGCGCGATGCGCTCTCCAGGCGCGACCTGTGGCTGCGTGTCGTGAAGGTGGCGCTGCCGCCCGTGACGCTGGTGTTCGCGGTGCTGGGCTCGATCATTGGCGGCGTCGCTGCGCCCACCGAGGCGGCATCGATGGGCGCGCTCGGCGCGATCCTGGTGGTGGCGCTGGCGCGACGGCTGTCGCTATCGGTGCTGCGCGAGGTGATGCAGACCACCACCCGCATCTCGGCGATGGTGCTGTTCATACTGATCTGCGCACAGGTTTTCAGCCTGGCATTTCGGGGGCTACATGGCGAAGGCCTGATCGAAGATCTGTTCGAGATGCTGCCGGGCGGCATCAATGGCGACATCTGGTTCCTGATGGGGCTCATCTTCGTGCTCGGCTTCTTTCTCGAGTGGATCGAGATCAGCTACATCGCCGTGCCGCTGTTCCTGCCGATCTTCAATGCGGCGGGCGTCGACCCGGTCTGGCTGGCGATGCTGATCACCATCAATCTGCAGGCCTCGTTCCTCACGCCGCCTTTCGGCTGGTCGCTGTTCTTCCTGCGCGGTGTGGCGCCGCCGGAGATCACCACGCGGCACATCTACGTCGGCGTGCTGCCTTTCGTGGGGCTGCAGATCGTGGGTGTCGCCCTGGTGTTCCTCTTTCCGCCCATCGCCACCTGGCTGCCGGAGGCGATCGGCTGGTAGGCTCGTCCGGCTCACCGCATCCATCGGGCCCCACGTCATGACTCAATCCTTTCTCGGCCGCCGCGGCATTGCCGTGGCGCCGCACAGCCTGGCCGCCGAGGCCGCCCTGAGCGTTCTTCGCGAAGGCGGCAACGCGCTCGAAGCCATGATCGCGGCGGCGGCCTCCATCGCCGTCGTGTACCCGCACATGAACTCCATCGGCGGCGACGGCTTCTGGGTCATCAACGGGCCGGGCGGGCAGTCGCTGGGCATCGATGCCAGCGGCGCCAGCGCCGCTGCAGCCACCCTCGATGCGTATGCGCCGCGGGGCGTGCGCGGCAGTATTCCGTTTCGCGGCGGCGTGGCCGCGCTCACGGTGGCCGGCACGGTGTCGGGTTGGGGAGCGGCTCACGTGCTGGCTCGGGAGTGGGGCGGGCGGCTGCCGCTGTCGCGGCTGCTCGAGGATGCGATCTGGTATGCGCGGGAGGGCATCCCCGTGACGCACAGCCAGTGGGCCTGCACGACGGCCAAGCGGGCCGAACTGGACCCGATCGCGGGCTTTTCGGAGACGTTTCTGGTGAACGGGCAAGTGCCGCAGGCGGGCAGCCTGTTTTGCCAGCCGCGTCTGGCCGCCACGCTTTCTCGCCTGGCGGCGCGCGGAACGGACGACTTCTATCGCGGCGAACTGGCGCGCGAAATCGCCGCCGAACTGGCCACACTCGGCAGCCCGCTGACGCACGACGATCTGGCGGCTCACCATGCCAGACGGATCGATCCCCTGTCGCTGCGCCTGCCCGGCGCCACGCTGCTCAACATGACACCGCCGTCGCAGGGCGTCGTGTCGCTGATGATCCTGGGCATCATGCAGCGGCTCACCGGCTGGGACGTCGATCCTCTCGGGCCTGCGTTCGTGCACGCACAGGTCGAAGCCACGAAGCAGGCGTTTGCGCTGCGCGACCGGCACGTCACCGATCCGGCTTTTATGTCGGTGGCGCCCGAGTCGCTGCTGCAGGACGACCTGCTGGACGAACTGGCCGGGCGCATCAGCCTCACCGAAGCAGCGCCCTTCGGCCGCAAGACCGACCCCGGCGACACGGTCTGGATGGGCGTCATCGACGGTGAAGGCCGGGCGGTCTCCTTCATCCAGAGCATCTATCACGAGTTCGGCTCTGGACTGGTGTTGCCCGGCTCGGGCATCAACTGGCAAAACCGTGGCTGCAGCTTCAGCCTCGATGCGGCGCACGTGAACGCGCTGGCGCCTGGCAAGCGGCCGTTCCACACGCTCAATCCCGCGATGGCCCGCCTGGACGACGGTCGCCTAATGGCCTACGGCACGATGGGCGGCGACGGTCAGCCGCAAACGCAGGCGACGGTCTTCAGCCGCATCCACCGTTTCGGCATCGCACCGCAGGCCGCCATCGAGATGCCTCGCTGGTTGTTGGGCCGCACCTGGGGTCAGCCGAGCGACAGCCTCAAGCTGGAGGCGCGCTTCCCGGAATCGACCTTCGCTGCCCTCAGGGCCATGGGCCACGATGTCGAGGCACTGGCCGACTGGGACGAGTCGGTCGGCCATGCCGGCGCACTGATCCGCGAAGCCAACGGCCTGCTGATCGGCGGTTTCGATCCGCGCAGCAATGGCGCGGTGGCGGCCTTCTGAATCCACCGAGGGGCTCGGGATCGGGAAGCCGCACGCCGTGCCGTGCCGGCGATTCGAGGGCGAGCGGCTGCAAAGCGCCTTCGGCGGCACGCTGGAGCCGACCGGCGCTGTGGCTCGCCGCCGGTTGCCTGGCCGTCTTGGCCGGCTGCGCCACGCAGCAGACGACCGACCCGGGACCGCCCCTCGACCCCGCTCGCGGTCGCGCGCTGATCACCCGCCTGCTGCCGCCCGCCACGCCCGAGCCGGCCGCCTGGGCTACCGATATCTACGCCGCATTCGCCGCGATGGAAATCGCGCCCACGCCGGAAAACATCTGTGCCGTCATCGCGGTCACCGAGCAGGAGTCGGGCTTTCGCGCCTTGCCGGTCGTCCCCAATCTCGCCGCGATCACCTGGCGCGAAATCGACCGACGGGCCGAGCAAGCGGGCGTTCCCAAACTGATCGTGCGTGCGGCGCTGGCCGTGACTTCGCCCAACGGCAAAAGCTACAGCGAGCGCATCGATGCCGCCAAGACAGAAGGAGAGCTGAGCCGGATCTTCGAGGACTTCATCGGCATGGTGCCGCTGGGCCAGCGGCTCTTCGCCGGCTGGAACCCAGTGCGCACCGGCGGGCCGATGCAGGTGAGCATCGCTTTCGCCGAGCAGCACGCAGCGGACAAGCCCTATCCGTATCCGGTGGCGGATAGCCTGCGCCGCGAGGTGTTCACAAGGCGCGGCGGCATGTATTTCGGCATTGCCCACCTCCTCGACTACCCGGCCCCGTACGACACGCCCCTCTACCGGTTCGCCGACTTCAACGCCGGGCACTACGCCAGCCGCAATGCGGCCTTTCAGAGCGCGGTCAGCAGAGCGTCCGGCATTCCGCTCGCGCTCGACGGCGATCTGGTGCTGCATGGCCCCGAGGGCGCGGAGAGACCCGGCAGCACGGAGCTGGCCACGCGCGTACTCGGCAAACACCTGAACCTGAGCGATGCGGCCATCCGCCGCGCTCTCGAGCAGGGCACGACGGAAGACTTCGATCGAACGCAGCTCTACAAACGGGTGTTCGCGCTGGCCGACCCTCCGGGCCGGCCGCTGCCCCGCGCCATGCTGCCGAACATCCGCCTGCAAAGCCCGAAGATCACCCGCAAGCTCACGACCGCATGGTTCGCCAACCGGGTGAACGAGCGCTACGGGCGTTGCCGAGCGCGGGAGGCGGCGTAATCTTCGTTCGAGTTAGAGCTCATCGTGCGCGAGGTCGCTCGATGCGATCCTGTAAGACGCTTTCGAGCGGCCCTTCAACCGCTGGCGGTTGGCGGTGACTCGGCCCCGCGGCCAAGTCGGCTTAGCAACAGGGGCAGAATTCACCGATGCGCTTCCAAGCCGTCTCCACACTGCGCCGCCACCTGCACGGTTCGCGCAGTCTCACTATGGGGCTGGCCCTTGCGGCCATGGTCTTGGCCGGCTGCGCTGGCTACAGCCCCAAAGGGCTTCCGAAGGGCAGCAGCACGGCGCAGGCCGTGGAGCAGTTGGGTTCGCCCACGGGCCGCTATGACAGCGAGAACGGCGGCGTGCGCTTGGAATTCGCGCGAGGCCCGTACGGCAAGCACACCTACATGCTCGACTTCGACGCCAACGACCGGCTGATCGCGTGGGAACAGGTGCTGACCGAACAGAACTTCCTCGAGTTGAAGATCGGCATGAGCAAGGCCGAGGTGCTGCGCAGCATCGGCAGTCCGTCGCACGTGCAGTTCCTGTCGCGCCAGCAGCACCAGCTCTGGTCCTACCGTTACGAAACGCCGTTCTGCATCTGGTTCCAGGTCAGTCTCGACACCAGCGACCGGGTGGCAGAACTCGGTCACAACATGGATCCGATCTGCGAGAACCGCGGCACTGGCTTCCTTTGACTCCATGCTCGTGCTGTACGGCCTGCAGAACTGCGACACGGTGAGAAAGGCGCGCGCCTGGCTCGACGGCCAGAGCCTTGCTTACCGCTTCCACGACTTCAAGAAGTCCGGCGTGCCCGAGGCGGCACTGGCGCGGTGGCTTGCCCAGGCGGGTTGGGAGCGGCTGCTCAATCGCCAGGGCACGACCTGGCGCAAGCTCGATGCGGCCGTGCAAGGCGGCGTTGTCGATGCGGTCAGCGCCGCCGCGGTGATGCGCGATTACCCGAGCGTGATCAAGCGGCCGGTACTCGAAAGCGGCGACGCCGTGATCGTGGGTTTCGACGCGCAGCGATACGCGCAGTTGCGCTGAACAACGAATAAAGCCGCAGCCCCGAAAGACTGCGGCCGGTCGCGACGAGCACGCCGGCAACCGCAGTTCTCAGGCAGCGAGCAGTTGGCGGAGAACCTCGACGCGCGCCCAGCGCGGCGGTCGTCATGAGGGCAGGCCTTTGCCTGCAGTTCTCAGGCTGCGAGTAGCTGCCTGAGAACGAAAGGCAGGATGCCGCCATGTTTGTAGTAATCGACCTCGATCGGCGTGTCGATGCGCAGGGTGAGCGGCACGCGCTGCTGGCTGCCGTCGGCCCGCCGGATGACGAGCGTGGCGTCGGTCTGCGGCTTGATCTCCGCACCCAGTTCGACGTCGATGACTTCGCTGCCGGTCAGGCCCAAACTCTCCCAGCCGTCGCCCGCCTTGAACTGCAGCGGCAGCACGCCCATGCCGACGAGGTTGCTGCGGTGGATGCGCTCGAAGCTCTTGGCGACGACGGCTTTGATGCCGAGCAACTGCGTTCCCTTGGCGGCCCAGTCGCGCGATGAGCCGGTGCCGTATTCCTCGCCACCGAAGATGACCGTCGGCACGCCGGCGTCCATGTATTTCATGGCGGCGTCGTAGATGGCCAGCTTCTGGCCTTTGAGCGGACCTTCCGCCTGGTACAGAGTGTAGCCGCCTTCCTCGCGCGAGCCGTCGGCCCCCGCCGGCAGCATCAGGTTCTTGATGCGCACGTTGGCGAAGGTGCCGCGCATCATCACCTCGTGGTTGCCGCGGCGCGAGCCGTAGCTGTTGAAGTCGGCCTTGAGCACCCCGCGCTCGAGCAGGTACTTGCCGGCCGGTGTCGTTTCCTTGAACGAGCCCGCGGGCGAGATGTGGTCGGTGGTGATCGAGTCGCCGAACAGACCCATGATGCGCGCGCCGCGCACGCCGGATTCGAGCGCCGTCGGCTGCATGGTGAAGTTCTGGAAGAAGGGCGGCTCGGCGATGTAGCTGCTCTTGGGCCAGGTGTAGACGTTGCCTTTTACGCCCTTGATCCGCTCCCACAGTTCGCCCGGCTCGCTCTTGACCTTGTCGTAGTTCTTCTTGAAGGCCTTGCCGTCCATCGCGAACTTCATGAGCGCATGCACTTCCTCGCTGCTCGGCCAGATGTCGCCGAGGTAGACGTCGCGTCCACCCGTTCCTTTGCCGACCGGCTCCGTCATCAGGTCGCGCTGCACCGTGCCGGCGATCGCATAGGCCACCACGAGCGGGGGTGAGGCGAGGAAGTTGGCCTTGATGTTCGGGTGGATGCGCGCTTCGAAGTTGCGGTTGCCCGAAAGTACCGCCGCGCACACCAGGTCGTTCTTGCTGATCGCCTCGTTGATCTCGGGCGTGAGGTCGCCCGAGTTGCCGATGCAGGTGGTGCAGCCGTAGCCGGCCAGGTAGAAGCCGAGCTTCTCGAGGTAGG